>NZ_JAGGQM010000005.1:0-328083 GCF_018613295.1 Bacillus sp. ISL-39
CATAAGCCAGGATCAAACTCTCCAAAAAAGAGTTATGAGTTAGCTCATAAGTTAAAACGTTGGCTCATGTTCTTATAGAAGAAACATGATCATTTATTGTTTGTTGACGCTTGTTTGTTTAGTTTTCAAAGAGCAAGTTAGTTAGCATATCGCCTAGAAGCGACTTTACTAATATAACATCCGGCGTTTGTTCTGTCAATAACTTTTTAAAAAGAAATGTTATCGACCGAAAAGCACTTTAAGTTTTCAACCGTCTGCCGCGAAAATGTTTTTGCTGTGTTCCGCAGCGACGGTTATTAATATACCAAGTATTTTTTAAATGGTCAATAGGTTTTTTATTTTTTTAGGATAATTTTTCTGTAGATTGATAATATCTGTGGAAAATGCCTTGGCCTTTTGTTTCGACTTTGACTACATCAAGGATTTTCTTTTCTATTAAATATTCCACAAGAATACCAAGGTCTACAGAGTAGGGTGCCAACTCAGGATGTGACATCAATTCATTGAATGACCAATGTTCATTACTCTCCATCACCTCAAGCAAATGCTGGCACCCGACCTTCGTTCTTTTATGAATCAGGAATTCACTGGCCAGGAATAATAGCTCCAGCCGCTTTTCGATGGACTCCTCACTGCAAATCAACTCTTCATATAATTTGTATATTTCCGGTTCAATCTGTTTGACCTGATGCCACACAGTGACTTCTGGATGGAACCCGTTTTCGATGACCGCTAACCTTGCCAGGTGATGCAGCGAATGGACCACATGATTATAAGCATCCAGATAGTTGAAGTTGTCAAAGAGTACTTTCCCATCAGAATACCTTCTGATTAATTTCGCAAACTCGATCCCCATCTTAATCTTTCGGCCAAAGAAAGGAAACTCCCTGAGTTCGTGTTTTAGACTGGCAATCCGTTCATTCCGGTCAAAAACGATCTTCCCGTTGTACAGCCAATCAAATATTTTTTTGTTATTTCCTATTAACAGCCAATCATTGATTTGCTTTTCTGTCACTATATGCATCGCTGCTTTTTTATCTTCATAAGAATAATGTTTTACAAAGACGGGATCATTATTTTCTTTTACTATAATAAGCAGGATAACATCAAAAGTATCAGTGGCGGCGAGGGCTTTTTGCCTCTTCTCGACCACCACTACTCCTACAGTATTAGGATGGCTTGCACGTTCTTGATAAATCGAACGAAGGATATCCTCCATAATAAACTCCTCCATTTGTTTGTTAGCATATATGTTCGACAATTATATAAGATCTCCTGCATTTTCTCTAGACAATTTTCGACATGAGTTTAGACTTTTTTATGATTACCTTGGCGTATAAGATATGATATAGTTAGATTTTAGGGAGGGAAAATTCCATGGCTAAGTATTCTAATAAAATAAATAAAATCCGCACCTTTGCGCTGAGCCTGATTTTCATTGGCTTCATCGTAATGTACGCAGGCATTTTCTTTCGGAACTCCCCATTGGTCATGACCATTTTCATGATCCTTGGATTGCTTTTCATCATTGCTAGCACTGTTGTTTATTTTTGGATTGGAATGTTATCGACTAAAACAGTCCAAGTAGTCTGCCCTAACTGTGGCAAACAGACCAAAATGCTCGGCCGTGTAGATATATGCATGTACTGCAATGAACCGTTAACTCTAGACCCATCTCTTGAGGGCAAAGAGTTTGATGAACAATACAACCGAAAGCAAAAAAAATAGAACTCGGCGGAAGCCGAGTTCTATTTATATGGCTCTTTTCGCAACTTTGTTGCTTTCTCAATCAATAAATGCAATCTTTATTCAGAAATCCTTCGAAAAGAACCCTAGCCGGCCTGCTCAATGATCTAAAAAAAGAAACTGATAGCTTTTGCCATCAGTGTTAGTTTAATGAGCTTCCTTCGCGGAGCAATCCGGACAAGTGCCGTAAATCTCCATTCTATGGTTACCGACTTTAAAACCCGTTACATGGGAAGCCAGGTGTTCAACCTCGTCAAGTCCTGGGTAATGGAAGTCGACGATCTTCCCGCATTTGTCACAAATAACGTGATAATGATGGGAAGTCACAAAGTCAAAACGACTTGAAGCATCTCCATATGTCAGTTCCTTTACCAATCCAACTTCACGGAATACTCTCAAATTGTTATAAACTGTCGCTACGCTCATGTTCGGGAATTTTCCTTCAAGCGCTTTATATATCTCATCAGCTGTAGGGTGCGACATTGAGTTTATTAAAAATTCGAGTATCGCATGACGTTGCGGAGTAATACGGACTCCTGTATCCTTCAAGGTATCCAGGGCTTCTTTTAACTGACTCTGTACCACCGCCATGCACCTCACTTTACTTTAGATTATAATTCTTATTTTATAATATTTATAAATAGTGTACTAATTTCATTCCACTTTTGTCAATATTGCTACTTCACAAACATACACAAATGCTGCAGTTGTTTAATCCTGGTGCAAAGTTTGTTCCTTTGACCCCAGATGCATGTTCACATATCTCGCTGCAACAAACAGGAAGTCAGAGAGTCGATTTAAATAGGAGAGGACAAGCGGGTTAACCTCTTCGCCCAGTTCAACAGCCTGTCGTTCTGCCCTTCTTGCTACAGTCCTTGCTACATGCAAAGCCGCTCCGGCCTGATGTCCTCCAGGGAGAATAAAGTTCGACAATTGCGGAAGAGCTGCATCCCAGGCATCAATCTTCGCCTCTAGCTCTTTGATGTCTTTTTCCTCAAGAGTCCACTTTACATTTTTCCCTGAAGGTGTAGCAAGTTCAGCACCGACATGGAACAATGCTGTCTGGATTTTATGGAATATTTCCTGCATATCTTCTTTGCCGCTGAAATATTCACCGTTCAAATAACTTAAAGCCAGCCCAATCATTGAATTCGTTTCATCACATGTACCATAAGCTTCTACACGTTTATCATTCTTAGCTACCCTTGTTCCATAAATAAGGGACGTTGTTCCCTTGTCCCCAGTCTTCGTATAAATCTTCATCCCCTAGTACCCCCTGTCCATGTCAATTACATTGAAATAATCCGATCCATTTTTAATATATGTATGCAGATTATGTTTAAAAATTTCAAAAGAGCGTGGCAGATAATTTTTCGTAAGACTTGAAATATGCGGCGTTACCGTTACATTATCCATCGTCCAGAATGGGTGGCTTTCTTCCAGCGGTTCTTCATAAAATACATCCAAGTACGCGTGTGCTATCTTATTTTCCTGAAGCGAAGCAATTAAAACCTCATCCGTGACCAAATCACCGCGGCCAATATTGATGAACACCGCTGTTTCCTTCATCATGTCAAAATCGCTGAGATCCAGAAAATGCTTTGTTTCGCTTGTGCTTGGCAATACTGAGACAATGAAATCTGCTTGAGGCAAGGCCCCTCGATAGTTTTCCATCGTGAATATTTCGTCAGCCCATTCGGCTTCACGCCCACTCCGATTCACACCAATTGTTTTCATATTAAAAGCTTTCGCCAGTCTCGCCACTTCTCCGCCAATAGCACCTATACCTAGAATGAGCAATGTCTTGCCGTATAATTCTCCCATCGGCAATTTCCGCTCCCATGTCCTGGTCTGTTCATTTGCCAAAAGGGATTTCATTTGCTTTACATGCTGCAGCATCATGCCAATTGTAAATTCAGCCATCGGGATTTTATGGATCCCCCTGACATTAGTAACCAAAATCCCGCGCTTTTTGCAGGCCGCGAATGGCATCCGATCCAGTCCGGCTGACATGACCATGATCCATTTCAATTTGTCTGCCTTGTATATAAGTTCTTCAGTTAAATCCTCACCGTATGTAAGACAGATTTCAGCTTCCAAAAATAGATCTTCCTTTATCCCTTTCTGAAACTCAAAGCTGACTTGCGGAAATTCCTTTTTCACATCATCCTGCAAAGCCTCAGCAGGCAGAATAGAGGAGTAAATTTTCATATAGACCAAACCCTTCGTTCTATTGTCATATAAATAATTGTATAAATTTTCACTCTATTAAACAACTTACAAGCATTTAGTTACAATAAAAAAAAGGCGGGCTATTGTAGCCCGCTAAATCGTTTGAGGAGGTATGCCCTAATACAATGATATTCAGTTAGAGCTAAAATGAATGGACAGAAGCCTGTATTGATAAAAATAGGCGGTTAATTTTATCATTTCAGACCATAAAACTCTGCAATGGCCTCCCGGTAGGCATCCAGCGATTGTTCATCCTTGAAGTTTGATAACATCCCCTGGATCACTGGAATACGCGGCGATTCCCTTTCCACTTCACTTTCAAGCACTTCCAGTGAAACATTCAAATCTTCGGTATTTTCCAGATTGGAGATCGTATGTTTCATTTTTTTGAGGATCGTTTTAATACCCTGGGCATCCGCCAGGAAGAACGCCTTTGTTTTATTTATAAGTTCCTGGACTTTTTCTTCGGAGGCTACCGGTTCCTCTCCTTCCAGGCCATCCACTAATGAATCGACTCTTCTTAGTAAATATTCCACTAATTCATCAATCCTGAAGCCCTCAGGATTAAAAATCAGCAGCTTCACATATGAGTTAAAGAACCCTTCTAGCATGAGAGCCAAATCCCAAAGATGCGGTTCAGCTTTGGGTCCATATATAGCACGAAGGCTTCTTTGATAATACATTTGGGCTTCATAATACTTGCGGATCATCAAGTCCTTTACCTCTTCATTCAGCGGAATTGCCTGTTCCCTAGATTGCATGATGATGAACTCTTTATGCTCAAGCATTGTATTGAATAACGCAGCCAGCTGTAATGAAAACTTTTCCCTAGGAGGCAGCTGCTTTTGCTCATACGCTTCAAGCTTCCTTTGTATATAATCAAAATAATATTCAAGAATCGCGATCAACAAAGCATCCTTTGATTTAAAGTATAAATAGAATGCTCCCTTGGAGATCCCGCTTTCCGAAACAATTTCCTGGATCGAAGTGGATGCAAATCCTTTAGTCGCATAAAGCTTGATCGCTGCTTCGATGATTGCTTTTTCCTTTTCCTTCACTCTTAAAGCCTCCCCAACTTAAAAAAATAAGAATGACTGACTGGTCATAGTTTTTTATTATCATACCCTATTATAGCTTATAGATTTAGCCAAATCAGCAAAAAGACAGCCTTTCTCCCGGCTGTCCTTTGATTAAAGATTTTCTTTTATATATTCAAGGGCCTCCTCAACATGGCCTTTCACTTTTACTTTTCTCCATTCCTTTACGAGATTGCCATTCTTATCAATGATGAAGGTTGAACGCTCAATTCCCATGTATTCCTTGCCAAAGTTCTTCTTCAGCTTCCAAACTCCATAATCCTCGGCAGTTTTGTGGTCTTCATCAGCCAAAAGCAAGAATGGCAGACCGTGCTTTTCGATGAATTTTTCATGGCGGTTGATTGGGTCGGGACTCACTCCAAGAATAACTGCGTCCACTCCTTCAAAACTCTCATGGTGATCCCTGAAATCACATGCTTCCGTTGTGCAGCCAGGAGTCATATCCTTTGGGTAAAAATAAAGGACCACATTTTTTCCTGCATAATCAGATAGCTTGACGGTTTCCCCATTGCTGGCCGGCAGTTCAAATGCCGGTGCTTTTCCTCCAAGTTCTAGTGTCATAATGTATCCCTCCAAAATTAGTTCTATTTTTATTAGCGTAACTAATTTGAGCCCGGAATACAAATAAGACAGAATTTGATGACCCTTAAGATCTTTTCTGGTCAAACACCGCCCTTGTGACAAAGGCGGCTGGAATCGTGTAGCCAATGAGTGCTTCCAAAACAGCGATTCCCCTCCCTATTCCAACCGGTGCTATATCGCCATAGCCCACGGAAAATAACGTAATAGCACTGAAGTACATACTCGTTGACATCCTTTCATATGAAGAGGTGCTCGGGCGCATGCTCACATCGGACAGCACCCAAATCCCTTTCAGGTCCAGTAAATAATACAATAGCCCAAATGCCCCCATTACCGTAGCGTAAATCAGGGCAAGTGTAACGAAATTCTCGAACGAGACCTGTTTACCTTTTATCTTGTGAGGAATAAATAATGTTCTCAGACTCAAAAATATCGCTAAAATGATTAAAATGACCGAAATGTAAAATTGCATGCGCAAGCCTCATTTCCTGCTTCTCTCCCTTCACTATACGCTGGTGAAATATCGAGTATGCAAGCAAGTCCTTCAATAATGCCGAGGGATTGTTTGATCCAGCCTCGATCAAGCTTATGGATAGTGCTATTCCTTCGCGTGGCTCTTTTTCGTGTCTCCATCAAGCCTGTGGATAGCGCTTTTTCTACTGATTCCCTCTTTTCCTGTCTCCATCGGGCCCATGGATAACGTTTTTTCCTTCGAGTGGCCCCAAATGTGTCTCCATCAAGCCCATGGATAGCGCTTTCCCCACTACAAGCCCGTTTCACGTATCCATCAGCTAATAAATTCGGGTACTACCCACAAAACAAAAAACCACGGCCTACACTCGGCCGCAGCTTGATATCAAACTATTCAATTCCCGGCTCCCCGGTATCTTTTCACGCCTTCATTCCAGATGAAAACAGACAGGCTGAAAAACACAAGCCCGATCACTGGTGTCAAAAATGAGTAACCGTACCACTCATCGCGGCCCAGGAAGTAAGCTGCCGGATAGACGCCGACGAAAGCGAATGGCAAAATCCAGGTCAATACAAACCGGATTGCCTTGTTATAGATATCTACCGGGTAGCGTCCATAGTTGCCAATATTGTACATCATCGGCATGATCGAGGTCCGAGCATCTGCCCAGAAGCTGATGCAGGCAATCATCACGAATATGCCGGCGTATACAAGAACCCCGCCCAGGACGAATAAAATGAACAGGAAAGGATCTGACCAGCTCATCTCAAGACCAAGCCGGCTACCGGCATAAAACATGACAGCCAGTCCGGTTACGGCCCCGAACAATGACTCCAGCTCCATCCTTTCGAGAATGATCTGGAACAAGCTATGAATCGGTCTTGTCAGAATCCTGTCCAGCTCACCTTTTACAATATACCGTTCATTGAAATCCCAAATATTGAAAAAAGCGGAGAACAGGGCATAAGGCACAAGGAAAAAACCGTAAATAAAGATGATTTCATCCCTGCTCCAGCCGTTCAGGAATTCGGTATGATCGAATACCACCAGGATAAAAATCAGGTTGACAGCCTGGAACAATAAATCTGAAAAGATCTCAACAATCAAATCTGCCCGGTATTCGAGCCTAGTCTTCATATACTGGGCGACATATTGAAAAAACATGCTGATGTAAAACATTCGTCACCCTCCCTGTATGATCAGTTGTTTTTTAGCAACGGACCATAGAATCTGGATCGGGAGCACCAGTATTAAAACCCATGCAGTCTGGAGCAGAAGCCCTTCAACTGCCTGGCTTCCAGTAAATCCATTGGTAAAAATCATGCTTGGAATATAACTGATGCCCTGGAACGGAAGGAAGCGCATGATATCCTGTGCCCATCCAGGAAAAAAACTGATCGGCAGGAGCAATCCTGAAAACAAGTCAATCAGTACACGCTTGGCTCGGATCAGGCCTGTATTATTATATAGAAAGAAAGTGGTAATTCCCGTCAGCAGGTTCAATTGTGTGTTGATGAGAAAGCTGAGCACAATCGAAATCATGAAAAATCCCCAGGTCGCCGCATCTGCTGAAAACTCCATAGGGAAAATCAAGGAAACAATGACCATGCCTGGCACCGAGAAGAAGAACAGTCTGAATATGCCTTCGCCCAGTCCCTGCATCGTTTTCATTCCGAGATAGTTATATGGCCTGATCAACTCGACGGCAACCTTGCCTTCCTTGATTTCGGTCGCCATTTCCCGGTCGATATTGTTAAAATAAAACGCCCTTGCCATCCAGGCAACCGCCACATATGTCGTCATTTGGACCGCACTCAAGCCTTCGATTTCACTTTTCCCGCCGTAAATCGCATTCCAAAGAAAGTAGTAAGCTCCGATATTGATGCTGTAAATCAAGATCCCTGTATAATAATTGGTCCTGTACGCCAACATCATCAAAAATCGGATGCGAATCATTTCGATATATTTATCCATGCTTTGTCATCCCTTTATCATAGATATTGCGGATGATTTCTTCTGTGGAAGGCTCATTGATTTTTACATCCCTAACCTTATAGGCGGCAACTGTACGTGCGATTACCTGCGATACCGTTTCCTCATCGTCCCCTGTCACCGCAGTGAAAATCTGTTTTCTTTCATCCAGCTCCCACTTGATATCAAGGTCACCTGTCAAAGTCTCCAGACGGCTGACGTCGGCTTTTTCAAGGAACTCAAAGCTGATTTCCTTCCCTTCGCCCCACGTTTCCTTCAGGTTTTTCAACGCGCCATCATAGATGATGTTTCCTTCATCAAGCATGACGACCCGCTCACATAATGCTTCGATATCGGTAAGGTCATGAGTCGTGAGAAGGATCGTCGTATTGTACTTTTCATTGATTTCCTTCAAAAACTCTCTGATTTTTAATTTCACAAGCACATCCAAACCAATTGTCGGTTCATCAAGGAAAAGGAGCGGAGGGTTATGGATCAGCGCGGCAGCAAGCTCACAGCGCATTCTCTGGCCAAGCGACAGCTTTCTTACAGGCTTATCTAGCAACGGCTCCAGATCAAGTGTCTTGATTACATGATCCATATGCTCATTATATTGAGCGTCTGAGACTTTATAGACCTTCTTCAACAAACGGAACGATTCCTGGACAGCGATGTCCCACCAGAGCTGAGAACGCTGGCCGAATACGACCCCAATCGTCTGGACGAATCTTTCCCTTTCCTTGTGAGGATTCATGCCATTGACGATGACACTCCCTGAAGTCGGGGTCAGAATCCCGGTCAACATTTTGATGGTTGTCGATTTCCCGGCTCCATTTTCGCCGATGTAACCGACCATTTCTCCCTGTTTGACGTTAAAATTGATATCGTTCACTGCAGGAACGATTTTATAATTACGTGTAAAAAGATCACGGAAGGCTCCCGATAATCCGGAACGGCTTGAATAAGCCTTGAATTCCTTCCGCAACCCGTTCACTTCAATCGCGTTCATGAATATTTCCTCCTTTGGTCACTCAAACAGTTTAGCCAATCCTTCTGGCTAAAACAAATGCTATGCCTGATTACTCCTGGCTGTTGAAGGGTATTTTAACCACAAAAAGGAGGAGTATCAAATGGAAAAGGAATTGCTGGTCCAGAGCCACCGCCCCTATCCTTTGCCGGATATGAAATGGGTCATGACACAGGAATGGCATCACACCTTATTTGTTCACTGGCCAGTGCCTGCCGCTTCATTAAGGGAGCATGTTCCTCAAGAGCTTGAGATTGACACTTTTGACGGCAGCGCATGGATTGGAATTGTCCCTTTCCAGGTTAAGAATACCCGTGGAAGGTTTACTCCATCCATTCCGGGCGTTAGTTCTTACCTAGAGGTAAATGTGAGGACATATGTAAAATACGGCGGCAGGACTGGTGTCTATTTCTTTTTGCTGGATGCCAATCACTTACTTGCAGTTCTTGGAGCAAAGGCAGTTTTCGGCCTAAACTATAAACAAGCAAACATCAGCTTTCAGGAAAAGAACCAATTTGAGATGATTTCCAGACGTGTACAGGCTGATGGCGGAAACGCAAAAATGGAGCTGCGATATATACCAGAAACTCAGGTATTTTCCGCAAAACCAGGGACGTTGGAACATTGGCTAACAGAAAGATATTGTCTGTGGACAAAACGCAGCAGCAAACTGGTTCGTGGGGATATCCACCATACAAAATGGGAGCTTCAGCAGGCAAGTGCAGAGATCACCCAAGAGCTGCTCATTCCTTTTATCAATCAAGACCTGCTGGAACAACAACCGCTCGTTCACTATAACAAATACAAAAAGGCCTTTTTCTGGCCGCCTAAGCTCGAAAAGTAGTTCACTGCTTTCGGGCTTCTTTTTTCGCTGAAAATGAACGAAAAGTGAAACAATCTGTAAAAACGAGAAATAATGATAAAATAGAAAAGCAGTTATATAGTAGGAGGTTTTACGATGCAAAGAACGAATTCCGAGCGGATACATAGTGAAGCTCTTGAACTTATCGTAGGCGGTGTCAATAGCCCATCCCGTTCGTACAAGGCGGTGGGCGGCGGAGCCCCTATCGTGATGGAGCGTGCCCAGGGAGCTTACTTCTGGGATGTGGATGGCAATCAATATATCGATTATTTAGCGGCATATGGCCCGATCATTACCGGACATGCTCACCCGCATATTACAGAAGCGATCAAAAGGGCCGCAGAAACAGGTGTCCTATACGGCACGCCGACCCCACATGAAGTCAAATTCGCCAAAATGCTTAAGGAAGCTATGCCAGCGCTTGATAAAGTCCGCTTTGTCAACTCCGGTACAGAGGCGGTTATGACAACCATCCGTGTTGCTCGAGCATATACGGGCAGGGATAAAATCATCAAATTTGCAGGCTGTTACCATGGACACTCTGACCTGGTTCTGGTTGCTGCAGGCTCCGGACCATCCACTCTTGGGACTCCAGACTCGGCGGGAGTTCCAAAGAGCATTGCCCAGGAAGTCATCACGGTGCCATTCAATGATATTGGACCTTTCAAGGAAGCTCTTGAAAAATGGGGCGACCAGATTGCAGCGGTACTTGTGGAGCCGATTGTCGGCAACTTCGGAATTGTTGAGCCTAAACCTGGCTTTTTAGAAGAAGTGAAGGAGCTTACCCATCAGGCTGGCTCGCTGATCATTTTCGATGAGGTCATCACTGCTTTCCGTTTCATGTATGGCGGAGCACAGGACTTGCTGGGTATTACGCCAGACTTGACGGCTATGGGCAAAATCATTGGCGGCGGCCTGCCAATCGGCGCTTATGGAGGACGTGCAGAAATCATGGAACAGGTGGCACCGCTTGGTCCTGCTTATCAGGCTGGTACAATGGCTGGAAATCCGGCTTCCATCCTCTCAGGCATCGCATGCCTGGAAGTATTGAAACAGGACGGTGTCTATGAGTATCTGGACCAGCTCGGTACGATGCTCGAAGAAGGAATCACTGCTTCAGCAAGCAAGCATGGCATTCCTATCACGATTAACCGTCTGAAGGGTGCATTGACCATCTACTTTACAACTGAAAAAATCGAGAATTATGAGCAGGCAGAGAACACTGATGGCGAAATGTTTGCGCGCTTCTTCAACCTGATGCTTGAACAAGGAATCAACATTGCTCCTTCCAAATATGAGGCATGGTTCGTGACAATTGCCCATTCAAGGGAAGACATCGAGGCAACCCTTCATGCTGTTGACCAGACATTTTATTCAATGGCCAATGAATAAATATACAGTTTTTTATACATAACAGGCATCAGTTTGATGTCTGTTATTTTTATCATTCGAAATGAAAACGTTTACATTTAAAGGAGTGTTTTATTCCCATCTCCCCATTCGCGAGAATCCTTCATCCAAACTAATGTATAATTAATTGATTTCTGAAAATTCTTATGATATGATTGCTATTAATATTTTAAGATTGCCATTCAAGTGGCCGCTTTAAATCCCTGCTTTAAATTCCCGTCTAAGGTTATACCCTCATGTACCAAGCTATCAAACGACAAGTTATAGATTATTTTTTCAGGAGGTGAACCGGCTTAAAGGAACCCTTTATAAGCCGATTTTTATGACAACACAATGGAACCCTTCCCAATTTAAAGACTTTTCAAGATTCGAACATGATGCATGCGGAATCGTTGCCAGCATTGAAAAGAAGAAAACCCCTACGCGCGAGAATATTTTCCACTGTATCAACGGCCTGGTCACGATGAACCACCGTGCTGGTTTTATCAATGGCGAAGGTGATGGCGTTGGCGTGCACATTGACATTCCACGCACTCTCTGGAAGGAAAAGCTTGCAGCAGCAGGTGCAGAAGCTAATGCCGTCGACAAAGAAAACTTTGTGGTCGGACATGTTTTTATCACAAGGACGGAGCAGGCAAAGGCAATTCAGGATGAGCTTGAGGCAAAGCTAGCAGAACAGAATATGGAGCTGATTTTTTCATCAGTCGAAGTCACTGATTCTGGTGCGCTCGGACCGATTGCGATTCAGGAAAACCCTGTATTCTGGCAGTTCGCTTGCCTTGCAGACCAAGCAGGTCAGGAGCTTTCCGGCAAATTGTTTGATATGATCGTAGATTTTGAAAAAAACGATCAGGTTCATGTGGCCTCCCTTAGCCAATACCATGCTGTTTATAAGGTAATGGGCGCAGGAGACATTCTTCCTAAATACTATCATGACCTGGCCAGCCCGCTGGTGGCATCCACCATGACACTTGGACACAATCGCTATTCAACTAATACTCTATCAAGCTTTTTCCGTGTCCAGCCGTTCAGCGTCCTTGGCCATAACGGTGAAATCAATACAATCGCTAGACTTCGCGATGAAGCGCGCATGGTCAATGTGCCGCTTGTAAAAGACGGAAGTGACTCACAGGATCTCAGCCGGACAATTGAAACGTTTATTTGTCGTGATGGTTATTCTTTATTTGAGGCAATGGACATGATGTTCCCGCCAATCATCAATGAAATCAAAGCTTATCCGGAACATTTGCAAGATTTATATACTTATATACGCGAAGCATGGGGCCATTTCGCCCAGGGACCTGCTGGCATCATTTCACGCTTTGCTGATGAAGCGGTATTCAGTGTAGACGCACTGGGCCTCCGCCCGCTTTGGATGGTAGACACAGAAAGCTCATACCTATTTTCATCAGAGCCGGGAATCATCCCGTCAACCGAGTATACAGGTGAACCAAAACCTCTTGCACCAGGCGAGAAGGTCGGCCTGAAATGGAATGGTGACACAATTGAAGTATTTGAAATGGAACAATTCCAGGGTGAAGTATTCAAGCGTTTTTCAGAGCGCCTTGCTTTCCAGGAAGCCCGCCATCGCCTAGGGGGCCCACAGCTTGGCAAGACGGTTACAATGACATATCCGGATAAAATCCATAACGGACAATATAAAGCATTTGGCTGGGAGCGTGACCATGTTCAGCTTGTCGAACAGATGGCTGAAAAGGGCGCAGAGCCAATCCGCTCGCTCGGACACGACGCGCCGCTTGCTGCGATGAATCCAGAACGAAAGAATATCGCAGATTTCATCAAAGAAAGTGTTGCTGTCGTAACGAATCCCGCTATAGACCGCGACCGTGAAGCTGAACATTTCTCAACACGGACTGTTCTCGGCAAGCGTCCTACCCTTTTCGGCAAATCGGAGACAGGTAAAGTCGTAGAATTGATCACGCCTCTTTTGGTAGAAGGAAAGGCGGGCTACGAGGTTTCATTGGAAACTGGCCAGCCAAGCATGGACCAGGTCATTCAGTGCTACCAGGATGATAAACTTGCAGCGTATCTCGAAACGGTCTTCCACAATGATGAAACCGTTAAAGAAGCCCTTGAAAGGCTTGCTGTTGAGGCAATTGCTGCTGTTAGGGATGGCAAAACACTGCTTGTGCTTGACGACGCAATGTCCCATCAGGAAAATGCACTGTGGCTAGATCCGCACCTTGTCGTTTCGGCGATTGATCAGGCTCTTGTAAAAGAAGGGTTGCGCCGCGACTGCTCACTCCTGCTGCGTTCTGCTTCGTTAAGATCGCTGCATGATATCATTGTTGCCCTTGGCCTTGGTGCCGATGCAGTCAGCCCGTACTATATGTTCATGACAGTGCTTGATGAGTCCGTTAAGCCGCTCGTTAACCTATATAGTGCCTTGACAAAGGGTCTTGAGAAAGTAATTTCTACTATTGGTATCCATGAATTGCGGGGATACGGACGTTTGTTCTCGGCGATTGGCCTGAATGATGAAGTAGCAGATTATTTGGTGATCGTGAACTTCTTTGGTTCCAATGAACTTGCATACAGTTTCGAAGCAATGAAAGAAGATGCATTAAAAAGAGCAGAAGATTTCCAGAATGAAAAAGAACGAATCGGCAAAACCTTCCACCTCTTCCCTCGTATCTGGAAGGCGATTGGCGAGGTTGCTTCCACAGGAGATTACAGCGTTTACCGCGAGAAAATTTCCGAGCAGGAAGACAGCAACCCGACAACCATCCGTCATTTGACTGGATTGAAGAAGGGTGATTCAGGAGTTTCACCGGAGGAAGTTGAAATTGGTGTTGGCGACCACAGCCTGCCGTTCGTCATCGCATCGATGTCATTCGGTTCACAAAATGAAATTGCTTTCCGCGCTTATGCTGAAGGTGCCGACCGTCTTAACATGGTCAGCATGAACGGCGAGGGCGGCGAAATAAAGGATATGCTTGGCAAGTACCCGCGCACTCGCGGCCAACAGGTGGCTTCAGGACGTTTCGGTGTGAATGCTGAATTACTGAACTCCTCCAACCTTCTGGAAATCAAGATTGGCCAGGGCGCAAAGCCTGGTGAAGGCGGACACCTTCCTGGTTCGAAGGTTACGGCTAAAATCGCGGAAGCAAGGAATGCCACGATTGGGTCAGATTTGATTTCACCATCAAACAACCATGATATCTATTCAATCGAAGACCTTGCGCAAATGATCCATGAGTTGAAAACAGCCAATGACCAGGCACGCGTTGCCGTTAAGGTCCCTGTTGTTCCGAATATCGGTACGATCGCAGTCGGTATCGCAAAAGCTGGTGCGGATATCATCACATTGAGCGGCTTCGATGGCGGTACTGGTGCCGCCCGTATTCACGCCCTTCAATATGTTGGGCTACCGGCAGAAATCGGCATCAAAGCCGCACACAACGCCCTGCTTGAAGCCGGATTGCGCGACAATGTCGAGCTCTGGGCTGATGGTGGTGTGAAGAGTGCTCAGGATGTCATTAAATATATGCTTCTAGGTGCAAACCGCGTCGGCTTCGGTACGCTGTCAATGCTTGCCATCGGCTGTACAACTTGCCGCGGCTGCCATCTAGATACTTGCCATGTAGGAATCGCGACACAGATCGATTCCGAGGCACAGGCGAAGGAACATGGACTGCGCCGATTTGTACCGCGCCAGTTCGACCTTGCCGTCCAGGGCATCATGAACTTGTTCACTGCTTTTGGAAATGAGCTTAAGGCCCTCGCTGCATCTGCAGGAATCAAGAATTTGCAGGAAGCAGTCGGCCGTTCAGACTTGCTTGAACAAATTAAAGGTAAAGATCTGCTTGATTTAACATATTTACTGAAGCCGCTTGAAATTGGCCAAATCACGCATCAAAAAGAAGCTGCCGCCTCCCTTGCTTCTGCACAGCTTCAAGTTGCAGCAGGCGCTGAATACCTTGATGCTGTCGATGAGGAGCTTCATCAGTCACGTGAATTCCAGGCTGTTACTGCCGAGCAGCGAGTGCTTGCAAGCAGGGTTTCCTGTCACAGGGTCCGCGGACGTCTTGACGGCTCCTACAGAAAGCTGCAGCCAGTCTCACTCCGTTACAAAGGCTCCATCCTCGGTAATGGACTTGGCGCTTACAACACAGACGGCATCAGTATAGAAATTGATGGCGGCGGCCAGGACGGAGTAGGCAAAACGTCATTCGGAGGCGCAATTTTGATCGCAAAATCTCCTGGCAAG
Organism: Bacillus sp. ISL-39; assembly: GCF_018613295.1. Classification (NCBI taxonomy): domain Bacteria; kingdom Bacillati; phylum Bacillota; class Bacilli; order Caryophanales; family Bacillaceae; genus Bacillus; species Bacillus sp. ISL-39. Next base: position 15,631 of record NZ_JAGGQM010000005.1, read on the forward strand.
GACGGAGGTTTCTACAACGGTTCCGTCGGAAAAGGATTTGGGTACGGGGCGCAGAAAGGCTTGCTCGTAGCACAGGGCAATGCAGATGCTCGTGCAGGAATCCGTTTATCGGGAGCCGATATGATCATCGGCGGTCAGGTGAAAAAGCCTATTCCTAAAAAAGAATTCGGGAATCTTGGAACAAACGCCAATATCAAAGGCTTTGCTTTTGAATATATGACGAACGGACGCGGACTCGTTCTCGGAGATCCGGGACCATGGATTTGTGCAGGCATGACAGGCGGTGTCGTTTATCTGAGGCACCAGCCGGAGATGGGATTGACAAAAGAAGCCATCGCCCGCCGAATCGCCAAAGGCGCGAAGGTTTCCATTGAGACCCTCTCACCAAAAGGCATCAGCGATGTGAAAGAATTGCTGGTGAACTACATCGAAATGGTCAAAAACCATGGCCAGGAAAACGAAGCTGCTGACCTCGCCCTTCTGCTGGAACATCCGGAAGATCACTTTATCCAGGTCGTTCCTGTCAAAGAGCAGGCAGACCCAGCAGTATCAACTGAATGATTGATGAAAATGGCTCCGTCACTTGGACGGAGCCATTTATTTTGGTCAGGATTAGAATAATTCTGATTCAGGAATATACGATGAACTTTCAAGAATATCCTCTTGATTTTCAGGAATATAATTCGTTTTTAAGGAATATATCTACTTGTTAAAGAATATCCTTCACTATTTCAGGAATATCCCCTCATTATTGAGTATTATTTCAGGAAATTGTGATTTTGGGAAATCCTCTCTAATCGACTTGTAACCACTTACATTAAAAAAAGGCTTATTTTTCGTAAAATTGTCGCTTGAACTTCTTGGTAATCCGTTGTATAGTACATAATTGTTTAGTTTTGAACAAAATGGTTTAAAGTATAAATTAATGAATGAGATTTTCTGTCTCTGAATGAAAGGAATCCACTTCCCATGAAACTTGGTGCCCGCATACTGAAAACGGGAATTGCCATCACACTTGCATTATTTTTATCGCATATTTTCGATCTTCCATCTCCGGTGTTTGCCGGCATTGCGGCGATCTTTGCCCTGCAGCCAACTGTATACCGCTCTTATCAATCGATTATTGAACATATCCAGGGCAATCTGATTGGGGCCGCTACCGCCGTGTTATTCGTTATGGCATTTGGCAACAGTATCTTCATTATCGGACTTGCCGCAGTACTCGTGATCACATTAAACCTTAAGCTGAGACTGGAAAATACCATTTCGCTTTCCCTTGTTACTTTGATAGCGATCATGGAGACCCCTGGTGATGATTTTATCCAGTTCGCACTGATCCGATTCTCGACAATTATGCTTGGGGTTGTATCGGCATTCATTGTGAACCTTGTGTTCCTCCCGCCAAAATATGAGAATAAGCTGTATTACAAGAGTTCTATTTTATCAGAGGAAATTACGAAGTGGATCAGGCTGAGCACGCGTCACGCCTCCGAGCATCAGCTTTTGAAGGCAGATATTGAAAAACTCCGAGAGGGTATCATCAAGCTAGATCAGCTGTATATGATGTATAAGGAAGAACGGGATTATTTTAAAAATAACCCTCTTGCTAAATCACGCAAGCTTGTCATTTACAGACAGATGATCACCACGGTTAAAAAATCGCTTGAGACGCTAAAAAGGCTTCACCGCTATGAGAATGAATTCAACCAGCTTCCTGTTGAATTCCAGGAAGTCATCCAGCATCAGCTGGATTGCCTGATCAACCATCATGAGCAGGTGATGCTAAAGTACGTCGGCAAAGTAAGACCTGAAGCATCCTATATCGAGGGTGAGGTTTGCCTGAACAAAAAGCAGCTGTTTGAATTATTTTTAGCGCAGAGAAATGAACTGGCTCAAACGAACAGCCAGATGCTGTATCATGTCATGCAGCTCGTGTCGATCATCATGGAATATGGCGAGCAGGTGGAGCATCTGGATACTCTCGTCACCAGCTTCCAGTCCTACCATAAAGATGACAGCAATGTAACGATGGATCAAAATACAGAAATTTAAAAGCAGCTGGTTCATCAGCTGCTTTTTCCTGTTGCATATCATTGCACTAACTCTTCATTCTAGGATCCAATGCATCCCTGAGTCCGTCGCCCATCAGGTTAAATCCCAATACTGTCAGCATGATTGCCAGACCTGGGAAAATCATGGTCCATGGGGCTTGAATCATATAGTCTTTCGCATCTGCCAGCATCTTTCCCCATTCCGGATTTGGCGCGTCCGCACCCAATCCGAGGAATCCAAGCGCAGCCGCCTCAATGATTGCCGTGGCAATCGCCAGCGTGCCCTGGACGATGATTGGCGCCATACTGTTCGGAAGGATATGCTGGAACAAAATCCTGCTGTCCTTCATACCTACCGCCTTGGCTGCCATGATGTATTCCTCCTCTTTTACGCTGAGTACCCTGGAACGGATCAGCCTGCCGAAGTTTGGAATATTGATAATCGCAATCGCAATCAGCGCATTCCGCAGCGAAGGTCCAAGAACCGCTACAATTGCTATAGCCAATAAGATACTTGGGAATGCCAGCATAATATCAAATGTTCTTGAAATGATTGTATCGACCCATCTGCCGTAGTATCCTGCAAGGATTCCCAGCAAACAGCCTATAACAATGGATCCCATTACGGCAAATGTTCCTACCCATAAAGAAATCCTCGCTCCATAAATAACTCTTGATAAAATGTCTCGGCCAAAATCATCCGTACCAAACCAGTGATCTGCTGAAGGAGCCTGGAGACGAACCTCCATTTTTTGCTCATTGATTCCTTCTGGTGCTATTAAAGGAGCGAAGATCGCCAGCAAAATAAAAAACAATACGATTACTGTACCTACTAGAGCCAGCTTATTTTTTTTGAAGCTATACCATGCTTCTGCCCAGGGAGACGCCACTTTTTCCTCTACCTGCACGGTTGGCGGCTGTATTTGTTTTTGAGTTGAAATCTCCATCTGCTCTCTCCCCTTCCATCAACGGTATTTGATCCGAGGATCAATTGCTGCGTACAATAAGTCAACTACCAGGTTGATCATTACAAAAATCAAGGCAATGACAAGTATTCCAGACTGGATAACCGGATAATCACGATAATTGATCGCCTCGTAGATATAGCGGCCAATTCCCGGCCAGCTGAAGATAGTTTCTGTCAGGATAGCCCCTCCAAGCAGGAGGCCTGTCTGCAAACCAATGACAGTCAATACAGGGATGACAGCATTCTTCAATGAGTGTTTATAGACAACCCAGAACATGCTCAACCCCTTAGCCCTTGCCGTTCTGATGAAATCTGACCTCATCACCTCTAGCATCGTGGAACGAGTAATTCTCGCAATGATGGCCATTGGGATGGTTGCCAGCGCCATCGCAGGCAGCACTAGATGCTTCAGGACATCGACAAACTGGTCGGTACGCCCCTGGATCAGAGTATCAATGATATAAAAGTTGGTGATTGCATCGACCGGATTCCGCACTTCTTCACGCCCGGAAGTCGGCAGGATATCAAGATTGATGGCGAACAGCCACTGTTCCATTAAACCCAGCCAGAATATCGGCATCGATACACCGATAAGCGCAAAGATCATCGCCCCGTAATCAAACCAGGAATTTTGGAACCACGCACTGATGATTCCGGCATTTACTCCAATGACAATCGCAATTAACATTGCAACAAAAGACAATTCCATCGTTGCCGCCAGATAAGGTAAGATTTCACTGCTGATCGCTGATTTCGTCCTTAAAGACTCTCCTAAATCACCCGTCAGCAGCCCTCCAAGATAAGTCAAATACTGTACATACCATGGCTGGTCAAGCCCTAGCTCTCTTGTTAAATCTGCAATTGCTTCTTTAGTGGCCAGCTGCCCGAGAATGACTTGGGCGGGATCGCCAGGTATCGCTCTGATCATAAAAAATACAATAAGTGAAAGACCCAATAGTACAGGAATCAGTGAAAAAATCCTTCTGACAGAATAGGCAAACACCTTCCCACCTCTTTTCTTGTTGCATTATAAAATATACTTTTCTTATCAAGAGAAAAGGGAGAATGCATATGTTCTCCCTTTTCCTGATGCATTATTTTTTGAATTCAACCGTTGCAAGCAGGTCAGAACCTGTTGGATGTGCCTTGAAGCCAGTAACGTCTGCTCTTCCTGCAAGTGCAGGTTCAGAGTGGACAAGCGGAATCCAAGGAGCATCTTCCTTAATTAACAATTGAGCTTCTTTATACAGTTTTTCACGTTCAGCCTGGTCATTTGTAGACTGAGCCTTAATGAATAGGTCATGTACTTCCTGGTTAGCGTATCGTGCGTAGTTATTGCTGTCGATATTATCCTGGTCTAAAAGGACATACAGGAAGTTATCAGCATCACCATTATCACCAGTCCAGCCAAGCAAGAATGTATCTGCTTCACCCATACGTGCTTTTTCTAGATATGTTGCCCACTCATAAGAAACGATTTTTGCTTTTACGCCAACCTCAGCAAAATCTTTCTGAAGTGCTTCAGCAACTTTCTTTCCGTCTGGCATATAAGGTCTTGCAACTGGCATTGCCCATAGTTCCATTTCAAAACCATCTTCATATCCAGCTTCCTTAAGAAGTTCCTTTGCCTTCTCTGGGTCGTATTCATAAGCTTCTACATCATCGTTGTAGCCAGCTACCGATTTCGGCATTGGGTTTTTCGCAGGCTCAGCAGCACCAGCATAGAAAGCATCGATGAGCGCTTGCTTATTGACCGCATAGTTCAATGCCTGGCGAACCTTTTTGTCTTTCATAGGCCCGCGTTCGTTATTCAATCCCAGGTAAGCAACGTTCAGAGAAGGACGGTAGAAGGTTTGCAGGTCTGCATTTCCTTCAATCGCTTCGACATCACTGAAGTTCACTCCATCGATAATGTCCACTTCACCAGTATTCAATGCATTCAAACGTGCAGAGTTTTCAGGAATCACACGGAAGATAACTTCATCAAGCTTTGGAAGGCCCTCTTCCCAATATTCTTCGTTTTTCACAAGTGTTACTCTGTCATTTCGTTTCCACTCTTTAAACTTGAATGGTCCAGTTCCTACTGGATTTTCAATGAACTTATCACCATGCTTCTCGATTGCAGCAGGGCTTGCAATCCCGAATGGAGACATTGCAAGGTTTTTGTAGAATGGAGCAAGAATACGGTTCAATGTGAATTCAACTGTATGCTCATCCACTGCCTTAACTTCCTTGATTACGTCACCAAATTGTGAGTTATAGTAGTAGAATTGTTCTTTATTGCCGGCCTTCCAGCGCTCGAAGTTGAAGACTACAGCTTCAGCGTTGAAGTCAGTGCCGTCATGGAATTTAACACCTTTACGAAGTTTAAGTGTATGTTTCAAACCATCTTCAGACTCTTCCCAGCTTTCTGCAAGACCCGGGTGGATCTCTGTATCCTGCTCACCGAACTCGATGAGAGTTTCGTAGATGTTCTTTGTTACTTTGAAAGCTTCACCTTCAGTTGTTACAGCCGGATCAAGCGATGTGGAATCGCCGCCGCGGCCAAATACAAGAGTTCCACCGGATGATGATCCACCATCAGAACCAGACTCACCGCCAGTTTTCTTCCCGCCGGATTCATTATTACAGCCGGCAAGCCCTAAGCTAAGGATAAGGATAAAAGCAAAAAACATTAATCCAAAACGCCTTTTCATATTCTTCCCCCTTGTTTTTTCGGACTGGTTTTATATATCCAGTCCATAATATCTATCATCTATGCTGTTTTCCCTGCAGACATTCCTGTCTGGAATGAAAATCGATTCCAGATTTCCTGGAATGAAATAATTCCTGATTATCAGGAATATAGATGGCAGGCAGCAAAATGACCAGGTTCAATTTCCTTCAATACAGGTCTATCAGTCTTGCAGATTTCCATGCATTCCTTGCATCTTGTATGGAATGCACATCCTTGCGGTGGATTCGCCGGGCTGGGGAGATCCCCTGTCAGCAGCTCCTGTTCCCTTTTTACATCAGGATCCGGGATCGGTACCGCTGAAAGCAGGGCTCTCGTGTACGGATGGAGCGGCTTTTCGTACAGCTTCTCGGCTTCCGTGATCTCTACGAGTCTTCCTAAATACATGACCCCTACCCTGTCACTAATATGCCTTACCACTCCAAGGTCGTGGGCTATGAAAATATAAGTCAACTGGAATTCCTTTTGCAGGTCCTCCAGCAGATTCAGTACTTGTGATTGAATCGAAACATCGAGTGCGGACACAGGTTCATCGGCTATGATTAGCTTCGGCCTTGTCATCAGGGCCCTGGCAATCCCGATCCGCTGGCGCTGTCCGCCGCTGAACTGGTGTGGATACCTTTTGGCATGGTAGCTGCTGAGACCTACTACTTCAAGCATTTCCTTGACCATCTGCTTGCGTTCCTTCTTGGTTCCGATTCCATGGACAATCAAAGGTTCCTCGAGGATTTTCTCAACTGTATGCCTTGGATTCAGTGAGGCAAATGGATCCTGGAAGACCATCTGCATATCTTTGCGGGCCTTGCGCATATCGTTGTCCGAAAGGGTCACAAGATCTTTTCCTTCAAAAACGACCTGCCCTTCTGTCGGATCGATCAGACGCATCAACATTCTGCCAGTAGTTGATTTCCCGCAGCCTGACTCACCAACAAGACCAAGTGTTTCACCTTTATTCACCCAAAAGCTGATATCATCAACAGCTTTGACGCTTCCAGTCTGCTTGCCAAGGATTCCCCCGTTAATAGGGAAATATTTTTTTAATCCATCAACTTTTAACAGTACTTCGGCCATTGGCTACTCCCTCCTTCTCATGCAGCAGGCAACGAACAGTATGGCCTGGCCTGCCAGTTTCATAGAGTTCAGGATCTTCGCCCAGGCATCTTTCCATGACAAATTCGCATCTAGCCGCAAACCTGCAACCGACCTTAATTGACCCTGGCTTCGGAACGTTACCAGGAATGGAGTATAATCTTTCCTGCTTATCCCTGATATCCGGGATCGATTTTAGGAGGCCGAGCGTATAAGGATGCTTCGGATTTTTAAAAATATCCTGGACCAATCCTTCCTCCACGATTTTCCCGGCATACATGACAACGACACGCTGGCAAACCTCTGCGACAACACCGAGATCATGGGTGATCATGATAATCGCTGTATCGAGCTTTTCGTTCAGATCCTTCATCAGCGCCAGAATTTGCGCCTGGATGGTCACATCAAGCGCCGTTGTCGGTTCATCCGCAATGAGCAGCCGCGGGTGGCAGCTCAGTGCCATTGCAATCATGACCCTCTGTCTCATTCCTCCTGACAGCTGATGAGGATATTCCTTAATGATTTGTTCTGCCCTTGGCAGCCCGACAAGTTTAAGCATCTCCACAGCCTGCTGATAAGCAGCCTTTTTGCCGAGCTTTTTATGTATTTTGAGAGCCTCAACGAGCTGTTCACCAATTGTGAATAATGGATTCAGCGAAGTCATCGGTTCCTGGAAAATCATCGCGACCTCATTTCCGCGGATTTCACGCATTCTCCTTTCAGAAGCGTGAACAAGGTCTTCCCCATTCAGAAGGATTTCTCCTCCAGCAATTTTTCCTGGAGGCTGGGGAATCAGCTTCATGATTGATAAGGAAGTAACACTCTTTCCACTGCCCGATTCTCCGACTATGCCAAGGATTTCTCCTTTGTTAACTGAAAAGCTTACATCATCGACTGCAGGAATCTCTCCATCTTTAGTGATGAATGATGTCCTTAAGTTTTTTACATCTAAAACCGGAGCATGTACCACTTTTCTACTCCTTTCTATTACCGAAATATTATTGTTGAATAAAAATGACTTATGTCTGTGTTAAACATTTTATATTAAATGCACCAGGATAGTCTACTGATTTTTCTTAATTATTTAAATATAATAATAATTTAGAATAATTTTAGGCATTTGGTACTATTTGTATGTCAAAAGCTGATAAATTACGACACTATAGAAATGCGGAGGAAGTAATATTTTTTCCAGTGAATCTCTCTTAGAAGAACAAAAAGCGCAAGCGCCTCGTTGAGCCCCGACAAGCGCTGCCCGCCTATGACGCCACGTCCTCCCAAAAGCTACCGCTTTCGGTCGTGCGTTGATTCGCTTCGAAGCTTTCCTTATCCTGTGGCTGGCGGATCTAGCAGCCTGGGAGGGCCTGACATTGAAGTCGTTCTTTGACTTCATTGGCAGGACCGAACTCGAAAAGTATAGCCGACTGCTTAGAAACGCAGAAACTGGAGACTCCGACAAAGAAGCGCTTTTTGCTTCTGCCGGCGGAGTTGAAGTTTCGGAGTTTCTAGGAGGCGACACTAGACAAGCATCTCGAGGGGCTAAGCGCTGGAGTTGGATTAAGACACCCACATGTAGTTATTCACACAAAAATGCTTTTAAAATTTCCTATACAATAAAAAATTCCCCGAACAATGTCGGGGAATAGATGTAGTATAATAAGCAAAATAAAAACCGAAGCGAAAAGCTTCGGTTTTTGGTGGATAATTTAACTTTCAAGCTGTTGGACCTGGAAGAGTCTATGGTAGCCGCCCTGCTTTGCGATCAATTGATCATGGCTGCCGTCTTCGACGATTTCCCCGTGCTCGATCAGGACAATCCTGTCGGCATGTGTAATCGTGGACAAACGGTGGGCTACAACGAATGTTGTCCTGTCTTTTGCCAGCTTCTCGATTGCTTCCTGAATAAGATGTTCACTCTCAAGGTCAAGCGCTGATGTTGCTTCGTCAAGAATCAAGATTGGCGGGTTCTTCAGGAATACGCGCGCAATCGCGACTCGCTGCTTTTGGCCTCCGGAAAGTTTGACGCCCCTTTCCCCGACTTTCGTATCATAGCCTTCTGGCAGATTCATAATAAAATCGTGGGCATTTGCAGCTTTTGCAGCTTGAATTACTTCCTCGTCACTAGCTCCCGGCCTTCCTAAAAGGATATTCGATTTGACGGATTCACTGAATAAAATATTATCCTGCGCAACCATGCCAATTTTATCGCGCAGGGAACGGACCTTGAACGAACGGATGTCCTTACCATCGAGGAGAATCTCACCCTCGGTAACATCAAAGAATCTTGGAATCAGGCTGACAAACGAGGATTTTCCGCCGCCGCTCATGCCGACCAATGCAATTGTTTCTCCCTTCTTAACCTCTATATTCAATTTCTTTAGAACCGTCTCCCCGTTTTCCTCATAAGAGAAGCTTACATTTCTAAAAGAAATATCCCCATGCACTTGTTTCAGTTCAATGGCATCAGGAGAATCCTTGATATCATATTTTTCATCCATGAACTCAAAAACCCGGTCCATTGATGCGATCGCCTGTGTCAATGTAGTTGATGAATTCACAAGCCTGCGCAGAGGGTTATACAGTCTGTCGATATACGCGATGAAAGCCGCCATTTCCCCTATGGTCAGATTCTCTTGAAGGACCTGGTAACCGGAAAACCCAATAACCAGCAGTGGCGCTATATCTGTAATCGTATTGACTACCGCAAATGCTTTTGCGTTCCATCTCGTGTGGTCAAGCGCTTTTGTTAGAAAGTTTTTATTCTGCTGGTCAAACTGTGTCTGTTCATAATCCTCAATCGCAAAGCTTTTGATGACCGAGATACCAGCCACTCTTTCATGCAAATAGCTTTGTACCCCCGCGAGTGCCTGTGACCGTTCTCTCGTAAGCTTCCGAAGGTTCCCGAAAAAGAATTTTACCGAAAAAGCGTAAAAAGGGAACAGGATCAATGAAACAAATGTAAGCTGGACATCCATCGAGAACATGATAGCAGCTGCTATTAATATCGTAGCAACGTCAAGCCACAGATTCATCAGCCCAGTAACCACGAAGGTCTTTGTCTGCTCGACATCATTGATCATCCTTGAGATGACCTCTCCTGCTCTCGTATTGGAGTAATATTTGTAGCTGAGTCTCTGCATATGGGTAAACAGTCTGTCTCTTATATCATAAAGGATTTTGCTCGCTGTCCACTGGGCAAAATATTGACGATAGTACTCAATAGGCGGCCTGAGCACGACAAAAACAACGATCATGATGCCCATTATCCAAAGCAGTTTGTCTATTTTTTCATCCTTGGCCAGTGTTTCATTTCCGATCACATCATCAAGGACAAATTTAATTAAAAGCGGAATCAACAGCGGAATCGCGAATTTAAGGATGCCGATTATGATTGTTCCAATGATTTGCAGCCGATATGGTTTGACGAATTTTAAGTATCTGCGGATGCTGCCCATTTAAAAAGTTCCCCCTTATGGAGCCTTGCCTTGCTGTCTGCACGAAACAAAACCTGTTGAATCAATCAACAGGCTGATGCTTGTCTACCCTGTATGGTTAACGACGATAGGTTAAATACCGTTCATAATAAATGTCGATGAAATCTGGCGCAAAGGGACCCTTTCTTTGCCTGATCCAGCGTTTTAGCTTTTCAACATTATATTTTAATATCTTGTCGATTACCTCAGGGTATTGCATTTCTTTACGATGGCGCTCATATTCATCTTCATCGAGCAGGTTAAACGTCATATCAGGAAAAACTTTAATATCGAGATCATAGTCAATATATTTCAGCGCTTCTCCATCAAAAATAAATGGAGAACTGATATTGCAGTAATAATACACGCCGTCTTCCCGAATCATGCCTATAACGTTGAACCACAGCTGAGAGTGGAAGTAACAGATTGCAGGCTCTCTCGTAATCCAAGTTCTGCCGTCTGACTCAGTCACGACTGTCCGATCATTTCCGCCTATCACAAGATTTTGCGTTCCTTTTAAGACGGTAGTTTCTTCCCAGACTCGATGGATGTGCCCATTATGCTTATAACTATGGATTTGGATCGGTTCACCTTCTGTGGGTACGCCCATGTTCTTCTCCCCTACTTTCCTTTCCCGGAAACTTTGCAACCTATTAATGTATATGTATCTATTTCCTTCAAAACGACAAAAGGCAACAAAGAACGATTCCTATTTTTTATTATTATAACGGTTAACGAGAGAATTTAAAACAAAAGAGCCACCGATTTCCTCGATCGCCCAATAAACTTGCTTGAATTTTTATAAAAGTCCACTATTTTTTATTCCAATCAAATAAACAGAGAAGTCTTAACGAAAGGTAACGGCAAGCTCCTGATAAGTATGGATTACTTCCTCCGTCTGCTTTTCAAACATTTGGTGTATCTCCTTAAGATCCTGCTTTTTTCGGTCAATTTCCATCCGAAGATCCTCTAGTTCAGCGCTTTGCTTAAGGGTATCCAGCTGCTTTTCAATCTCCTGGCATCTTTCCAATTCAGACTGCAGATATAGAAGTTTTTCCATCGTTTGCATTTGTGTAGAAACCAAATCGTTAAATTTATCCATGCTTTTCCACCGCCTGTAAAATTTATCTTTTAAAAGTATTCTTGGGTGGCGATGAAAATCCTTTGACTAGTTATGTAGAGGAATTGGAACCTTTGTCGAATGGAGGATATTTGATTAATTGCGAATCTGTGGCAGTTAAACCATCCTTCTCATCTGTTTCGGATCCAGCAACAATAGAAAAAGGCACTCTGCGAATGAGAGTGCCTTTCATTAAGGTGATTAGCGCTGTTGGCCAGAGTTTTGGCCTTTGCGAGCTTCAGCTTGCTGGTTTTGCTGGCGTACTTCTTGAGCATTAGTTTCGCTCGCGAATTCAGTGCCGAATTGGCCCTGGCGACCAGCAGATTGAGCGTTTTGCTGGCGTACTTCTTGAATGTTAGTTCCAGCTTGAGATTGGTTAGGTTGTTTTGCCATTGTTTATCACCTCCACGAATAATAGATTAACCATCCGTTGAAGGTGCTATCCGACTTTTTTATACCAAATTCATCCAACAGCATTCTTCTTACACCAATAAAGAGATACCGCCATCGACGATGATTGTCTGCCCCCGGATCATGCTCGATTCATCCTTAAGCAGGAACATGATGGCATTGATCATATCTTCGATTTCGACCATCCTTCCGGCAGGTGTTTTCTCTTTAGCCTCGGCAAGGAGTTCCTCTCTATTCGGGAAGTGCGTCAGTGCTTCGGTATCCACCGCCCCGCCTGAAACAGCGTTGACAACGATATTTTTACGCGCCAGCTCTACGGCCAGATAGCGTGTCAATGCTTCCAGAGCCGCCTTTGAAACCCCCACTGTCGTATAATTTTCAAGGTATCGAATCGAGCCAAGAGAACTGATGCTGACAATTTTACCTCCGCCATTCCTCTCCATCAGCTTCGCCGCTTCCTGTGAACAGAACAACAAAGCCTTACTATTGATGTTCATCGTCCAGTCCCAATGTGATTCCTCAAGCTCCATTGCCGGCCGCAACACACCTGAAGCTGCATTGTTAACAAAGACATCGAGCCTTCCAAATTCCGCCTCAATTTGTTCGAACATTGCTTTTATCTTGCTGACATCCCCGACATTCGCCTTAACGACAAGGACTTTTCTGCCAAGTGCTTCGATCTCTTCTGCTGTTTCCTGGGCTGCCTTCTTGCTGCGGGCATAATTAACGACGATGTCATATCCCTCTTTTGCGAGTTTGAGGGCCGCCGCTTTTCCGATTCCCCGGCTGCTTCCGGTAATAAGTGCAACTTTTTGTGTCATTTAAAAAATCCCTTTCTATCCAGCTCCTGCAAAGAATAGCAGAATCTTAATTTTGTTTCATTTTAGCCTTTTCAGGTATATAAGACAATAAGGATTTATTTCTTGTCAATGAAACCTTTGATAAAGGCTCTTTTCTCAAACTTTGTTGCTATTGACTACAAAATAGGCTTGAATGACTCATGTTTCTTCATAAAATTAAAGCAAAATATGAGAAAAGAGCTTGCACACTTAATTCCGAACTACAAAATGGCTTTTTATCACGTTAAAATCGGCTTTAAGATTTTAACAATATTCTTTACGAAAACAGTCTTGATAAAAAACCACCGTACTGAAAACACTAATCTTTAGGTTAATAATCTTAGGAAAGGATGATTCCCGAATGTATGTAGGACGTGATATGACCGAATTATCGATGATTCCCAAAACCGATTGGAAGGATAGCGAGCTTGCTTTTTTCCATCACTCTCTCCAGCAAATGGTTCCTTACCTGAATGCTGAAGGCCAGACGATCCACAGGGAAATCGTTGAAGAAATTGAAAACCGGGGTGGTTTGAACCGCGGCGAAGCTGATTACACTCATGGAACGAAAGTGAGCTACGATTAAGATCGAAAAGCGCTTTGAGTATAAAATTCTTTCAAATAAATAAGGCTGCTAACCCGTTGGTTAGTCAGCCTTATTATATTCCAGATAGCGCTTCAGCATTTTTTGGTATGGTACTGGAAATGCAAATTCTTGGATTTCCTTCTCGGTAACCAATTTAAGCTGTGACGTCTCGTAGATTTCGCCCGTAAATTGTCCGCTGAATACCTGTATGTTCCATATCAAATGCGAAAACACGTGGTCGATTTCCCCTATGGATTCATGCATCTTTGGCGTTAACCCATAAGCCTCTTCAAAATGCTCTGACAACTGGTCTCTTTGTCTCTGGAAGTCGAGGCTCAGCTCAACAGTCGGGAACTCCCACAGGTTTGCCAGCAAGCCGGTTCCAGGTCTTTTTCTGATGAGGATTCTTCCTTCCTCGTCCTTAAAAATTCCGGCAGCAAGCTGAACATTTTTCTGCTTTTTCTTTTTAGTTTTAACGGGCAATTCACTCTGCACGCCTTCGTGAAAAGCTTCGCAGTGTTCCCTGACCGGGCAAAGCAGGCAGGAAGGGGAGGTCGGAGTGCAAATAAGGGCCCCAAGCTCCATCAGCGCCTGATTGAAATAGGAGGGATTTTCGTGGGAGATCAGCTCCCTTACTGCCGTTTCAAAAATTTTACGGGATGCAGGCCTGGCAATATCCTCCCAAATCAATAAGATACGTGATAATACCCTCATGACATTACCATCCACCGCTGGCTCAGGTTTTCCATAGGCGATACTGAGGATTGCTCCGGCAGTGTAGGGCCCTACACCTTTTAATGCAGAGATTTCTGCTGGTGAATCTGGAACTTTGCCGCCGTACCTTTCATTAACTTCTTTTACAGCGGATTGTAAATTACGGACACGGGAATAATAACCGAGACCTTCCCATGCTTTAAGGACTCTTTCTTCATCAGCGGCTGCAAGCGCCTCTATTGTTGGAAAATTTTCCAAAAATCGATTAAAATAAGGGATGACAGTATCTACTCTTGTTTGTTGGAGCATGATTTCTGATACCCACACTTTGTAAGGATCCTGGTCCTTTCTCCATGGCAGTTCTCGCTGCTCACTTACAAACCATCCTATCAAGTCATCCTGAAAGGCTTTTATATCCATTTTATCTATACATTTCTTGATGTCAGTTGCCACTTTTGTTCCTCCAGGTGTTAAACTTTCCGGTAATTTGGGAATATAATATTAACGCTTCTGCTTTATCGCCATGAAGCCTATTCGTTCCAATCCGCCAGGAACAAAGTCCTCAAGGATTCCGAAAACGGAATGGTTCCGGGATAGCCGCATTTTTTTCAACGCATGGTAATGGGCTTCAGTCGGGACATAGAATGATTCGATGAACATATTACGCTCATCCGACTGGCTGCATGAAAACATATCAGCTTCAAAATCAGGCAGCATGGTTGAGATCTTATCGATTATTTCACGGTATTGGCTAAGCAGATTTTGTTTTACTTCATATTGAACAATCATCTGGATCAATTTATTCAGCTCCTTTATGTGTTTCTTGAAGGGACTGATTGATACAGCCCTTTAAAAGTAAACTATTATTCATATTGTGACAAGGAATTTTACCTTCCAAGCGCTGGTTTTGCATAAAATAAATTTTATAAAAAGGAGGCTGTTCCCATGGATACTGGAACCCATGTTGTGATGGGATTCGCTCTAGGCGGGTTAGCTACGCTTGATCCTGCTGTTAGCGGAAGCACCGCCACTGCCTCAAGTGTTCTGATTGCTACACTTGTGGGATCGCAAATCCCTGATATCGATACTGTATTGAAATTGAGGAATAATGCTGTCTATATCCGGAACCACCGCGGCATTACCCATTCGATTCCAGCAGTCCTCCTGTGGCCGCTGCTTATTTCTGGGACAATCTACTTTTTCAACCCAGAAGCAAATTTGCTGCATTTATGGATTTGGACATTTATTGCCGTTTTCCTTCATGTTTTTGTCGACATTTTCAATGCCTATGGGACACAGGCTTTGCGTCCTTTCTCGTCGAAATGGGTCGCTCTGGGGGTAATCAATACATTCGACCCGATTATTTTTGCGCTTCATGTCGTCGGATTGTTCCTCTGGGCATTTGGATATCATCCTGGATATACCTTTTTAACGATCTATGCCATCCTGGTGTTCTACTATATTTACCGCTTTATCATGAAGTTTCGCATCAGAAGGGCAGTTGAAAATATTGTTCCAGATGCAACTGAGATCATCATCGCCCCGACCATGAGGTTTAATCATTGGCGGGTCGCAGTAATGAACAAGCACCAGTTCTTTGTCGGCCGCGGACACAAGCATCATGTGAGGATTCTCGATCAATTCAATCGTGTGCCTGTCCCGGAAACCGAGGTATTGGAAGCAGCAAAAAAAGACAAGAACCTGTCAGCGTTCCTGTCCTTCTCTCCAGTCTACCGCTGGGAATGCGATGAATATGATGACTATTACGAGGTCAGGTTCATTGACCTGCGCTATCGCAGTAACGGGCATTATCCATTCGTCGCTGTCGTGAATCTAAGCAAGGACCTGGAAATTCTCAGCTCCTACACAGGGTGGATCTATAGTGAGGAAAAACTAAGAAAGAAATTGGAATTCCTTCCTGGAGAAGGCTAAGACCGGGCGTATATTGCCCGGTTTTTTTGTGTGGATCTTCCGCAGAGAATATGGAGAGGGTTGGTATCTTTAAAAAGAATAGTTTATGTTACCGGTTTTCTGGGTTCCCCTTATAACCGGGCACATATCCACTGTTTTTGTTACCGGTTTTCTTGGATCTTCCTCTAACCGGGCACATATCCACTGTTTTTGTTGCCGGTTTTCTGGTTTCTTCCTCTAACCGGGCACATATCCACTGTTTTTGTTACCGGTTTTCTTGGTTCTCCCTCTAACCGGGCACATATCCACTGTTTTTGTTGCCGGTTTTCTTGGTTCTCCCTCTAACCGGGCACATATCCACTGTTTTTGTTGCCGGTTTTCTTGGTTCTCCCTCTAACTAGGCGCATTTCGGCTTTTTTATCCTCACCTTGGCAAAACAAAAATCCCCGTGAAAATGGGGATTCTCATTTACTCAGCATTCAATAAATGCTTATACTTCGGGTTCCTGGCGACAAATTCATGTAGCTGCCCCCCGTAATTTTCGATCCATTGACGGACCACTTTTTCAGTCATTTCGCTGCCCATATATTTATGTCCAGCTTTTGCGTAGGTTGACTCAAAGTCTCCCCATAAAAGCTCCACCCATGTCAATGCCTGCTCATAAGTGATCCCATTATTTTTTTCATGCAGCAGGCTTGCCAGCTTCTCAAGAGTTTCCTGCAATTGTGAACACCTCTTTGCCAATTTTTAATGTAGTTATGAATGATTGGTTTTATCCAATACTATAAATGCGTGCAGCTGTTTTGGCATACACGTAATTTTACCCGTCACGGAGGGCAATATGCGAAATAAAGTAACCAACTTCCCAAACCAGAACAACAATAAGCTTGAGGGCGAACCCCGGGCAAAAGCTGAATATGCTTCAAGAAGAGCTGATGGTACAATCAATACTCATCCGCAAGAGCGCATGTACGCCTCATCTCACCGTGAAGATGACACTTCAGCGGTTATAAAAGACCATTAAAAGCTCACGCTGAACAGCAGGATGCTATATAATCAGCAAAAACCCAAACCCAGGTGCAAAACCAGATACTTAATTCTGGTTTTGCTCCAATTTCAATAATAAGGAAATCGGCAGTGCTTCTTCTTTTCCATCTCCATTAACACGAGCACCCCAGGCAAAAATGCCATTCATATAATCAATTTTGAAATAGGAGCCCGGGTCCCCATCAATCCCATAGATTTCACCCGATTTAAAATCATCCGGGTTTAACATGTAAGATTTGGCCATAGCAATTTTACGTTCGTAAACGGCAAGCTCACTTACCATCCCCATCTGCTCTGCCTTTCTAGCTTTATCACGCAGACTGGCAATTTCCTGGTTCAATTCGTATGCAGATAACTCACTGTAACGCTTTTCCCTGCTCATTTATAATCACTCCTGGATTGTTCTCGCTTTTAACATTCAAGCATTTAAGATATAACTAAATTATAGCATGTTATATTAAGGAGGCTATCATGAAAGCAATCATTGTGACTGGTGCCGGTACAGGCCTAGGAAAAGAGCTGTCCTTGCTTTTGGCCAAACAAGGTTACCATTTGATCTTAACAGGAAGAACTGGAGAAAAGCTAAATGTAGTCAAAGAGCAAATCGAGAAGTCAGGAGGAAGTGCCACGGCAATCCAACTTGACCTTCGAAACCTTGAGGATATCAAGGAAAAAGCTCTGTTGATCAGTAAAAAGCATGAAATTTTCGGTCTCGTGAATAATGCAGGTCTTGGTTACTTCGGCCCGTTCTCCGAAGTCTCAGATACTGAAATCGAGGAGATGTTCCAGACGAATGTATTTGGCACCATTAATCTGACGAAGGCCATCCTCCCTTATCTGGAACAGAATCATGAAGGGCTGGTCTTAAACATTGTTTCTACTGCCGGGCTGCGCGGGAAAAAGAATGAAGCTGTTTATTGCTCCAGTAAATTCGCTGTCAGGGGTTTCACTGAAAGCCTGCAGAAGGAGTATGAAGGAACCGGAATCCGATTCGTTGCTGCTTATATGGGGGGAATGAATACTCCATTCTGGGATGATAGTGAACATGTGGCTGACCCAGCAAGACTTCGGTCAGCTGCCGAGGTAGCCGAAATCATAATCGAAAATCTGAACAAAGACGAAATTGTTATAGAATCTAAAAAATCATGACACATGTCATGATTTTTTTATTCCTCATTCTCTTTTTCAGAAATGAAATCATCAATCATTTCCATTGGGAACCCTTTGCGGTACAACGCCATCTTCAGCTTCTGTCTATATTCCCGTTCCGGCAGTTTACTGTATTTGTTGTGCAGCTTCTCCCCCTGGACCCTTAATGCATCCATTTCATCGTCTTCTTCCTTCACCACATTTGTTTCTTGCAGTGCAGCCCTGATAATCGTGAAGGAATACCCTTTACGCTGAAGCATCTGCTCTATTTTCTGTTTCAGGATTTTGGATGAATCCTTCTTATTTTTCTGTGCATATTTATCACTAAGCTTAATCGCTTTTTCTAATTGTTCATCAAATGAAACTTCTTCAATGATCTTTGAAATGAGATCACGTGATATTCCTTTATTCTTCAATTCCTGCTTAATCACCTCTGCTCCCTTGTCAGTCGTATTCAGCTGAGTACGGACAAAGGCATTGGCAAATTCCTCGTCATTCAGGAATTTGAATTCATATAATTTATGGATTGCTTCTTTTATAACTGGTTCAGCCATTTCTTTTTTTAACAGGTAATCACGTACTTCAGTTTCAGACCTCATGCGATGGGCTAAATAATTGATGGCTGCATTATAAGCTTTCCGGATGTCATCCTGGAAAAGCATCTCTGTTACTGAAAAATCATCGAGCTCCATCCCTTTTTTCAGGTTATGCTTAATCAACACATCTTCATCAACGCTGAAGGAATACTCTTCCCCTCTGCCGCTGTCGGTAAAAATGCTGTATCTTTCCTTATTATGTTTTTGAACAGAAATCTTTGTGATCACTGGCATGTGATTTTCACCTCTAATGAAACTTTAACACATTCAAAGGAGGATTATCATTTTAAAAGAAGTACTATATTAACAAGAGGCTTTATTGAGGAGGGGTTTGATGAAAGTAGCGATAACCGGAGGAACTGGACTTGTTGGCAAAGCTCTGAGCAGTTATTTGATACAAGAAGGCCATCAAGTCTATATATTAACTCGGAATCCAGAATCACAAAGCAGCAACCCTAAGTTTGTCCAATGGCTCAATCCTGGAGACGAACCTGAAAAGGAACTGGAAGGCATTGATACTATTGTCAATCTTGCTGGGGCCACAATCAATAGTAAATGGACGGATGAGTATAAACATAAAATTATTGCCAGCCGGCTGAAGGCAACTGATGAAGTCAAAAGGATTATTGAAATGATGCCGAAAAAACCTTCTGTTTTAATCAACGCAAGTGCTGTAGGCTATTATGGCACATCTGTAAACAAAGAATTTACGGAACAATCACATAAAGGCAGTGACTTCCTTGCCGAAACGGTCGATCAATGGGAAGCTTCAGCAGCCAAGGTTAATGTTATGGGTGTCCGGTCCGTTTTTTGCCGTTTTGGAGTCATCCTTGATAAAACTGCCGGAGCCCTGCCGCGAATGGTCCTCCCATATAAATTTTTTGCTGGAGGAAAAATCGGATCCGGAAAGCAATGGCTTTCATGGATTCATATAGAGGATGTGGTACGAGGTGTTATTTTCGCAATCGAAAATAATAAAGTAAGCGGCCCTGTTAATTTCACAGCCCCCTGCCCGGTAAAGATGGAGCAATTCGGTGAAACCTTATCCAGAGTCATAAAACGCCCCCACTGGATGCCTGTGCCTTCATTTGCTTTAAAAGTACTGCTGGGAGAAATGAGCATCCTTGTATTGGAAGGACAGCGTGCAATTCCTGAAAAACTCCTAAAAGAAGGATTTACATTCAGGTATCCCGAACTCCAAGATGCACTTATAGAAATTTTCGGCAAATAATGCTGTTTAATCCCTTTCAACAAGGAAATACTGGTAAAGTAAAACAATTTGAAAGGGTGGGTAACCAATGGATAAGAAAAAACGAGACAAGACTAAAAGCACTTTATCAAGCATGCAGGAAGTTACATACAACCATGAATTCAAGAAAGCCGACAGAGCTGGCGGCTATACAAATGGAAAGAGATAATAAGCATTAAGCACCCCTTTATTGCGGAATATAAAAGTACGGAAATGATCCTATTTCCGTACTTTTATCGTGAAAGGGGTTTTTTCGAATGGGTCGTGCTCATGGACATAAAACACGTGACCGAAACAAAGCTTCTCTTCCTCAGGTGCCTAAAAATATGAAATCTGATGGACTTGACGTAGAATTTGACAGGGACCTTGCCGATCATGAGGACCTTGAGGCAATGGCTCGATCTAAGGCTGCTGACGAACGCGCAAAAAAACACCGGAAATAACCCATAAAAAAAGAAAGCAGAATCCATCAAGGGTTCTGCTTTCTCTTTTAAGGGGAAGGGGAATATCAACAGTTAGCATGGGGATATATATTGTGAATGTTTTCACTAACTTTTGATATCTTCACTATACGCTCTCTCTCCAACTTATACAATGACTTTCACCAATTGTTCAAAAATAATATGATCCAGTTATTAACACAACTGTGGACAATGTTAATAACTCTTCCGACCGCTTACTATTATTAGATTTTTAATACGCTAACTTTTTTACATCATTTTTGTGGATAATGTGCATAAGTCTGTGGAGTACTCGAAAAATAGTGATTTTACCTGTTGATAAGTATGGTGATAAATAATCGCTATTAATATTACCCTTACTTCTAAAGCCGCAAACCATATTCATTAACGAAGGCGTAAATAATTTACATGAACAAATCAAATACTATTCCTAATTGGAGTGATATTTAACAACACGGAGGGATTCCTAATGGCAAGGAGGAATAAAATACTAGTACCTGAAGCTAGAAAGGCATTGGATGACTTGAAGGCTCAAGTAGCCGGAACAATGAAACCGGAGGATGCCAAATATGAGACGGCCAGGGAGATTGGAGTTCCCTTGAACAAGGGATATAACGGAAATCTTCCGACCCGGGAAGCAGGCAGGGTTGGCGGCAGACTGGGAGGAAATATGGTTCGCGAGCTCGTTAAAATGGCACAGGAAAACCTGCGTAAGAAGTAAGGATTTCAAAACTGTTCGCAAAAATGATTGACATCTGCTGGAAAATGAAATATACTAGTAAAGCTTCGCCAAAAAGAAGTAACTTGAATCACAATAAATTATTATGTAAACAATTAATGGCGTTCTGCTTTTATTTTTTCGGTAACAACTTATTCACACTGGATCGGCTTCGGAGCCGTAAGGATGCAAGAGAGGTAGGGCTTGTGTCGTTTAGGTTAAAAAATGGATCAAGTGGAATTATGTACCGCGGCAAAAGTTTATAATGGATGATTTTTTATACATCTTGTGGAGTAGCAAGTTACTTGAAAGCGAACCGGGTTCCGGTTCGCTTTTTCTATTGTGAAAAGCTAGATTTAGATTGCGTTATTCACCTTGTCATGTTCAGTGTTATCAGATGGTTCCTGCTTGTAGGTCGGCAGGATAATGGTAACCTCTGTCCCAACTCCTTTTTCACTCTTGAATGAAATCGTACCGCCCATAGCCTCAATGATTTTTATTGAAACGGAGGTTCCGAGCCCCGTACCTTTATCTTTAGTTGTATAAAATAATGTACCTAGTCTGGCAAGTTGGGCACTATCCATTCCTTTTCCCGTATCCGAAACTACTATATATGTTTCATTAACGCCCGACACCTGGCTGATGTTGACTTCCCCTCCATCATCCGTAGCTTCAATTGCGTTCTTTATAATATTCACTAGAGCTTGTTTCAGCTGGTTCCTGTCCGTCTTTACATATATCGCCCATTCAAACTGGACATTCACCTGCACACCTTCCTTTGCAGCAAATGCCTCTAAAAGCAATGTGACTTCAGCAATGATTTCTGCCAGTTCGGCATCTTCAAGTTTTTCAAATTGTGGCTTGGCGAAATTCAGATAGTCATTAATGATGGACTCCGCCCTGCCTAATTCTGTTAGGACGAGACTCAAATAATAATGATTATTTCCTTTTTCTTGTTTGTGCATCATTTGCAGGAATCCTTTTACAACTGTTAAAGGATTCCTGATTTCATGCGCAATTGATGCAGCTAATTCACCCAGTGTATTCAGTTTTTCAGCGCGAAGGATTTCTTTTCTCATTAAATCCTTCTCGATCAAGGACTCATGCAGAATCGCCGCAATCCATACCGCAAAAACCTGTATGGCACCGAAAATGGCTACATTCATCATAATTTGGTTCGTGTCTTCCGCTATGGCACCATTAATGATAATGCTGACCGCAAGAATCATCAGCATGGAAAACGAAGGCCATAAACCAACAAGGACCACTGTCCTTATTCTTTTCTTTGCTTCGAACGTCCAAAACTTTTTCATGAATATGAATGGAATCAGCGCTGCCAGAAAACCGCTCGCGTATCCGAGCAGAAGATCACCGCCCATTATTGTCCTTGTTCCAAGGTAGGTAACCCAAACCATAGCACCTGCAATAGGACCGCCATATAAAAAGGCCAGTACCATTGGGACGTAACGAAGATCCCAGAACAATCCGCCTTCCTCATACGAAAAAGCAAGGGAGAGAAACACAGCAGCACTTTGAAGCACTCCGCACAAATAAGGAGATTTCCCGATGCTTTTATTATCAAAAAGAACACTATGAATGAAGATTGGCAGCAGAATAATAAGGACGTTTAAAAGAAGTTTCTCAGCAAGCATTTCATCTTCTCCATTCGAAGTGGGTTGGTTACATAAGCCGGACGGACGGATGCTGTCATGCTAATTGAAGTCTCATATTAGGAATACGACAAACTTTTTACGAATCCTCTATTGCCCGGGAAATTTGTCATATTTTACAGGCGGATTTCCTCCATAAACCGATTCACTTTTTGTAGAAAAAAAGGAAGCCTAGTGGCTTCCTAATAGTTCATTAACATTTTCTTTTCCAGCTGACTCGTGTACAGACTATGGTAAAAACCTTTTTGAACAAGCAATTCGTCATGGCTGCCTTTTTCAATGATCTGCCCATCTTCTATGACGATAATCTGGTCAGCGCTTTTAATTGTATTCAAACGATGGGCGATGATGAAGCTTGTTCTGCCTTTCAGCAGATGCTGGAGTGCTTCCTGGATTTTAAGCTCTGTGATCGTATCAATACTGCTCGTTGCTTCATCAAGAATCAAAATCGATGGATCAGCGAGGATTGCTCTCGCTATGGACAGCAGCTGTTTTTGCCCCTGACTGATGCCGGCATCATCCTGGCTTAACGCAGTATCGTATCCTTCTGGAAGCCGCTGGATAAAGGAATGGGCATTTGCTGCCTTCGCAGCCTGCTCTACTTCCTTATCTGTTGCATCCAGTCTGCCGTAGCGGATATTTTCCCTAATGCTGCCCTGGAAAAGGAATGAATCCTGGAGGACAAATCCCATTTGTGTCCGCAAGCTTTCACGGATGATTTTTTTGCTGTCATATCCGTCAATTAAAATGAGTCCCTCATTTGGCTCATAAAAACGTGAAATCAAGTTGATGATTGTGGACTTACCAGCGCCTGTAGGTCCAACGAGGGCAATACTTTCGCCGGGTTCAGCTTTAAAGTTCAAATCAGATACTGTATCCCCGCCTTTTTCATATGAAAAAGATACATCCTTGAACTCGACCTTACCCTTGATGTGAAGTGAGGAAGCTTCTTTCTCATCGACTGCCTCTTCTTCGGTATCAATGATATCAAAAACCCTGTCAGCCCCTGCAACTGCAGAAAGTAAAGTATTGAACTGGTTCGACAGGTCATTCAGCGGTCTTGTGAACTGCCTGGAGTACTCCGTGAAAATAACGATTGTCCCAATCGATACGAAGCCTCTAAGCGCGAAGTAGCCGCCAACAGCCGCCACGATGGTGAAGCTCAGGTTATTGAGCATATTCATTAATTTCGGAATGAAGCCGGTAAAGGTCTGGGCCCAATACCCGGACTCCTTCAACTGTTTATTCTTAATACGGAACTCTTCAATAACTTTTGGTTCTTGGGAGAAGGATTTAATGATTTTCTGGCCAGAGATGGTTTCTTCAATATATCCATTCATTTCACCAAGCCGGCGCTGCTGTTCTTTATACAGCCTCCCTGTCCTGCTCGTAATCCACTTCATCCCCATGAACATCAGCGGCACAATGATCATCGTAACAAGAGTTAACAGCGGGCTAAGCCAAATCATGACGGCGAGAGTTCCCACAAGGGTAAGTACACTAGAAAAAATCTGGATGACAGAAGAATTCAGCGTTGCACTGACATTTTCAATATCATTGGTTACCCTGCTCATCAATTCACCATGCTGGCGCTTGTTGAAGAAATCAATCGAAAGTTTATGGAAGTGAGTAAATAACTGTTCCCTCATTGTATAGACTGTCTTCTGGGCAATCCCGATCATCCAATAGCTTTGGAGCCATAAGGATAAGGAGTGCAGCCCATACACAATGCCAAGACCGGCTAACAGCAAGATGAATCCGTCAGTGGACTCTGTCGCAAAATACTCATCAATTCCCCTTCCAATAAGGAATGGTCCCAATAAACCAAGTGCAGAACTTGCCACAACCATTAATAGAACCAGGATCAGCAGGCTCCTCTGTTCTGCGAGGTATGACCAAATCCTTTTAACCGTCGGCCCAATTCCCCTTACCGAATTACTGTTTTGCTCAGTCTTGCTCTGCCTTTTTAACATCCTGCCTTCACCTCCCCAAATTGGGATTCGTAAATAGCCTGATATAGAGCAGAATGGTTGAGGAGGTATTCATGGTCTCCATATCCAATTAAGGTGCCATCTTCAAGCAGCAGGATCTTATCCGCTTCCTTTGCGGTGCTTATCTTTTGGGTAATGATGACTGTTGTGCAATGGTATTTGGTGATTGAATCCAAAAGCTTTGCTTCGGTTTTTAAATCAAGCGCACTTGTGCTGTCATCGAGCAAAAGGATTCTTGGATTTTTAATCAGAGCCCGTGCAATTGACAGGCGCTGTTTTTGCCCGCCCGACAGATTGACTCCTTTTTGTCCCAGAAGTGTATTATATTGATCAGGAAGTTTTTCAATTGTTTCATGGATCTGGGCATCAGAAGCAGCCTTAACCATTTCCTCATCGGTGGCATTCTTTTTGCCCCATGCAAGATTTTCCTTGATAGATCCAGTGAACAGCAAAGCCTCCTGGGGAACGTAGCCAATTCCCTCTCTAAGACTTTTCAGTTTAAAGTCCTTGATTCTCCTGCCATCTATCCGGATTTCCCCACTCGTTACATCATATAACCGGGGTATAAGCTGGAACATCGATGTCTTCCCGGCACCAGTAGCACCCAGTACAGCCACGGTTTCACCAGGGTCAATCGAAAAGGATAGATTTTGAAGGATTGGAATATTGGTGTTCGGAAACTGGAATGAAACCTTGTCAAATTCAATTTTCCCTTTAGTAATCCCGTACTCCTTACTGCTTTCGATTGTATCTTCCAGGTCGATTTCCTCATTCAGCACATCTGTCACACGCTCAGCGGACGCTCTGGCACGGGAAAGGACCATGATAATCCACGAAAACATCGAAAAAGCATTGGTGATCCTAGCTGCATAATTGACAATTGCAACAACTTCACCCACTGAAACGTTACCAGTCTGTACTTGTATTTTTCCGAACCAAAGAACAGCAATGACACTCAGATTTATGAAAAGCAGCAGGACAGGGATCGTTACCTCTGTAACCCTTAGAGCAAATATGGTTTTATCCTTAAGATTATTGTTCGCATTTTCAAATCTTGTTCCTTCGTAACCACCTCTGGCAAATGCCTTGATCAGCCTCATTCCCACAAGGTTTTCCCTCATGACACCGTTCACTTTGTCCAGGCGCTTTTGAACACTCTTGAATAAACCTGCAGCCTTGGTCATGATCCATATCAGGAATATCAACAGAGGCGGGATAATGATGACAAATGCAAGCGACAGTTTCACATTGACGAGCATGGCCATAATGATTCCGCCGATGACCAACAGAGGAGCGCGCAATGCTATCCTCAAGCTCATAAAGAATGTATTTTGCAGCTGTGTCACATCATTAGTGATCCTTGTGATTAAAGATGATGATGGAAAGTTACTGAAGTTAGTAAAAGAAAAAGCCTGGACCTTGGCAAACAGCTTTTCCCGCAAATCATAGCCAAAGCTTTGGCCTGCATGGGCAGCTATAAACGAATTTGTGATACCGGATGCAAAAGCAAGGAATGAAATCCCGAGCATCACTGCACCTAATTTGATGACAGTATCCAGGTCCCTTGCGACAATTCCCTCATCGATGATCTTAGCCATCAGCAGCGGCTGCACAAGTTCAACCGCCAGTTCGACGAGCATCAAGCTTAACGCAGCCGCAATCGGGATTCGATATGGTTTTACAAATGAAAATATACTCATGAAGATAAGACCCCCGTTGAAACGATCTTGATTATTTCGGCTTACGAATTTTTATATCTCTATAATACCTCTTTTGATGAATTTTTTGAATTGAAAGAGAATAATTTATTTTGCTTTTAGGTGCTGAAATTTTTTATAGGCTTAATTATTTTATTTTACAACTAAAAAACAGCACCGTTTATTAAGACGTTGCTGCTTTTAATGTATTTCATATAATTTTTAAGAGCTCTGTACCAGATGATCTTTCAACTGGTCTCTTAGTGCGCGTTTCAGGAATTTGCCGACCGAGGTCTTTGGGATCTCCTCCATGAATACAACATCATCCGGCAGCCACCACTTGGCGAACTGCGGGGCGATGAATTCGAGAATCTCCTGCTTATCGACCTTGCCTCTATATTGTTCCTTCAGTACGACGCATGCAACCGGCCGTTCCTGCCATTGCTGGTGAGGAACGGCAACGACACTCGCTTCGAATACAGCCTCGTGAGCCATCAGGGCATTCTCAAGGTCGACCGATGAAATCCATTCGCCGCCGCTCTTGATCAGATCCTTCGTGCGGTCGACTAGCTTGATGACACCCTCTTCATCAACAGTGGCCACATCCCCGGTGTACAGCCAGCCATCGCGGAAGGCATCTGCCGAACGCTCATCCTTATAATATTCATCGGCAATCCATGGTCCACGCAGCAATAGTTCTCCCATTTCTTCTCCATCCCACTTCACTTCGCCATTTCCGCCGATGACTTTCATTTCAAGCCCAGGCACAAGGAGTCCTTGCTTTGAGCGGATATCTAAAATTTCATCTTCGTCCAAGCCGACCTGGTAGCTCTTCAGGCGTGATACTGTTGCCAGCGGAGTGGTCTCTGTCATACCGTATGCGTGCAGGAATGGAATTTTATATTTTGTTTCAAACGCTTTTATCATGCCACGCGGCGCTGCAGAACCGCCACAGACAATTGATCTGAGCGAAGAGGTATCATAGCTTCCATTTTCAAGCTCATTCAGCAGGCCGAGCCAAATCGTCGGCACTCCTGCGGTGAAGGTGACTTTTTCCTGTTCAATAAGATCAGCAAGCAGCTTAGGCGTGAACAATGGACCAGGCAGCACCTGAGTCGATCCGAACCAAGTCGCAGCGAATGGCATACCCCAGGCATTAGCATGGAACATCGGGACTACCGGCAATACGACATCAGTTTCAGAAAGTGCTGCCGTATCCGCCAACCCGAAAGCGTAACTATGGAGGACGATGCCTCTGTGGGAATAAACAACGCCTTTTGGATTGCCCGTTGTTGCAGAAGTGTAGCACATCCCTGCCGGATCATTTTCATCAATATCTTTCACGAATTCAAATTCAGGACTGGCATCGCGAAGAAGCTTCTCATAGGAATAGACTGGCTCCAAAGTTGTGTCGGGCAGTTCGTCTTTGTCGGTCATGATGATGTATGCCTCTACTGTTTTAAATTGGTCCTTGCTCCGCTCAATCAGCGGCACCAAATCCTCATCGACAAGCAGCACCTTGTCTTCTGCATGATTGATAATGTAAGAGACATGTTCTGGTGACAGGCGGATGTTGATGGTATGAAGAACTGCCCCCATACCCGGAGCGGCGAAGTAGACTTCAAGATGGCGATGGTGATTCCAGGCAAAAGTGCCAACTCTGTCGCCTTTTTCCACACCGAGCTTTTCAAGCGCACTGGCGAGTCTGCGTGTCCTCTTGCCAATCTCCTTGTAAGTGAACCGGTGAATACCTGATTGTGTACGAGATACCACCTGCTTTTTCGGGAAAAATTTTTCTGCTCTTTCCAATAGCGATCCTACTGTCAATGGAACATTCATCATAACCGACATTCCCCTTCCACTTATTAAATTAGATATTTCCCTCTATTAATTGCTGCTTTTTATACTGAGCCATTCTCTTAAAACCTCGTCTGTCTGTTCTCCTTTTTTCGGTGGAGCTGCATCCTCTTGTGCTGGCAAATCTCCATGTATTTTAACTTGGCCTTCTGGCATTACAAATTTCTTCTCATTCCAATATGGATACTGAGTAAGTTCTCCCGCCTCAAGTACAGGTGTAAGGCAACAGTCGACCTTCATGCCAAAATCCGCCCATTCAGAGAGCGACTTGCTTTTAAACAAATCAACAAGCTCAAGATAAACAGGATTTGTGTTTTCCGGGCTGGAATAATGGGCGGACAGCCAATCCTCCCGGCCGACAGCTCGACAAAAGTTGTACCAGAACTTTGGTTCCAGTGCGCCAAGGCTGACATAGCGGGAACCTTTTGTTTCGTACAGCCCATACCCAATGACAGTACCATTCAGCACAGAAACGCCATTTTGATAGCCAGTTTCTTTTTCAATCAGGACATGGTTTGCCATCAAGGCTGCCATGCTGTCAGCAATAGAAATGCAGTGATAGCTGCCTTCGCCAGTTTTCCCCCTGGCAACCAGTGCAGCAAGGATTCTCTCACTGGCCGCCATTCCCCCGATATAATCAGAAAAAGTATGGGTTGGATGAACCGGTCTTCCTTTATCGTTCTTCATCTGGGCCAAAGCGCCGCTCAAGCTCATATAATTCAGGTCATGGCTGCCCAGGCTGCTCATTTCCCCGTTCCTGCCGTAACCCGTCACCGAGCAATAGACGATTCCTGAGTTAACCTTTTTCACCGCTTCATACCCGAGTCCAAGCTTATCCATCACTCCAGGCCTGAAGCTCTCAACAACAACATCCGCCCTGGCGAGTAAGTCAAGGGCCAGCAGCTTTCCTTCTGCCTGCTTCAGGTTGATGACGATACTCTTCTTGCCGCGATTATGGGCGTTAAATACATAGCCTTCTCCTGTATTCCTTGCCGGGTCTCCCTCCGGTGCTTCGATTTTGACAACCTCAGCCCCAAGTTCAGC
This sequence comes from Bacillus sp. ISL-39, assembly GCF_018613295.1. Classification (NCBI taxonomy): domain Bacteria; kingdom Bacillati; phylum Bacillota; class Bacilli; order Caryophanales; family Bacillaceae; genus Bacillus; species Bacillus sp. ISL-39. The sequence continues at coordinate 45,005 of NZ_JAGGQM010000005.1, forward strand.
CAGTCTCAGCGTCGCAAAAGGTCCGGGGATATAATTGGTGAAGTCTACTATTTTAATTCCTTCCAACATAATAAAAAATCCTTTCCATTACGTCGGCTGCCCTTTTGAAAACAATTCTTCCATTTGCTTTCTGAGCATGAACTTCTGGATCTTTCCGCTCGCATTCCTAGGTAGTGCATCCACAAAGAAGTATTTCCGCGGACGTTTGTAATTTGCCAGGCTGTCACTGTTCTTGCACCACTCATCTAAATCTCCTTCGGTGACCTCGTGATCTTTTTTCACGACAAAAGCAGTTACTGATTCGCCCCAACGGTCATCCGGCTGGCCGACGATCGCAACGTCAAGCACACCTTCATGGGCATGGAGAACGTCTTCTACCTCACGCGGATAAATATTTTCTCCGCCGCTGATAATCATGTCATCCACCCTGTCCTTGACCCAGAGATATCCCTCTTCATCCAGGTAGCCGATATCCCCTGAATGATACCAACCCTTATGCATCGCTTTTTCGGAAGCCTCTGCACGGTTGAAGTAGCCTGACATCATGCATGGGCCCTGGACAATGATTTCACCGCTTTCTCCTGGCTGAAGGACATCTTCAGGGTCAGATGGGCCATCCTCGTTCGGCCGGACGATCCTGATCTCATGGTTAAGGCAAGCCTGGCCAGCAGCACCTGCTTTTGTCAGCTGGTCATCCTCAGATAAGAAGGTGATCGCAGGACCCATCTCCGTCATACCATACGCCTGGACCAGCTTGATGCCCAGCTTGTCATGGCAGGCATGGACAAGCGAAGGCGCCATAGGGGCTGCTCCATACAGACCCAGCTCCAGACTTTCGATATTATAGTCTTCCAGGTTCTCCTGCAAAAGCATATTCCACATTGTTGGCGCCGCGAAGAACTTCGTGATTTTTTCAGAATCAATCAGTTCAAGAACCTTCTTTGGGGCGAATTGATGGAGGATGACATTGCTGCCGCCCACATGGATTCTAGGCAGGAATGCGCAATGGAGCTCAGCACAGTGAAACATTGGCGCAGTCACCAACCCTTTATCTTTTGCACCTAGTTTGGTTGCACCTACAACGATGATACTCTGCTCGACCATGTTGCGGTGCTTGTGCATAACGCCTTTTGGCCTGCCGGTGGTCCCGCTTGTATACATGATCGCGTACAGATCGTTTTCATCTACCTCAATATCAACAGGCTTTGTTTCCGCTGCTTTCACTTTTTCATGATAGCTTTGGGCATACTCTGGTGTATCTTTGTCGATGTACCAGAAAGCGATATGCGGGAATCGCCTTTCAATAGCGGCGATGACTGGCTCAACCGCCTTTTCAAAAAGGATGACCTTTGGCTCTGCGTCACCCAGGATAAAGGCGACCTCTTCTCCCATCAGCCGGAAATTGATAGGATTGAAGACTGCGCCAATTTTCGCACAGGCGAAAAACGCAGTACCCAATTCCTCGGTATTAAATGTGAACGCAGAAACCCGGTCGCCTTTCTTCACTCCTTCAGCAAGGAGCGCATTGGCAAGCCTGTTCACTTCCTCATTCCATTCACTATAAGTAAAGCGGACATTTTTGCGGACATCATAGAGGGCTTCCTTGTTCGGGAATTTCATTACCGTCAGGTCAAAGATTTTGCCGACCGTTGTGCTCATTTGCATTCCTCCTAATAAAATGTCGATTTTATGCTTTACAGAGTAGCAGTTTATAGTAGTCTCATTGGTGACCTGTTTTTCTCACTTTTGCTGTTTTCAGGCGCCAATAAATGTTGGCATTCTTTTAATCCAGACGTTCAATAATGGTGGCGTTTGCCATGCCGTGCCCTTCGCACATTGTCTGAAGGCCGTAGCGTCCGCCGGTCCTTTCAAGTTCGGACATCATCGAAATCATCAGGCGGGCGCCGCTCGCTCCAAGAGGGTGGCCAAGCGCGATTGCTCCTCCATTCGGATTGAGTTTTGCAGGGTCCGCTCCCGTTTCCTTCAGCCATGCCATCGGTACAGGAGCGAATGCTTCGTTCACCTCGAAGACATCGATATCCTCCAGCTTCAGGCCGGCTTTTTTGAGGACTTTTTCCGTTGCCGGAATTGGTCCTGTCAGCATCAATGTCGGATCTGAACCTACCACAACCCTGGTGTGAACCTTGAACCGCGGCTTCAAGCCTAACTCTTCAGCTTTTTCACGGTCCATCAAAAGCAGGACACCTGCACCGTCACTGATCTGGCTCGAGTTCCCGGCATGGATGACACCATCCTCTTTAAAGACCGTTTTCAACCCGGCCATAACTTCAGGAGTCGTTCCTTCGCGAGGCCCTGAATCTTCCGTCACCAAAGTTGTTTCACCATTTTCGAGTGTGATCTCGAGGGGCATGATTTCTTTTTTAAAATACCCCTCTGCCTGCGCCTTCAAAGCCCGGCGATGGCTTTCTGCAGAGAACTCATCAAGTTCCCGCCGGGTAAAACCATATTTCTCCGCAATCCGTTCTGCGGATAATCCCTGATGGATCATCTCGTATTGTTCTCTTAATTTAGGGCTGAAAGGGTTGGCTTCCTGATAATTAGACCCCATTGGAACACGTGTCATATTCTCCACGCCGCCGGCAATGACGACATCCATGTCCCCTGCAAGGATCGCCTGGGCCGCAAAATGGACTGCCTGCTGACTCGATCCGCATTGGCGGTCAATCGTTGTTCCTGGTACTTCAATCGGGAAACCGGCTGTCAAAGCCGCTACCCTGGCAATATCTCCAGCCTGTTCGCCTGACTGTGTTACACAGCCGAGGATGACATCCTCTACAAGTCCTGCATTGATTCCGGCCCGCTTTACAACCTCTTTTAAAACTCCTGCAGCCAGCTCATCCGGCCTGATATCCTTCAATAAACCCTTCCTTCTGCCGACAGGCGTCCTTACGGCTTCAACGATTACAACCTCACGCATGTTTTCATCTTCCTTTCTGAAAATCTGATTTTCTACAAACCCAGATTTTTAGCAATGATGGTTTTCATGATTTCGTTCGTTCCTGCATAGATGCTGGCAACCGGGATATCACGAAACCTTCTCGCAATCTCGTATTCTTCCATGTATCCATATCCACCGTGGAGCTGCATGCATTCTGCGGCAATTTTCCTCGCGCTGTCTGTCAGCTTCCACTTTGCCATCGATACCTTTGTGACAACATCCTTGCCTTCGATATGCTCGGCAATCAGCTGGTCAAGGAAAGCTCTGCCCATTTCGATTTCTGTCGCCATCTCGACTATCTTGAATTGCGTATTCTGGAACTTGCTGACCGGCTTGCCAAATGCTTCCCGGCTTTTGACATACTCGATCGTCTGCTTCAGCATGACCTCAGATGCGGTCTGGGCTGCAATCGCAACAAGCAGTCGTTCCTGCTGGAGCTTTTCCATTAGATAAAGGAAGCCTTTCCCTTCCTCACCCAGCAGGTTTTCCTTTGGAACACGGCACTCTTCGAAGATAAGCTCTGACGTATCCTGACAGTGCAGTCCCACTTTATTCAGCTTCCTCCCTCGGGTAAAACCAGGTGTATCCCGCTCAACGACCAGCAAGCTGACACCTTTATGCTTGGGGTTCGCTTTTGGATCGGTTTTGCAGGCTACGACAATTAAATCAGACTGGATTCCATTGGTGATGAAAGTCTTTTGCCCATTTAAAATATAGTGGTCGCCATCAAGGATTGCTGTTGTCTGTATGTTCGCCAGATCCGACCCTGTCCCTGGCTCTGTCATTGCAATCGCGGTAATGGTTTTACCTGAGGTACAATTTGGCAGCCAGCGTTTTTTCTGCTCCTCTGTTCCATAGGAAGTGATATACGGAACTACAATGTCATTATGCAGCCCTACGCCAACCAGGCCTGAGCCCACCCGCTCAAGCTCTTCATTGATGACAACTGCGAATCCCCAGTCGACTTCACTGCCGCCGTATTCTTCATCGATATCAGGGCAAAGATAGCCCTGCTCGCCCATTTTCTCCCAGAAGGACCGCGGTATCAGTCGCTCTTCCTCCCACTGTTCGTAAAATGGATATGCCTCCTTCTCTAAAAATTTCCTCAGTGACCTGCGAAAAATTTCATGGTCATCCGTTAAATAAGGATGTTTCATAATTGACTCCCCTCTCACTCAAACTATTAAAGCTTCACTTCATTCAGTTTCTGGCGAAGCTGGTATTTTAGTATTTTTCCAGAAGCATTCCTTGGCAACGCCTCTTCGATGAAGATCTTTCTTGGAACTTTATAGCCTGCAAGTTTTTGGCGGCAAAAGCTCTTAAGCTCCTGCTCATCAACTATTGCATCCTGCTTTGGCACAATGACTGCGCAGACGGCTTCTCCCCAAACTTCATCCGGCAGACCGATGATTGCTGCCTCAAGAACAGCAGGATGTTCATAAAGGACTTCCTCTACTTCAATTGAATACACATTTTCCCCGCCGGAAATGATCATGTCTTTTTTCCGGTCAACGAGAGTGATATATCCGTTTTCATCGACCGTCGCCAGGTCCCCGGTATAAAGCCAGCCGTTTTTGATTGTCTTTGCCGTTTCTTCCGGCTTCTTATAATATTCCTTCATAATGGATTCACCTTTGATGATGAATTCACCGACTGCACCAGGCTTTATATCTTTCCCTTCTTCATTCACCACTTTAGCTTCAGTCAGGAATGCGGCTTTTCCTCCCTTGCCAAAATGGTGCTTATGCCCTTCCGGATCCAGCAATATGCCTCCAGGGCCAGCTTCAGTCAGACCGCATAGATTATAAAACTGGTCTGTCCTGAAAAGCTCCATGCTTTTGCGGACAAGTTCCGGAGCCATTGGTGCAGCACCATAGCCGCATCTTTTAATCGAAGATAGGTCATAATCAGAAGCATTCGGCACCTGCAGCATAAAGTTGTACATCGCCGGGACTCCAAAAAAGTGGGTGATTTTATGTTGCTGGATTGCTTCAAGCGTTGTAACCGGATGAAAATCCCGATGAATGATATGGGTTGCCCCAAGAACGACGCCTGATATCAGGAAAAGATTAAGCTGTGCCGAGTGGAACAGCGGAGCGATATGGAGGATTCTTTCCTCCTGGTTGATTCCCATGCTGATCATCATCGTCAGGCCGACATTGAAGACTCGTTTATGGTCAAACAAAGCACCCTTGGGCCTGCCGGTTGTCCCGGACGTATACAAGATTTCAAGGTCATCATCATTGCTGATTTCAATTTGTGGATCATCGGCATTTTCGGAAAGGACTTTATCGAATGAATAATGTCCAACTGTTCTAGGGGTGCCAGTCGAAATGACATGAGCTGTATTTGTCCCTTCACGTGCAGAAGTGATGATATCCTCGAACTCATCATCGCAAATAACCAGCACAGCGCCAGACTGTTCCAGTATGTAATGGACCTCGGATGCTGTCAGTCGGAAATTCACCGGCACGTTTACCGCACCAATTTTAGCTCCAGCAAAAAAAGCAAATACAAACTGATCAGAGTTTCTCATCATTAAAGCAATCCTGTCGCCTTTGTTAACCCCCAGGCTGAGCAGTCCGTGGGCAAACTTGTTCACTTCTTCATTAAACCGCTTGTATGTATAGCTCCTGCCTTCACATTGAATCGCGAGCTTCTCCGGTGTTTTCCTTGCATTTTGCGCTAAATATGATCCGATATCCATACCGAACTTCCCCCCTGGTTAAATTTGAAAACGCCTTCATCATTTTATATGCAATAATTATGCCAATTTTCCAAAAATGAAGATGACAGCAACAACCAAGCAGGAATTTGGATGTTTGTCCTGCAAAGTGTCCGAAAAATGGACACTGTGTTTGGACATTTAAATAGATGGTGGTTACTGAACGGGAAAAATCTCATCTTATTGCTCGTTTCAGCAGTTTACTGGGTAGTTCTTGTACTTAATTGATGATATTACTGGAGGCATTATAGATTTATTGGCGGTTTTCACACTTTTATTGGCGAAGTTCACAACTTTATTGGCGATATTATGATTTTATTGGCGAAGTTCACAACTTTATTGGCGATTTCCAAGATTTGTTGGCGAACTGGAAAAAACACGTGTTTTTTCCAGTTCGCTAAACATATGTGTAAATCTACTAGGCTAATCTTCATTTTTTCGACCGCGCTTACTCCAACCATAATATACCGCCCAGAAAATCAGGGGGACCAAAAATATAAATGGCCTTTTTTCCACAGGTAATAAGATGAGTAGCAGTATTCCAATTAATAAGAAAGGCGGCATCAATAGCCAGTATTTTTTAGAATACATAGAGCCTCCTATACGCTCAGCTGGTATTTCTTTATTTTTTCATAAAGGCCTGAGCGGCTGATGCCTAAGAGTCTTGCTGCCTTTGCTTTGTTTCCATTTGCCTGGGAGAGCGCTTTTCTGATGGCTCCGAGCTCGGCATCTTCTGCAAGGCTGATTTGTTCTCCGAGCGGGCTGGATAGTTGCGAGATTAGATAGTCCGGCAGGTCCTCAGCCTGAATTTTCCCATGCTCGGCAAAGGTCATCGCACGTTCAAGGACATTGCGCAGTTCCCTTACATTTCCCGGCCATTCATAGCGAAGCAGTGCGGTCTTTGCCGGGGAAGAGATACCGGTGATGCTCGTGCCCAGCATCGAATTCAATTCTTTCATTAAACCGCTGATCAAATACTCGACATCATGAACACGTTCCCTTAACGGAGGAATAGTCAACGATATGACGTTCAGGCGATAATAAAGGTCCTCCCTGAACTCCCCCTGCCTCACCATTTCTTCCAGGTTACGGTTAGTCGCCGCGATAATACGGACATCGACCTTCACCCTTATATTTCCGCCTACTCTGTAAAACTCCCGCTCCTGCAGGACCCTTAATAGTTTTGCCTGGAGGGAGAGTGACATATCGCCGATTTCATCGAGAAAAAGCGTCCCGCCATTCGCAAGGTCAAACTTCCCGATTTTACCGCGCTGCTTTGCCCCCGTAAAGGCCCCTTCTTCATATCCGAAAAACTCTGATTCGAGCAGGTCCTCCGGGATAGCGGCACAATTGACAACAACAAACTTACCTTCACTCCGGGCACTGCTGTTATGGATAGCATGCGCGAACAACTCTTTCCCTGTTCCGCTTTCACCCCTGACCAATACTGTGGATCGGCCTTTCGCTGCTTTGGCGGCACTTTTCTTTAATTTTTCCATATAAGGATCTTCGCTGAAAATATGATCCCAGGTGAATCTGGCCGACTCTGATTTCTGCAGCTGCTGATGGTAAAAGCTAGCCTTGTTCTCCGCTTTCTGAAGTCTCTTGAACAGCTCGCTGACTTCATTCAATTGGCGGAACATCACTTTGCCAATCGCGCCGATTACCTTGCCATCCTTCTTGATTGGGATTCGATGGACTATGTATCTGATTCCGTTCATCTCGTTAAAATCGCTGACCTCTGCCATTTCTGATCTGAATACACTCTCAAGTTTGAGTTGCGGAAGCACTTGCTCAACTGGTTTGTGTAAAACTTCTGTTTTTTCCAGGCTGAACAATTCGAGCAGCGGCGGGCTGACCATCGTGATCATGTTCTTTTCATCGGTCATCAAGATTCCATCATACGCATTCTCTAGCGTCGTCTCGATTGTCAGCTTCAGCTTTTTGACGGTCTCCAGCTCTTCTGCCATTTTTTCAAATTCGGAAATATCCTGGAATAACAGGATTTTCCCTTCTTCATGATTCACTGTTTCATAGGAAGAGATGTGAAGAATCGATTTGAATTTTTCGTAATGATGAGGTGAATTGTATTCATTCAACAAGCCGGGAAAAATCTCGCCGATTTCGCTGGACATGATCGAATCAACGGACCGGCCGCTGATTTTGGCGAAAGCTTCATTTGCATACACTACCTTCATCCGGCCGTCAGTCATGAGAACCCCGATATTGGAATGCTGCAGGATTGTTTCCAGCTGGTCCTTAAGTGTATTCGCAGATTTTAACAGAGCGACCACCATATCGGTCTTGGTCAGTAAACCGATGACCTTGTCCTGCTCATCAAGCACGACCCCGGTCCCAACCTTGCTTGTTTTAACAATTCTCTCGATTTCACGGTAAGGGGTGTCAATACGGATGGACCTTGCTTGCTTCTTTATGTATGGCTGGATTGGTGCCTCCAGCGGACTGCCATCCAGGATCATTTGATAAAGTCCGCTTCGGGTAAAAACACCCTGCAAATTCCGTTCGGCGTCTGTGACGGGCAGAAGATTCCATTTCATCTCTTTGAAAATTCCGAGTGCCTCTCTTAATGTTGTTTTTTCCGTGACCTTGCAGTCGACAGGTGTAACAATATCCTTGAATTCAATCATTCATTTCCCTCCTTATATGAGAGGTTTCTGAATATTATAACTTCAATTATATAGCACTGCTGCGGAAAGGTACACTTATTGACTGTAAAAAACCTGCTCCCCGAACAGGTGCAGGCTTTAAAAATGTATAACTTTAATCCTTATAAATGCGTTGCAATGATATTATTTAGGCTGCATGCGGATGGCACCGTCCAGGCGGATTGTTTCGCCATTCAGCATTGGATTTGTCAGGATGCTTTCAGCAAGCATCGCATATTCCTCGGGATAACCTAGACGCTGCGGAAATGGCACCATTTTTCCTAGAGAATCCCTTGCTTCCGCTGGGAGCGAATCGAACATCGGGGTATGGAAAAGCCCAGGGGCAATTGTCATCACCCTGATTCCATAGGCAGCAAGCTCCCTGGCAATTGGCAGCGTCATCCCGACAACGCCGCCTTTTGAAGCACTGTAGGCAGCCTGCCCGATCTGGCCATCAAACGCGGCAACTGATGCTGTATTAATGATGACACCCCGCTCACCATGTTCATTCGGCTCATTTTTAGACATCTGTTCTGAAGCAAGTCTGATGACATTAAAGGTTCCTATTAAGTTGATGGAGATTACTTTTGAGAACATGTCCAGAGGATGGACACCTTTCCGTGATAACAGCTTGCCTGCAACTCCAATTCCTGCACAGTTAACAACCGTGTTGATCGACTCCAATGATTTAATTGCTTTGTTGATGGCATTCATTACTTCTTCATCACTTGTTACATCCGTTTTAATGAATATTGCCTGTTCCCCAAGTTCTTTAACGAGAGCATCTCCGCGTTCCACTGACAAGTCAAGGATTGCCGCCTTTCCCCCTTTCTCTACAATTCTCCTGACAGTTGCTTCTCCCAAACCAGAAGCTCCGCCTGTAACTATCGCCCTTGTATCACTAATTTCCATTTTGTCTGACCTCCACTTTTACCAATTTGTTAGTTTTATATAAAGCAAGAATCGTGCCAAGTTCTTTATATGATAAATAAAGAGATCATTAGAGATAGGTGTGCAAAATCAGGACAGTTTTCTGGATAAATGGACACTTTGAGATATTGAATACAGCTTCCTGTAACTTGAGCTATTTTTTAATGATTGAATGCTTTATTCCTGTTGAATCTGATTTAAAATATGTCTGCTCCCTGTTGGTACATAAAATGGCTCTTAATACCAGTTGGGTTCAATTTAATTCCAGTTGAAGATGTTTTAACTCCAGTTGGGTTCAATTTAATTCCAGTGGCGGCAGTTTGAATATTAGTTGAGTTTCCTTTTTGCCAAAATAAAAATGCAGAGCCGAAGCCCTGCATTTAATTTCAATATTAAGCTGCGTTCCGTTTTATCCGGTTTCTCAGCAACAATTCCTCAAGTGCCCCTGATCCGAATATGACACCGGAAACGATGAAAATTAATCCCAGCAGGTGAGAAGAGGTAATATACTCCCCGAGGAAAATCGCTGCGAACATAATTGACAGGAATGTATTCAAGTTCAGGAAAATGGATGCTTCCGCTGGTCCGGCTTTGCCAATTGCGTAATTGTAGAGCATGTGCCCTACTGCAGTCGCGAAGATGGCTGAAGCAAAAAACACACTCCACACCCCAAGGGAACCACTGCCTAAGCTTGCTAATCCACTTGGCTCCTTCCATAGTCCGATAAAAAACATCAGGATTGAGCCAAAAATCAGCATATATCCCGTCAGCAGACGGGGATCCAGGGTTTTTGCGGCTTTTGAAATAATGATGAAGCTGATTGCCTGAGACAATATGGAGAGAAATACATAAAAATCACCAATCGACATGCCTGATAGTCCTCTACTCCCTGCCATCACTGTCAAAGAGACCCCGATTCCCCCAAAAATAAAACCGAGGATCCGTATAAATGTCAGCCGTTTACCAAGGAATAAAATCGCCATCAAAGCAGTCAGCAATGGGCCCATGCCGAGGATTAGTCCTCCGTTGACTGCCGAAGTCACTTTTAATCCAATGCCAAGAAATAAATGATGCCCAGTGACATTCAGGATTGCGCCGCCGAATATATATATCCACTCCTGCCTGGATGGCAGCCGGACTTTTTTTAAGAAAAATAGAATGATAAACACCGAGACCCCAGCCGTGAAGACGCGGAGCGAGGTGATGGTGATTGGCGGAAAATTCCCTACTATAATCTTTAGGGCCGTTACATTCAATCCCCACAAAAACATGACACCAGTAAGAATCAAATAGATTTTAAGGTTTTTCATGATGTTTCCTTCTTTCATTTAAACGATTAAAGCATAACTAACATTCTACTCCTTTTTTATAAAAGGGCAAGAATAATCCCATTAATTTTCCATCCCAATTAATAAGTGCCAATAAGAAAGGTAAATTGTATCAGGTCTTTATGCATCTTTTTGAATAACCTGGTAGGTTAAAAGAATGGTTTATTATAAAATCCTTCAAAAACCGACAAAAAGAGGTTTGAAAACCAGAATGCTATTTCGGAAAGTTAGAATACCTTTATGAAAGGAGGTGAAAAAGAATGCACTTCCGACAACTGATTATTACTGGCTTTATTGCGGGTGCAGCTATGTTGGTACCTGACATCGCTTTTGCTGAAAAAGGGCCAAATGCCGGAAAACTTCAAAAGCCTGTGGCGGCTGAACAAGTTACTCTGCCAGATAAGGCTGAGAATGCACAATCTCCTGAAAAAACTCCAGCCAAACCTGATGTCAAAAACCAGCCGGTGGAGAAGCCAGGCGTTCAAAAACAAGACCAGGCAATACCGAAAGAGAATTTTGCTGATGCAGTGAAATCCAATAGGAAAGCTCAATCATTCAAGAAAAATGAGAAAGCGGCCCTGCCTCAAAAGGCTAAGGCCTTGATCAACGAGAAGTTAAAACAGGAAAAACATAAAACAAAGCATAGCAATAAACAAAGCAATAAACATAGCAATAAAGATGCTTTAAAATCCATACATAATAAGGGTAATTACGCAAAAGAAACACAGCGCAGATCACCTGGGTTAAAGGAAAAGGTTGAGCCATCCAAGGAGTCAGCAGCGACCCCGTCAGTAGTTAAAGCTACAGCAAAGACGGCAAGCAAAGAAATGCCTTTAGTTAAAGATGATGAAAAGGATTCATCCAAAAACGAGAGGTATCCTAAGGGTGACAACATTCCAAACCCTCCTTCACGCACAAAGGCTTCAGGGGGGCCGTCAAGTGACAGGACAAGTTATGGAAACGCGAGCACTTTCATTAACGATAAGTGGTTTGTTTGGGATGAATCATATAATTTAAATCTCCTGCAGCCATATACATCGCGAGTTGCTGTTTTTCAAAGCCAGTGGGTCAATGCCCCGCCATCACCGCCACCGCTCAAAGCTCCTGCTTTTTTACCGTATACCGACGGAATAGCCACGGATAACGTTAATTAAAAGGGAGCGAATTATTAAAATGAATAACTATATGAATGGGACCAAAGTCGTGAAGTCTTTTATGTTAGCTGGAGTATTGTCAATCGGGGTACTGACTGGAGGGCAATTCACTCAAGCTGCAGGACCTGAAAAAGTTAAGGTTGAACAATCTCACGAAGTGAAACCAGCAAAGGTACAGTCTGCTAAAAAAGCGGAAAAAGCAAAGCCTGCTGTTTCAGCAAAGCCTGCTGCCAAACCTCAAGTAAAAGCACCAAAAGCGGAAGCTAAGGAAAAAGCAGCGAAGTCTCAGGCTAGCACTCATGCAAGTGAAACGGCTAAAAAGCATGCAGCACCAAACGCAGCAGTTCATTCAACTGTTCAGCAAGCACCTGCTGAGGAAGTTCCAACTGAAGAAGTTGTTACTCAGGAGCCAGTCGTTGAAGAGGTTGTTGAAGAAGTTGTTGAAGAAGTTGTTGAAGAAGTTGTTGAAGCAGACCCAGTTGTGACTGATGACACTGAAAAAGATGCTGAATCAGAAGAAACTGCTGAGCTTGAAGAAAATACAGCAACAAAACAAGAAGAAGATGAAGCTGAGCTTGACGCTGACACTGAAATGAAAAAGGAAGATGAAGAAGAATCTGATGAGGATTCTGAAGACATTGACCTTGATTCAGAAGCAACTGTAAAAACTGAAGAAGACGAAGAAAATGACTCTGATTCTGAAGACATCGATCTTGATACAGATGCAACAGTGAAAACTGAAGAAGAAGACGAAGACGAAGAGGAAGAGGATACAGAAGATAAGGAATCTCCTTCTATCGCTAACAAAATGAAGTCTAGTGCTTTCAATGCGAGCGATGTTGCTAAAGAGAAAGCTAACGAAAATTCTGCTGTTGCTTTGTCTGTTGAAGTCAGTGAAGAAGAAGTTGCTGAAGAAGACGTTACTGAAGAAGATGTCACTGAAGAAGACGTTACTGAAGAAGATGTCACTGAAGAAGATGTCACTGAAGAAGACGTCACTAAAGAAGACGTTACTGAAGAAGACGTCACTGAAGAAGATGTGACCGAAGAAGATGTCACTGAAGAAGACGTTACTGAAGAAGACGTCACTGAAGAAGATGTCACTGAAGAAGAAACAGTAGTATCTCCTTCTATCGCTAACAAAATGAAGTCTAGTGCTTTCAATGCAAGCGATGTTGCTAAAGAGAAAGCTAACGAAAACTCTGCTGTTGCTTTGTCTGTTGAAGTCAGTGAAGAAGAAGTTGCTGAAGAAGACGTCACTGAAGAAGACGTCACTGAAGAAGACGTTACTGAAGAAGATGTTACTGAAGAAGATGTTACTGAAGAAGATGTCACTGATGAAGACGTCACTGAAGAAGACGTCACTGAAGAAGATGTCACTGAAGAAGATGTCACTGAAGAAGACGTTACTGAAGAAGATGTAACCGAAGAAGATGTCACTGAAGAAGATGTCACTGAAGAAGTCGTTACTGAAGAAGACGTTACTGAAGAAGATGTCACTGAAGAAGAAACAGTAGTATCTCATTCTATCGCTAACAAAATGAAGTCTAGTGCTTTCAATGCAAGCGATGTTGCTAAAGAGAAAGCTAACGAAAACTCCGCTGTTGCTTTGTCTGTTGAAGTTACTGAAGAAGTTGTTGCTGACGAAACTGCTGCTGAAGAAGTGACTGAAGAAGTCGTCACTGATGAAATTGCTTCTGAAGAAGTAACTGAAGAAGTTGTTGTTGATGAAACTGCTGCTGAAGAAGTGACTGAAGAAGACGTCACTGATGAAATTGCTTCTGAAGAAGTAACTGAAGAAGTTGTTGCTGATGAAATTGCTGCTGAAGAAGTGACTGAAGAAGCTAAAGTTAACCCTTCTGCTGCTAATAAAGCTGCGTCTAAAGCGAGTGAATATGCAAGTGAAATGGCGAAGAAATTTGCTGCATTGATCTCTGCTGTCTTTGCAGTATTTGAAAAAGCACCTGAAGAAACTACTGAAGAAGTTATCGTCGAAGCAGAAAAAAAATAATAGGATATAGTATCCTGGAAAGGACTTCCGCACTTGCTGGAAGTCCTTTTTTATTCCTAATGAACCAGATTCCTTGTCGTCTGCGGACTGTCTATCAGCCAGTTATTTTCTTCGTTGGCAAAGATTTTGAGTGCTTCATCAATATCATCGCAATTCAGGATGACCATTGCTTGCTCGTTATTTTTAAACGGGCCGCCAACCATCAGTTTCCCTTCCTGGTTTAAATTCCTGAGGTGTTCAATATGCCTTGTCAACAGGCTTGGTTCCAGTTTGCCTTTCCTTTTATCTTTTAGGAACACGACAAATTTTTTCATAAACGGTACTCCAATCAAATATTTTCCATTTAATTATATCATTTCCAATTATCCCCGGCATGTATGGGCGAATTCCTTAATAAAAAAATGGACTTTTAAACAAAAAAAAGGGAAGTAATTGTACGCATTCGCGCTTTACCTCCCCTCCTCACGTATCGCTTCTTCAAGCAACCTGGCAAACCTTTCTTCTCGATAGGACTCCTTTAGGAAACTCTCGTCTGCTATGGTTCTCAGAAGCTTCCTTCTTACTGTTTCATCTTTGACAGCCGCCTTGATTTCTTTACGGCTGGATGCCAGGAACTCCAGGTAGCTCTCATATTGTTCATCAAACATCTGCTCCAGCTGGCGGCAAATCTTTTTTGCCAGTACCGGACTTGCTCCCGATGTAGAGACGGCAATGGTCAATTTGCCTCTTTTCATGACGGATGGGACCTGGAAGTCCGATTCTTCAGGATGATCTGCAAGATTAACCAATTGATATGGTGCTGCATCCCTTTTAACTGCCAGATTCGTCTCTCGGTCATTAGTGGCGGCAACGATGAGCAAAGCTCCTTCAAGATTTTCCTTTGCATAGGGCTCAGGCCGCCAGGAAATTTCGCCTGTTTCGGATAGCCGCAGCAATTCGCTTGTTAATTCCGGGCTCACCACCTTCACTTTCGCTCCAGCATCCAGTAATCCATAGACTTTACGTTGAGCGACTCTGCCCCCGCCAATCACAACGACATTCCGATCCCGTATCCGTACATTTATAGGGTATATCATGCTTTCACTCTCCATTTATTGACGTTGTTGCCTGCGAATTATATTTTATTAGCGGAGTTCACAACTTTATTGGCGAAAATATAATTTTATTGGCGGTTTTCACAACTTTATTGGCGAAAATAATAATTTATTTGTGATGTTCACAAATTTATTGGCGATGTTCACAATTCTATTGGCCAAAACCGTATTTCTAAGTTTACCTTACGCTTGCTTCATCAACTCTTTGCAGAAGCAGTTCACCCAGACGTTCATCAAAGCCTACTGGTTCGCACAGGACAATCTCTTTTTCCGAATATTGAACCAACACATTGTTTACTGTTTCCTCTATTTTAGCGGTAAAACCGCCTGTATACAGCAAAAATGGCAAAATATAAATCTTTGATGACGAGTCGCTTCCCAAGAGCTTTTCTCCATAAAATGGCTGTGATGTTATATAGCCAGTATCTACTCTGGCCGAGACTTTCTCCTGCACCCTGCCTGCCAGCTTCTCGAATTCCACCGCAGCCAGGGGATCCCTGCTGCCATGTCCGACGAGCAGGACGGTCTCTGAGTTCATACCTGAAAACCCTTGTTTATTTAAACGGTCCAGAACGATTTCCAGTAATGTTTCATTTACTCCAAGCGGCTCGCCATAGAATATCTTTATTTCTGGATACTGTTGTTTTACCCTATCCAATTCAGCCGGAATGTCTACATTTGCATGGATTCCCGGAAGCAGCAATACCGGAACGACGATTATTGATGATGCTCCCTTTAAAATACATGCTTCGACCGCTTCGAAAATGGTTGGCCGGGCATTTTCAAGGAATCCATAGGCTGTATTCGTACTCTTCCCTGTGGATATTACCTTCTCGATGAATGAAACAAACACCTTGTTTCCTTGCTCACTTCTGCTGCCATGGCTGATGTATACTGTTGCTTCCATATCTTTCTCTCCTTTAAAACAAATCCATTACACGAATGCCAGCTCAGATTCTTTATTGGCCAAACAATCGACCACAGCGGTTTTATCCGGCGCCTCCAACACATTACCAGCTGCAATGCCATATTCCCCTGCAGTCACTGCCGTCTTAACTCCCATGCAAACAATGTTTGCTGTTTTCAACAGCTGCTGCGGAATGAGCTCCTTGAGGACCCCTTCTTCAATCATTGTTTTGACAGACCTGCTGCTTGGCAAAATAACTGTGTTGACAGAAGCTTCATCAAACACTCTTTTAAAAATTGGCGTGAATTGCTCGTCAATGACCTTTTTGGATGTTACGAACCTTTCAGCATGAGGATACTTGTAGGCTGTATCACTGTCACCTACGATTAACAGCTTTCCATATTGAGACATCTTCACATCCACTTCTGCCAAAAAGCCCTTTTCATTCAATGCCTTGACAGACTTTGTTGAACAGCCGTAAAAGTCTGCTTTCACCCTTCTGATATCGATGCCTTCTGAAAATAAGATTTCGAAGAATTCTCCGACACTTTCAGGAGAGGTAAAAAGGATTTTTTCGTATTCTGGAATTCTGTCGATCACCGCCTGATCCGCTGGCAGTGAAATCTTTTTCCATTTCGGGAATTCAATCACATCTGCTCCCTGCTCCATCAATTCCTTCGCCAGTTCACTCTCATCCGTTCCTGTTCGGGCAAGTAATATTTGTTTACCAAACAAAGGTTTCTTTTCAAACCAGTTCAACTTCTTTCGAAGCGATACAATGTCACCAACAAGAGTGATGGCAGGGTTGGTAAAATTCACTTCCTTCGCTTTGGAGGCAATATTGGACAGAGTTCCCTCCAAAGTCTGCTGCCGGGAGAAGGTTCCCCATTGGATGAGGATCACCGGGGTGTCCTCCGCTTTTCCATGCTTGATCAAATTTTCACTGATATACGGAAGATTTGAAATCCCCATGTAAAAGGCAATGGTGTCAATGCCGGTTGCAAGCCCTTTCCAATCCAGTTTCGGCTGGCCATTTTCAGATTTATCATGGGCAGTCACCACCGCGAAGGATTCGCCAAATTCACGGTGTGTGACGGGAATTCCTGCATATAGCGGTGCAGATATTCCTGAAGTGATTCCCGGTACAATGTCAAAGGAAAGGCCATTTTCGGCCAAAGCAGCTGCTTCCTCGCCTACGCGCCCAAATACGCCAGGATCGCCGCCCTTGAGACGGACAACGATTTTTCCTTCAAGCACTTTTTCAACCAGAAGGTCGTTGATCATTTCCTGGCGAAGGACGTGCCGGTCCGGAAGCTTGCCGCAGTAAATCAGCTCGCAATCTGCAGGAGCATAATCCAGCAGTTTCGGATTGGCAAGGCGGTCATATAGAATGACCTGAGCCTTTTTGATGGCTTCCATCCCCTTAACTGTGATCAGCTGTACGTCTCCCGGCCCGGCTCCGACTAAAAATGCTCTTCCTTTTTCCATTGTGTTCCCGCCCTTTCAATGCTGTATAAAGTATAAACTTTTCACAATTAGATTAGTGTCCAGCTCCAGCGCCTAGCCCCTCAGGCGCTTCTGCCTTTCATTGAGAGGGAAGGTTCCCCCCTTTTAGGTCATACTGTTATATACACTTCATTTTCGATTACTACAACATGATACGTTTTTACTTCGCCTGTATCCGGAGCCTGAACTTTTCCGTCTTCCAGGGAAATCTTCAGGTCGTAGACTGGACAGTAGATATACTTCCCGCTTACGAGTGCATCGGCAAGGGTCCCGCCTTTTCTGTGGGGACTGCGGTTCTCAACCGCTTTGACATCTCCATTGGATATCCTGAACAAGACGATGTTCTCGCCATTTACTGTAACCGCCTGCCCTGCGCCTACAGGAAGGGAATCATAATCCGCCAGCTTGATTCTCAACATTGTTTCCTGCATCATCATCCATCCTCCTATTCAACCGTTACGTTGCGTACTTGATAGTACTTTTCTTTTATACCATTATCAGCGATGGCTTCTTGCCATGGCTCGTTATATCGCTCCAATGTCTTATCCAGTCTTTCATTCAACTGCTTTCTCATGTTCTCAACGGCGAGGACTTCCTTGATATGTTCAAATCCCATCCTTTCAAGCCAAGGTGCTGTCCTTTCAAGATATGCAGCTGTTTCACGGTAGTATTGGAGATATGCTCCTGTTGTTTTCAATGCCTCTTCTTTTGTCTTAACGGTATCAAGCAGATCCGCAGCACGAAGGTCTGTTCCGCCATTTCCGCCGATATATATTTCCCAGCCGCCATCGACTCCGACAAAGCCAATATCCTTGATTCCGGATTCCGCACAGTTCCTTGGGCAAGCTGAAACTCCCATCTTGACCTTATGCGGTGTATCAAGGCGCTCAAACTTTTTCTCGAGCTCAATTCCAAGTCCCATTGAATCCTGAGTTCCAAAACGGCAGAACTTTTCGCCAACACAGGTTTTTACGGTACGCAATGTTTTTCCGTACGCATAGCCTGATGGCATCCCCAGGTCTTCCCACATTGCAGGAAGATCCTCTTTGTTGACACCGAATAGGCCAATCCTCTGTCCGCCCGTCAGTTTTACCAAAGGTACGTCGTACTTCTCGGCAACTTCTGCAATTTTCTTCAGGTCTGCAGCAGTCGTCACACCGCCATACATTCTTGGAACAACTGAATATGTCCCATCCTTCTGGATGTTGGCATGCATTTTCTCATTAACCAGCCTTGAATCCCGTTCATCCTTATAGCCGTCAAAATTGACCATACCAAGGTAATAGTTGATCGCCGGACGGCATTTCGAACATCCTTCTTCCTGGGACCAGCCCAGAACATTCATGACTTCCCTGACATTCGTCAGGCCTTTTGCCCTGATTTCGGCGACTATTTCGTCTTTGCTTAAAGTTGTGCACCCGCAAATCCCTGCTTTTTTCACCGAAGTATCATATTGGTCGCCAAGCGTGTATGCGAGGATGTCAGATATGAGCGATTTACATCTTCCGCATGAACGGCCTGCATTTGTGCAGCCGCCCACTTCTTCAACAGTAGTCAACTCATTAGTACGGATTGCGTCGACAATCGTTCCTTTTGTGACACCATTACAGCCGCAGACAAGCTCGTCATCAGCCATCGCCGCTGCATCGCCTGCTTCTCCACCGCCACAGCAGCCGTTTGCTTCTAGAATTGAAACACTAGTCATTCCGCTGATGTCTTCTCTTTTCGTCAGCATCCTGAACAGTCGGTTGCTGTCCTTTGTGTCCCCATAAAGTACAATCCCGGCAATCCGGTTATCCCGAATGACAATTTTCTTATAGATTCCATCAAACTCATTGTGGACCTTGATTGATTTAGTTCCTTCGTCATCACCGATTTCACCTGCTGAGAACAAATCACAGCCAGATACCTTCAGCTGGGTGCCGCAAATCGTTCCTTCATAAGGGTTAGCCGGAATCCCCGCAAGGTTAGCTGCAAGTACTTTTCCCTGTTCATACAGCGGTGCCACAAGGCCATAAACGATTTCTCTATGTTCAGCACATTCCCCGACGGCATATATATTCGGCACATCTGTCTCCATATAATCATTGACGACAATCCCTCTGTTAACATAAATGCCGCTGTCTTTGGCCAGCTGGACATTAGGGCGGATGCCGACAGCCATGACGACAAGATCCGCCTGTATTTCGGAACCATCAGAGAATCTGAGTCCGGCTACTCTCTCGTCTCCTAGAATTTCCGCGGTCTGCTTTTCAAGCATGAAATTCATGCCCTGGTTTTCAAGTTCTTTTTTCAGCATTCCAGAAGCTGTTTCATCAAGCTGTCTTTCCATCAGATGCGGCATCAAATGGACAACATCGACTTCCATGCCCAAATTCAGCAACCCTCTAGCCGCTTCCAGGCCTAGCAGCCCGCCGCCAATTACAGCAGCCTTTTTATACTGTTTGGAATCTTTGATCATCATTTCACAATCATGGATGTCACGAAACCCGACTACTCCCTTTTTTTCAGATCCGGGCACAGGAAGAATAAACGAGCTGGAGCCTGTAGCGATGATCAACTCATCATAATCTACCAGGCGTCCCTGATCAGATAGGACCTGCTTCTTCCGCTTGTCTATCCCGACTACTGCTTCCCCTGTATGAAGCTGGATGCTGTTACTCTTGTACCAATTCCAGTCATTCATGATGATGTCCTCGATTGACTTATCTCCCTGAAGGACAGTGGACAACATAATTCTATTGTAGTTAGGATGTGGCTCATTCCCAAAGATAGTGATCTCATATCCATCTGGCTGAAGTTTAAGCAATTCTTCAATCGTCCTTACTCCTGCCATTCCGTTTCCTATCATGACTAGTTTCTTTTTCATCTCGTTTGTCCTCCCATAGTTAAAGCTTCTGTTCCGGAGTTTTCATTAATGATATTTCCTCTATGTATACATTGTATTGTGATTTGAGGTTCCTGTTTGTGAAGTTCGTCACACTTCAGATAATGCATGTTCACTATTTCACAAATACTTCAAAATTAACAATTTTAGGCTGTATGTAAAAATCAGTTATTCTTCGGCTGAAATAGGGTAATCAATATGTAAATGATATTTATTCGCAAGCTGGAAAGGAGGCTTATTTATGATCATTGTATATATAAGTATCGCTGTCATCGTGGCTGCCCTCGGTTACCTGGGATATGTTGCATATAAAACATTTAAAGACGCCAAGCCAACGATTGATAGTCTTCAGGAGACAGCCACACGGGTCCAAAATAAAACGAATGCAATCAAAGAAGAAACTGATTCACTAAAGTTTAAACAGCAAAAGCTGATGACTGATTTTGAAAAGAAAAAGAAAGCTGTCAAAACCGTTGTTTTTTCAGTAAAACAGACACCGGTAGAATTCAAGAACGCACTTGTTGCAAAACCTGTCGCTGAACTTGAACAGAAGTATAAAGCAAGACAGTGGAACCGCAAGCGTCGCAACCGAACAATGCAGCCACAATAAAACAGGGCAACTCGCCCT
Organism: Bacillus sp. ISL-39; assembly: GCF_018613295.1. Taxonomy (NCBI): domain Bacteria; kingdom Bacillati; phylum Bacillota; class Bacilli; order Caryophanales; family Bacillaceae; genus Bacillus; species Bacillus sp. ISL-39. The sequence goes on from NZ_JAGGQM010000005.1 coordinate 65,800, forward strand.
GTTTTTTATTTGTCTCTGCCTGGTGACTATCTTCCTACATCTCCCTTTCGATTTATTTCCCAATATCGCTGGACCCAAGGAGTATCAACATTTATATTCCCGAGAATAAAAATTAGGAAATTCGTACGATTGCCGAAATAATAATTAATATTTAATATGTATAAATATACAAAAAAACTACATTCGGAGGATACATAAATGAAGAATAAAAAAATTATTTCTGGTGTGGTAGCTGCAAGTTTGCTAGCATCCTCACCATGGACGCCGGCGCTTGCTGAGTCTTTAAGCTGGAGTTATGTAAATGCATACGAAGAAAAGGACGGCAGCCTATTCAACAGCGAAAACTATGATTTTATGAAATTCTCGGAAATCGGCGATAAGCTTGCCCAAATCGAGAAGCAATCCAACCGAGTGAAAGTCGAAGTAAAAGGTCAGTCATCAACAGGACAGCCTCTTTATGTCGTGACCATCGCTTCCCCGGACTCACAGGGCAAGTTCGGCAAGATCCAGGCTTTAAGAAAACAAATGTTCAAAAACCCTCAAAAAGCTCAGGACTGGATTGACAATAACCCAGACTTCAAAGTGCCCATCATGATCAATGGCTCCATCCATGGTACCGAGTTTATCGGCAGTGATGCGGTCATGCAGCTGATCGAGCGCTTTGCACTTGAGAATGACGACACCACGAAAGAAATCCTGGAAAATAACATCTTGATTTTCAATGTTGTCCAGAATCCTGATGGACGGATTGATGCTACACGTTTCAACGGAGAAGGTATCGATTTGAACCGTGACTTCATCACCCAGTCACAGCCGGAAACCCAGGAAACTGTAGCCCTGATCAAGGAATGGAATCCAATGGTCTTCCTAGATACTCACGGTTATGTTAAAAATTATGCACCGAACAAGCAGGGTCTTATTGAACCATGTACTGTTCCGCATAATCCTAATTATGAATATGATCTATATCAAAAATGGGCTATGGGTCTGGCTGAAGCAATGGAAACTGAAATCATGTCCGACAAGGAAAGCTTCTCAGGCAGTCTCTATCAGTCAATGGAAGGAACCTACATTCCTCAGCGTGACGACGCGGAAGGCTGGGATGATTATCCGCCAATCTTCACTCCGATGTACGCAATGTACCATGGTGCTTACGGCCACACACTTGAAGCGCCAACAAATGATGAAGATGGCGTTCGCTGGATGTATGACGCCATCATGGGTGCCCTGAAAAATGCTACGGATAACAAGCAGGAAATGATCAAGGACCAAATCGAAATGTTCGAGCGAGGCATCAACTTTGACCACCCATTCCATGAAGAAGGCTTCTTTCCGACAGCCTATGTACTCCCAGTTGATTCCGAAGATCCAACTGTAACTCAAAAAGCAGTCAATCACCTGTTGAAAAATGACATTGAAGTTGTCCAGGCGTCCAAAGCTTTTACAGCGGACGGACAGCTTTACCCAAAAGGGACATATATCGTTAAAATGGATCAGGCAAAAGCCGGCCTTGCCAATACGATGCTATGGGATGGCGAGGACATCACTGAAGATGTGGATGCCATGTACGATATTTCAGCATGGAGCCTGCCAGAGCTCTGGGGCTTCGACGCAATTGCGGTCCAAAGCGATTTTGATCTAACAGCGGCTAATGTGAACCATTTACAAGAACAGGGTTCTGTCAGCGGCAAAGGGCCATTCTTGATCCCGAACAGTTCAGTAAAAGCTGTTAACCTGGTGAATACGCTTCTTCAGCAAGGCGTTTCTGTAAAACGCGATTCTGAAGGCAATTTTTACACAGAAGCAGCGGCGAATGTGATTTCAACAGCCGTAAAAGAATCTGGTTTACACATTGAATCAGCAAAGGTTCCGGCTGATGTGGTTGAGGTCAACGACATGAAGGTTGCGATCTTGAAGGATGGCGGCATGAACAAGGCCCAGTCTCATTCGGGTACAAAACTCGCTCTGAAACGTCTTGGCTTCGCTGTTACTGAAGTAGCCCCTGCAGACGTTGCAGAAAAAGGTCTTTCCGGCTTTGATGTATTTGTTTACAGCGGGACTGAAGGTTTGATTGCCAAAACTCAATCACGACCAGGCAATAAAGAGTTCGGGTTCAAAAATCCAGCTCAGTTTGATAGTTTCAAAGCTAATGTAGAAGAATTTTTAAATAATGGCGGAAAATATATCGCTGTTGGGGCTGGTGCCTCCCTCGCGACAAAGACATTGGGACTTACTGATGATGATATTGTCGTGGCTGGCTACAGCAGCAATGGTATCGCAAAGGTTGATTACAGCGGCGAAGGTGTGAGTGGAGGATATGGCGAGGATGATCTCGGTTTTGTTTACCGTCCTGTCTGGTATGAAAACACCGATAATGATGAAGTATCCGCAACATTCGATGACAACGCCGACTTCTTTGTAGCTGGCCACTGGAAAAACAACAGTGAAGCACAGGGCAAGGCAGTCATCGTGAAAGAACAGGATAAGGATGTTACGATGATTGGCCTTGAAGCTGGTTTTCGTGACCATACCGATTATCTGTTCCGGCTTCTTTCCAACAGCATTTTTGAAAAATAAGCGATAAAGCATCGGGCCCTTGCCCGATGCTTTTGTTAGTTATTAGAATAGTATTTTTCCAGCAGCAGATAATCCTTCGTTTTTTGGATCTCAACATTCTTCGCTAAAGCAAATTCTTCAAGCTCAGCTTTCAGTTGTTCGCTGTTAAAATAGGCAACACTGAAGTTGAATCCTCCCCTTACCTTCACCACCGCATTCTTCATCGACCAGCCAATCCGGCAGAATTTTATTTTATTGATTTTCTCTGGCGTCAGAATCCTACGGTAAATCGTGAATTTAAAGAGTTTGATTTTATATTCAAGTTGCTCTGAGGTAATCGTTAATTGGACTTGATGCAAAGTAACTACTAGCCAGGCAAGAGTGATTGAAAACCGGAACATCCAGCTTAAATTGGGAAGGATGAACACGCTTATTAAAATGATTCCCCATAAAATATTTTTTGATATATTTCCTGAATAAGTCAACTAATCCACCCCTAACCTTTTTATTTTACCAGATACATCCAAATACTTGTATAGAAAAAGACCACCTTTTCAGGTGATCTGCTTTTTCATAGATAAAGTCCTGCAAGGAAGATTCCCAGGGCTTCTTCATATATCTCATCGAATTGGGACAGCGGCAGCGGATTTATGCCGAAACCAAGTTCCACAGTAAAACCTGGCCGGCGCCAATCCTGGATGAACCAGTCTTTATAGCCGGCATAACTCTCAATCGTTTTTACCGGCTGATAGCCGCTCACCCGGGCAAATTCATTGACCATTGTCTCTGATTCAGGCGGCTCAAGGTTTTCAAAGCCCCAGTAAATGACCTCTCCCTGGGTATGGAAAGCCAGAACCCGGGCAAAATCACGCCTTCTTGTCATCTCTGCCATCGCAATCGCTTCCGGCTCGGATAATGGATTTGGCCCAACATAGTCCCTTGGGCCCGGCTGACTTGGGTTGCGTTCTTTTTCAAGCTCCCATTTTGCCGGGAACTGGTCGTTGAGATCCACCCCTCTGATGTTCGCCTTCCATCCGCTGAAATCGAGGCTTCCTCGATTCAATTCTACTACTCTTTCATTCCATGGCTCTGCTTCAGGCGGCCCATTGAGCACAAGATCGACACCATCAGGATTCACCATCGGCACAATCGATAATGTTGTCTGTCCATAGAAGTTCTGCATGGACAGGCCGCGAATGGATGACTTATTTGTCAAAGCCAGCAGATAGTCGTTCAGGAAAGTCATGATGATGGGAGTGGTAATCCACTCATTCGCATGGAAAGACCCATTATAGTGAACCCGTTTATTTCCATTACCGATCAAGGTTTCCGGGATACTTTTACCTAAAACAGAGTTGCCAATCGATGGCACCCTCATGAACGGATAGACATTTTCCAAACGTCTTAAATCACTTATCAATGAGGCATAATCATAGTTCTTCTTACCCTGGACAATTCGCCAGGTGATTCTTAGCGGAACCTTGACCATCTGTCCGATGTACAGTCCATTCGGATTAATATTTCGGTTGGCCAGCAGCAGCGCATCCACCTGCAGGTTTCTGCTTTGGGCAATTTTCCAAAGGGTATCCCCTGCACGGATCCGATAATCCACCGCTGCAAAACCAGGAACCCTCACCGTCTGTCCCACATCCAGGGCATTTGGGTCGATATCACGGTTGGAATCTATAATCAACTGGAGAGGGATGTTGAAAATATTGCTGAAATACCAAAAGGAGTCTCCTCTTCTCACATATATATCCATAGTGTGCCTCCTGTTCTTTCAAAGTTGCATCTATAGATATGTATATGAGTAGCTTTGGAATCTATTTCAGAAGATGAAAATTCGCTTTATTTTTTCAAGCCCCTGATAAAAGCAGTGACTGCCAGCTGGTAACTTTCATCCAAATCAAGCGGCATCCCGAAACCACCTCTTTGCTCCAGCGATGCAAACCCATGCATCAGGCTTCTTAACCCGCGGACAGCATGGATCGCTTCTTCTTCTAAAAGTTCAAAAGGCTCGATAGCAGACACGACGAGTTCCACGATTTTTTTGCCGGCGTCTTGAACATGCTCATCCGCTGGATCAGGGGCTGATAAGGCGAACTCGTACAATCCTGGATTTCTCCTGGCGAAGGTTAAATAGGCCTGGCTTAATGCCATTACTGCTTCGTCCCCATGAGACTTGCCTTCCGCTTCTTCTGCCAGGCTGTTGAAGAGTTTTTCAAGAGAAAAAATAGTCAGTTCTTTTTTGATACCTGGCAGACCGTCAAAGTGATTGTATAGAGAAGGCGGTTTAATATTTAGCTTCTTGGCAAGCAGTGCAAGAGTGATATACTCACTTCCATGCTCATTCGCAAGCTCAGCAGCTGCAATCATAATTGTATTTTTATCAAGTGCAATTTTCGGTCTTGGTGACATGTTTTCGAACTCCTTTATTTTGTAAAAGCTGCTTCCGCTTTTTGAATGGCTTTTTCGATAGGTGCTGAAGGATTCCCAAGCAGGTCTCCGTGCCCAACCGCGAGAAGGGTTGGTCTTAGCTCCCTGATTTTCCGGGCACTTTGAAGGGCGGCTTCCTGGTTCCATGTCGCCATTGCCGGAAAAGGAAACCACGGGATTGTCACCCCTGAGACAGCAGTCCCGCCCCTGGTCTGGAAGGCGTCGCCCGCAATCAACAAATTGGTTCTCCGATCAAGGAATGACATCGATCCAGGTGTGTGTCCTGGAGTTGAGATCGCCAGCAAAGAACCAATTTCATTCCCTTCCTTCAGGAGCATATCCGGCGTTGTTTTAATGTTCTTTGGCACACCGCCGCGAATCTGTGTCTGAGGCTCATTTGAGTCAAGAGAGGTATCACCAGCTAATAGGCGCGAATCGCGGTTAGAAATATAAACCGGAACATCGAGTTTGGCTTTCAGTTCATCAAGCGCCCCAATGTGGTCGCCATGAGCATGGGTCAAAACAATCCGCTTGATTGGTTTTCCGATTTTTTCAGCAGCCTGCAAAATCGGCTTCACGCTATATGGAAGAGCAGCATCAATTAAAGTCAGCCCATCCTCCTCCTCGATAAAATAACAATTCACAGGAAAAAACCTTGGCATGAACGTCAGCTGATATAAATACTCCTCTTTGATCACTCTCATTTTATTCGACCTCCATAAAACTAATATCATTAGTTTTATTTTAACTAATGATATTAGTTTTAGCAATCGTAAATTGGATAAATTTATTTAAATGGCCAGGTTTCCTCACTAATAGTACTTTAATGGCGATATTAAACCGTTTTGATATCAGGTTTCCAGTTGATTGGCAGTGGACTTTTCAGTTTTACTGATGGTCATTTCGGGATGAATGAAATTTATTGAGGGTTGCAAGAGTTTTATTATCGGTTGCCATCAATTTATCGACGGTTTCACAACTTTTATTAACGGTTGTGGCCGATTTATTAACGGTTAACCGTAAAAAAGAAGCCGCGACTATAAAAATCGGGCTTCCTTTTTCAAATTACAATATCTTACTCAAAAACGCTTTCGTCCGCTCATGCTGCGGATTTTCAAAAATCTCATTCGGCTTGTTTTCTTCCACGATCAATCCCCCGTCCATGAAAATGACGCGGTCGCCGACTTCGCGGGCAAAGCCCATTTCATGGGTGACGACAACCATTGTCATTCCTTCACGGGCTAGCTGTTTGATGACCTCTAAAACCTCCCCGACCATTTCTGGATCAAGTGCTGAGGTTGGTTCGTCGAACAGCATGATTTTTGGCTCCATCGCCAGGGCGCGGGCGATGGCCACCCGCTGCTTTTGCCCGCCGGATAGTGAGTCTGGGTAGGTATCCGCTTTGTCCTCGAGTCCTACCTTTTTCAGCAGCTCCATTCCTTTCTCCCTTGCTTGCTGTTCAGGAATACCTCGTACCTTCAGCGGAGCCAGCATGATATTTTGAATCACTGTTTTATGAGGGAACAGGTTGAAGTGCTGGAAAACCATTCCGACCTCTTCACGCACTTTGTTGATATCCGAACCCTTATCAGTTATGTCGATATCTTCAATAAGCACATGTCCATCCGTAATCGTTTCCAGCAGGTTTATGCAGCGAAGAAAGGTGGATTTACCGGAACCTGATGGACCAATCACCACCACAACCTCCTGGGGCTGGACCTCAACATCTATTCCATTCAAAACCTTGTGGCTGCCAAATGACTTCTGCAGATTAGCGACTTTGATCATTCTGTTTTCAGCCTTCTTTCAAGGAGATTTAGTAAAAAGCTAAGCGAGAGTGTCAGGATGAGATATATGACTGCGGCGGTCAGGTACGGTTCCCAGACGCGGTAATACTGTCCTGCCATTGCCCGGCCCCAGTACATGATTTCAGGAGTCGCGACAATCGCCGCGAGGGATGATTCTTTTATAAGCACGATGAATTCGTTACCCAGAGGAGGAATCATCCGCTTGAAGGCCTGTGGCAAAATCACATACCTCATCGCCTGGACATGGGTCATTCCCAACGACCGGGCAGCCTCCATCTGGCCGCGGTCGATCGACTGGATTCCTGCCCTGAAAATCTCGGCAATATAGGCTGCCGCATTCAGGGACAGTGCGATGATTGTTGCCACAATTCCGTTCGTTTCCCCAATGAGCATTGGAACCACGCCAAAATGAATCAGCAATATTTGTACAAATAGCGGGGTCCCGCGAAAGAAAGTGATATACCAGACAAACGGCCATGTCAGCAGTTTTCGGCGCTGAATCTTGCCGAGCCCGATGAATAGGCCGAGGATTGTCCCAATTAAGATCCCTGCCAATGATAGCCCGATCGTCAGCAGCGTCCCTTTTATTAGATAAGGAGTATATTCAATGATAATATCAAAACGAAAATCCATAGCTTGCCCTCCAAAGCCCCCAGGCCTGGGACTAGATTTTGATGAAGTTTACAATTGCATTGACTGTTGCCTTTTGGACATATCTTGCATTTCTGAAAGGTATCGGGCTCTTTTCGATGTGACTTCTGAACCGGAACTTTATTTTTAATCACTTGGGCTGTAAAAGCAGCTAAGTTTGCGAAAAAAGCTCTACAAAAAAATGCGTAACGCTGTTTTCAAGAGTTACGCATCATCGAAGATTCATAGTTTATGAGAAATTACTCTGATGCTTCCTGTTCCGCTTTCAGCATTTCCAGGTTAGGCTCCTGGCCGAACCATTCTTGATAGATTTTTTCATATGTGCCATTCTCGACGATTGTCTTGATTGCTTTATCAAAGTCCGCCTTCAGATTTGTGCCTTTAGGGAACAGGATTCCATAATATTCAGCCTCGAAGCTGCCGCTGTCTTCAATCACCTTCAGCTTTTCATTCGGGTTATTTTTTGCATATACTTCGACTACGCCGTTATCGGCAACGACTGCATCTGCTCCTCCAGAGAGCATTTCCATGATTGCCAGGTTGTTGTTATCGAATTTCTTGATATCCTTGTTGTTCTTGCCAAGGAGCTTATCCATTGCTTCCTGTCCGGTTGTTCCGTTTTGAACAGCCACGACCTTGCCCTTCAGATCTGCAGCGCTTTTAATATCGCTGTCTTCGCGGACAAGGATTTTATTGGTGGATAAGAAATATGGCAATGAAAAGTCATATGTCTGTTTGCGCTCATCATTGATAGAGATCGAGGATACTGCCAGATCAGCTCGCTTGCTCTTGATCTCAACAAAAATCGGATCCCAGCCGACATTCTCAAATTTCAGTTCATACCCTGCTTCTTTTGCAGCAGCCTTCAGGAAATCAATGTCGAAACCAACAATCTTGTCACCTTCCATGTACTCAAATGGTGCATATGCTGCGTCCGTGACCACCCTTAACTCCTTCTTCTCAGCCTCGGATCCCCCTCCGCCTGAGCTTGTTCCGCATGCCGAAACTACAAGTGCCATGATTGCCATCATTACAATGGCAAGAAATCTTTTTTTCATTCTGATAGCCCCCTCTTTTAAAAAACGTACAGAACTTTAATAATTTATATGTAATCAGATAGGCCTGTATTACTTTTTATGGTGATAAGAAAAACTTATATTTATAGATTCATACCTTGTTATTTCCTTATGTTTCCTTTTGGATTAAGATTTTATCAGGGAGGGATCATTATGCCATTCAAATTCAAAACGATTGATCATGTACAGCTTGCAGCACCTAAGGGTTCAGAAGATCAGGCCCGGAAGTTTTTCGGGGAAATATTGGGGTTTGAGGAAATTGAAAAGCCGGCAGTGCTGAAAAAGCGTGGCGGCGCATGGTTTAAGTATGGCCATTGCCAAATACATGTAGGCATTGAGGAGCCATTTGTACCTGCACGCAAAGCACATCCAGCGTTTGAAATCGAAAATATCGAAGGATTGAAAGAACATTTGACTTCATCAGGAGTCGATTATATTAAAGACGAAAATCTGCCAGGTGCGAACAGGATTTATGTCCACGATCCATTTGGCAATCGAATTGAATTGCTCGAATGGATCTCGTACTAAGAAAATATGCGTAAAAAGCTTACTTAGCTCCGACCGGCGTCAGAGCTAGACAATTTTCGGAATCTGCGTATCCTAAAAAGGCGCTGCTTGCTCGATTGGTTTTCATTCGAGCAAAAATTTGGTATCATATTTAGAAAAGCGAAATATTCGTGCTGAGAAAGAAGTGTTGATGGAATGACCCAGCAGCAAAAGGCGAAACGCAACTTGATGATTATGTGGTTCGCGAATTTCTTTATCGCCGGCAGCATGACAATGGTAATGCCTTTTCTCTCTTTGTACATTGAGACGTTCGGTGATTTTTCAGAAAGGTATGTTCAGAACTGGTCGGGATTGACGTTCGGGATTACATTCGTTACTGCATTTCTATTCTCTCCGGCAATCGGAAGGCTGGGAGACCGGTTCGGCCGAAAAATGATCCTGATATTCATGGCTTTCGGGATGGGTTTTTCGGTTTTCCTGTTAGGATTAGCCAATTCTGTATGGGAATTATTTTTACTTAGGATGTTCATGGGATTATTCTCAGGCTTTATTCCTGTGTCACAGGCTCTAATTTCAACACAGACATCAAAGGAACAGGCCGGCAAGGTATTAGGCACTCTCCAGACAGGCAGTATAACCGGCGCCCTTCTAGGACCGATGATCGGCGGGGTCCTTGCCGATTCTCTAGGCTACGCGGTAACCTTCCAATCAACCTCGGCCTTTATCGTCCTTTCGGGTCTGCTCGTATTCTTTGTCATGGAATACAGAGTCGATATCACAAAAGGAACCAAAACAAATTACAGCCGCAAAGAAGTTCTTCAGCATATCTTCAAAAACCCAATCATGGTGAATGTCCTGCTCATGTCGATGCTTGTCCAGATTGCCCATTTCAGTATCCAGCCAATACTGTCGCTATATGTGGGTGAGCTGCACGGGCCTGAAAACCTCGCCTTCTTTTCTGGAATCGCCTTTTCAGCAGCAGGGCTCGGCAATTTGTTAATGGCACGGAAATGGGGGCAAATTGCCGACCGGGTTGGCTATATAAAAATACTTGTTGTGCTCCTGTTTTTATCAGCGATCATCTATCTGCCAGGGGGTTTTGTGGGTAACATCTGGCAGCTGGTCCTGATCCGGTTCCTGCTCGGAATCACCATCGGCGGAATCATCCCAGTCAGGGTTGCCTACATCCGACAGGAAGCACCGGTGGCCATGCAGGGAGAGGTACTCGGCTACAACACGAGTCTCCGTTTCTTCGGGAACATTGTAGGTCCAATACTTGGCGGTTTTCTTGCGGGTTACTTCGGCTTCACCTCGGTATTCGTCCTGACAAGCGGCCTGCTGCTCGTAAGCGGCATTGTCCTGTTTGCCTCCATGCAGCGCAATCCCCAGTTCGTTAGAGATACATTTTAGCAGGCAAAAAAGACTGGATCTTCACAAATTCAGTCTTTTTTCCATCTATTCAATTTAGATGGTCAGCCTGGGGAACAATTACATATGGCCAGAAGGTTTAGGATAGAATATGGTTCATATTAAAGACAGACGTGGTGATTTTAAAATGGAAGTACAAGCATTGGAGGAAGTTGAGAAACTCGCCTTAAAAAAGCAAAAGATTTTTAAGCAAAGCAAAATACGTTATCTTGCAAGGGCTGCCCTTGCTTCGATGTTCATAGGCTTAGGTGTGATTGTCGCATTCAAGACCGGGAACCCTTTTTATGTCGAGCATTCCCCCTTTGCCTACCCAATTGCGGCCATCACCTTTGGTGCCGCCATTATCCTGATTGCCTATGGCGGAGGAGACCTGTTCACAGGAAACACGTTTTACTATACATTTACAGCTTTGAGGAAGAAAATGGCCTGGCTGCAGGTGGCCAGGATGTGGATTTACAGCTATATCGGCAATATCATTGGCGCAGCTGCTTTTGCTTTTTTAATTTATACAACAGGATTGTTTGATGACCATTCGGTAAATGGTTTCTTGTTGAGTGTAGCTGAAAAAAAGACACTCGCGCCAGCTTCAGAGCTTTTTTTCAGGGGTTTTCTCTGTAACTGGCTCGTCTGCCTGGCGTTCTTCCTGCCTATGTCAATGAAGGGCGACGGAGCAAAAATGTTCGCAATGGTGTTTTTTGTCTACTGTTTTTTTATTTCCGGTTATGAGCACAGCATCGCCAATATGTGTACATTTGCCATCAGCATGGTTTTGGACGACCCTCAGTCTGTTACTTTTGAAGGCGTTATCCATAATTTGATTCCCGTGACGATCGGCAATCTTATCGGCGGTGGTATCATGATGGGCTGGATGTATTTTTACGCTAATCGGCCATTTTTTGAAGAATAGGGATATGACAAAAGAAACGCCGGATCTTGGTCGCTGCCAAATCCGGCTTTTATTTTCTCATCAATGTTTTTGCTTATAGTAAGTGATCCCCAGGGCAAAGGCCAGCACAGTCCCTTTCACGATATCCATCGCATAGTATGGGACCGACATCATGACGAGGCCATTTTGCAAAATGCCGATGAGCACGGCTCCGACAAAGGTTCCGAATGCGTTCGGCTTGCCCGCTCCAAGAACGGAAAAGCCAATGAAGGCAGCAGCAACCGAATCCATTAAATAGGGCGACCCGGCATTGATTTCGGCAGTCATAACACGTGAAGCAAGGACAATGCCGCCAATTGCGGCAAATAAAGCAGACAGCAGGTAGGCAGCTGTTTTATAGCGGTTGACCGGGATACCCGAAAGCCTGGCCGCCTCTTTATTCCCGCCAATCACATACATGTAGCGGCCGTGCTTTGTATACGTCAAGAATATATGGACAATGATGACAGCAATCGCCATGATCAAAATGATCCACGGAACCTGCCCTATTTTAGCGAAAAACGGGCTGATCGTTCCTGTTGAAAAACTTCCATCAGGCAGAATCATATTCTCTGAAACCGTAGCGCCTTTCGTATAAGTCAGCGCTGTTCCCTGGATGATGAACATCATTGCCAGTGTCATCAGCATATCCGGAATCTTCAGCTTCACAATCATCAATGAATTGAGTGCCCCTACAATCAAGGCGGCTGCGATCGCCGATAGTACGGCAATCAGAGTGTTCTGTGAGAACCAGACGAACATCGAGATGACAATGGCATTTGATAGGGATGCGACAGAGCCGACAGATAAATCAAAGCCATCAACTGTCAAGGAGATGGTGATGCCGATCGCGATGATGGTCACGATTGAAATCGAACGCAGGATATTGATGACATTATCGCCGTTGATAAAAGAAGGATTGACTGCCGCGAAGATTGCAACCAGGACAAAGATTGTCATAATCGTCCCATATTTATATAGGAACTGGAACAGTTCGAATGTCTTTTTCGGTGTTGGTTTTTGCTTCAATGGGAGTTTCGCTTCCATCCTATCTTCCTCCTGTTGAATAAAATAAAAGTTCCTCTTCTGTTGTTGCGGCTGTTTCAAGCTCCTTGACTGGTTCACCGTCATAGAGCACGTAAACCCGATTCGTGATGCCGACGATTTCTGACAGCTCGGAGGATGCATAAATGACACCCTTCCCTTGAGCTGCAAGCTGGGCAATCAATTCAAAAATATCCCGCTTCGCACCTACATCAACACCCTTGGTTGGCTCATCAAAGATATACACATCCGCATCGGCAATCAGCCACCTGCCAATCGCTACCTTCTGCTGGTTCCCGCCTGAGAGATTTTCAACTTTGGCATTTTCCGATGCAGTTTTGATGCCTAGAGCCTTTATGTATTCCTGAGCCGTTTTCTTTTCAGCCCGCCTGTCGATAAAACTAAAGATTCGGGAGAACTTTTTTAAGTTGACCGCTGTCAGGTTGGAGGCAACGGATTCTGCGACAAGGACACCTTCCTTGCGCCGCTCTTCAGGCACCAGTGCCAACCCGCTTTTTACAGCAGCATGAGGACTCGTAAGCTTTAGGGTTTTTCCTTTTAGTTTTACAGTTCCGCTCTTTATCGGTGCCGCGCTAAACAGCGCTTTGCACAGCTCTGTCTTTCCCGCTCCTACGAGGCCGGCCAGCCCGACAATCTCCCCTGCTTTAACATGGAGGGAAGTATTTTTCACCTTGTCCTCATCAGTTATACCTTCGACTTCCAGCAGGGTATCTCCAAACGTGCTGACCCTTGCGGGGAATTGGTCTTCCAGCTTCCGCCCAAGCATGTATTCAATCACCTTGTGAGTGTCGACTTCAGGAATACCTTTTTTCACAACCAGCTCGCCATTTCGCATAATGGTCAGCTCATCACACAACTCAAAGATCTCGGGCATTCGATGGGAGATGAAGATGATGCCCACATTCCTTTTAGCCAGGTTCCTGACAATCCGGAACAATTCTGATGTTTCGGTGTGGCTGAGCGGAGCGGTTGGTTCATCAAGGATCAAGAAGGAGCAATCACTTGAAATCGCACGCGCAATCAGGACCAGCTGTTTCTCCGCAAGCGTCAGCTCACCGGCAAGCTTTTTCACAGGAATCTGAAGGTTCATGCCTGATAGAATATCCTCTGCTTGTTTGAAAAGCTGCTTCCAATTCACCCAGTGCTTGTTTTTCATTGCCTGCACCGTGTGATTGAGCATGATATTTTCTCCAACAGTCAGCGACGGGATGATGGCAGTATCAACCTCCTGGTAGACCGTCTGAATCCCGAGTTTCTGCGCATGAGCCGGCGTTCTGATTTCCACACTCTCGCCACCTAGCAGGATTTCCCCTGTGTAATGATTGTGGGCACCGGAAAGCACCTTCATTAATGTCGATTTACCCGCGCCGTTCGCGCCAATCAACGCATGGATGCTGCCAGTTTCCGTGCTGAAATTAACATCGTTCAGCGCACGCACCCCCGGAAAATCAATACTGATGTTGTTCATTTGAAGTTTCATCCAGGTTCCTCCTCCCTATCAATCTGTAAAACAGACACTCTTTTTTTTGAGAGTGTCTGCTTTGTTCGCTGAACTGGAAAAAATCGCGTGAAATTTCCAATTCGCTATAAAAATGAGATTTCCGCTATAAAATCGGAAAAGTCGCTATAAAATGGGAAAAGTCGCTATATAATTGGGAAAGTCGCTATAAAATGGAAAAAGTCGCTATAAAATTCTAAACCAACCTTTTTACTGGTTATTTCTTATAGTGATCCTTCAATTTCTCCATCCAATCTTCCAAAAATGCGTCTGATTCGCCCCAGCCTTCGATGATTTCAGCAAGATTGACCATGTTCACCGGATTTTTTGACTGCTGCAGTTGTTTCTGTGAAATCAGTGATGCTTCAAGGTCATAGGTTGCTGGTGTTTCCTCGCCAGCCAGCTTCTTCGCCAGCAATCTCATATTCACTTCCCCGATCAGCTTCGGATCGACAGCTGCTGCATATTTCCATGGGCTGCCTTCTCCCTGGATTTCCTGCAGATCAGCATTGGAAACATCAATTCCGTAGATCTTGATTTCATCGCGGCCAGCTTCCTTAATGGCACGTGCTGCGCCGATCGCGAAAGCGTCCCACGTTGCGAAAATTGCGTCGATTTCTCCTTTTGGATGCTTATTGAGCATCGCGGCCACAGCATTCTGCGTTTGGACACTTGTATCAGCAGCGGCCACTCCGAATCTCTCAACCTCTTTAATTCCTGGATTTGCCTTCAAGGTTTCCTGGTAAACTTTATTTCTTCTGACCATTGGCGGGAAGCCATCAACCCAGAGGTAAACGATATTCGCTTCTCCATTTTGGTCCTTCACAAGCTGGTCTAGTGCCTGCGTGGCGAGAGCCTCATCATCCTGGGATGTAAGTGTGACTCCCTCTACCTGAGCCAAATCCGGATTTGAATCGAAAGTTACGACGCTTTTGCCTTTTTCAACTAATTTTTTTACATCATCTACAGTAGCTGCGTCATCTCCATGGGAAATGATGAATCCATCATAATCCTGCTGCAGCCCCTGGTTGATTGCATCATGGAATTTGGCTGTATCTCCATTCGCTGTGAAGACATCTACCTTGAAGCCGAGCGCTTCCCCTTCTGCTTTCGCTCCGGCTAAAAATTGCGCTGTATGGTCATCTCCGCCAATCTTGCGGATGACTTTGATTTTGACTTTCTCCCCTTTGGCAAATCGATCAGGAACACCTTCTACAGGTCCGCTGGCCGTCTTCGTCTCTCCGCCGCCGCAGCCTGTCAGCAGCAAAGCAGAAGCAACAACACCTAAAAATACTTTTTTAATTCCTTTTTTCATCTGATTCTCCCCCTTTGATTGATTTGCTTATTTAAAACAAATAAAAAAACCTCTCCAGAAAAGAGAGGTTTCAAACGCAATAAAATGCAAAGTCGGATTCCTCTCTTATCTTTCAAAACAAAAAATTGTTTTGCAGGATTTAGCACCAATTCCATCTGGAACGGTTGCTGGGCGTCACAGGGCCAGTCCCTCTGCCACTCTTGATAAGAGAATTTCTTTATTGAGTAAATGTTGCAAATCGATAAATTTTACTTTAAACTCCTATACTCATATTGTCAATATTATTATGAAAATTAAATTTTATTCTTTTTACTTCAAGCAGCAAAAAGGAAGACCCCAAATCGGAATCCTCCTTTTCCGCTTAACCTCTGCCTGCCGCGGTCATCCATTCAAACTGTCGGAGCTTTACTTCGTACAGTGTCAATGGGTCGCGGTACAGTTCCGGGTTGATCCTCATTTTTTCAAGTTCCGCCTTGCCATAATCGATTTCCGATTTGGCTTCTTCTACTGCTTCTTCCAGTACATTGAATGGGTTTTTGAAGAACAGATTCACATCGCGTTCAATCGATTTTTCAAAAATCTCGAATTGCTGCAGGAATCTTTTCGCGATGGTTACGCCGATATCATAATAGTCTTCTGACTCCAGATAGGTTTTGTAACGGTTATAAAGCATCGCATTATTTTGCGGCAGCACGCCAAGCAGCTTGCCGGCGCTTTTCAGGAAGAACTGCTGCGGCGTCGGGCGGTTCATGATGTTGACATTTTCATAGTGTACACCGTTCGTCATCCGGCTTGCATCGCGGCGCCAGTCATCAAGCACCCTGAAATCACAGTCAAGACTGATCCGTTCATCTCCATACATCGAGTTAAAGCCCTCGGCCATTTCATTCAAGTAGTTTTGGCTATGCTCGAATTCGTCTTTCGAATGCTGAATCCAGCCCTGCAAATCTTCATGGAATTTCGGCAAAACGGTTTCATCAAGATATTCCCTAATCTTCTTGTTCATTGCTTCATCCATTTCAGTATGGATTTTTCCGAAATCGGTATCCTCTGTCACCAATTCAGAACAACTGCGAAGGATCTCCGGGATTTTTTCAATGATTTCCGCACGGGTCTCATCCTTGATTTTACGGTATGACTTCTGAATGGATTTCGATTTCTCTTCTTCAATGTCTCCCAGCTGGTTGATGGCACCGTTCAGCTTGCTCACCATTTCTTCGTTCCAGTTAATTATTTCCATATGGTTGTTCTCAATTTCAATCCGTTTATCAAGCAAATACGTAATGGCCCTTCTGACAAAGAATTGCAGTTTTGCTGTGCGCTCCTGCTCGATGTCGAATGTCCTGTTGTTTGTTTTAATAAAATCAGAGAAATCTTTCAGCTGCTTGCCTAGATCATAGTTAGCTGAGAAAGCAAACATTTTTGCGTCAGGATAGTATTGGCTGATTTCAGCCCATGTTTGGTCAAAAACTTCTATTGCCTCCTGCTGACTGTATATTGAATCTATTTTGTTCAACAGGAAGTGTATTGGAAGCTGCGGGAAGTACTCTGAAATTTTCGAGAGGATTTCCCTTTCTTTTTCCGTAAAAGGATCATTGGCATTGAGCACAAAAAGTAAGCTATCTGCAAACCTCAGGTAATTGTACAACGGGTGATTGTCATAGTTATTGCGATTGACTCCAGGAGTATCAATCAGCGCCAGTCCATGGTCGCGCAGGAACGGAAACTCAGCTCTGAAATCAATGATCGTTTCATTTTTATGGTTCTGTCGGCGAACTCCTGCACTTTCCTTGAAGTCCTCGATATCCGTGATTTGGCGGACGTCCGTATCGGTGATTTCATAGATTTCCGGATTCTCCTCGTTCGTGAACCGGATGACCGCCGCAGTAGGAGATGTGATCAGTTCTTCCCCAATAATGGTATTGACGAAGGATGACTTTCCATTGCCAGATAAACCGGCGATCAGCAGATTATGGACATTGGATTCCTGCAGCTCCTGAACCAGCCACTTAATCCTGTTGCCTACCTCTATCTCATGATTCTCTGCCCATTTAATGATTGTTTCAAATAGCTGCATGCTATCCTCGTAGCCATCATGGTATTCGCGCGAATTCAGCACAAGATTCTCGGCATCGTGAATTGCCGACGCGGTAATGGTCCCTGGAAATACTTCATTCCACGCTATAATCGATGATGCCGACACAAGGCTGTTAACAGGACTTGTTATTTTGAGCCAGTTAGTCAGCAACTCCGGAATCAGCGGTGAAATTTCCTTAATCAACCGATCCCCATTAATCAACTCGAAATAGGTGTCCTGATAGGCAGCTGAAAGATGAGTCCACCCGTCTCTTCTATTGCCGTCCATCCCGCTGAACAATTGGTTAAATTCCCTCAGCCATGTCATGTATGAGCTTTGGTCTTTGTAGCTTTCCCACAATGAGACAGCGAGCTGTTCAAACCGGCTTCGGTCCACCTGGAATAGGACGGATAATGCTTCGCTAAAATAATCCGGTGAGAATTGGATGGTATGCCCCTGTTCTACATACTGATTCAAGACGTCGAACCATTTAGGCGAACCGGTTCGAACACCTTCATTGACCGCCAATTCGACAGCATTTTCCCAGTCCTGGTGTTCTTCAAAGAAAGCGCGGGCTATTTCCGTTACACCCGGATAATCCGGATCAAGCGCCACTGATTTCTTGGTAACAGCAACTGCTTTGTCAAGCTCTCCCTGCTCTATGTAAAGCGTCAATAGCTGCAGGCCGCTTTCAATCCTCAGAATATTGCTCTCCGTTTCGATCGACAGGTACAGGTCCTCTGCAGATGTGAGCAGACCAATCTCCAGAAAGGCATCCCCCATGTTCTTTTTCGCCCACGGCTCCAGCTCATTCGTAATATTCTCCCACTTAAAAATCGCCGCTTCGTAGTCCTTGTTATGAAAATAGACCTCCCCCTGAGCAAAACGGATGTATGACAAATCAGGCATATCATTCTTCTGCTCTTCAAGATAAAGCTCCCCGAGTACACGGACAGGGTGTGCCCTGTTCCCAGATTCCATAAAAGTTTCATAATACGACTTTTTGATTAATTGCTCTTCAAATGTCATGATTTTCCTCCGACCTCTTCAAAATATCAATCCAAAAAAAGCCTTCAGACTCCTTCAGACATAAAAATTTGTATTAGCTAACTGTTCTTTTTCCCTTTGCTGGCTTGCGCTCAAACCTTATCATTGTATTCTATCAAACTATTTTTCATTCAAGATTTCAGCCAGCTTTCAGTTTCGCTACAAGCATCGCAAAATTTGTAACCTTTTTAATAAAAAATCCAAATATTTGCCAGTTATTGTCGAATAATCCTGTTACCTATAGCTTTCGAACTATACCCGCAATTTATGGGTAAGAAATGAAGTTTGTCACACCGCAGAGAGGGCAAAATCATTATAATAAAGGTAACAAGACGATCGCAAAAAAGGAGATTATTATGCTTACATTGAAACTTATGGGCACTCCCCTCGAACATATTAAATCCGAACATATCAAAAACACATCAGTTATAAGAAATAATAAGACACTTGCTGCAATCAAAGAGACAGGAAATGAAGTCGAGTTCCAGATTGACCCCTATCTTGACCTCGATGAATTTCAATTTTTACGGGATTTGATCATGGAGCTCAGCTATGGAAACGAAGCCGCCATCGACGAAAGTGGCTGCCAGCTCGGCTATCTGGAGAATGGTGAGAAGGCGTTTTTGATCAAGAATTGGGAAGAGTGGAAGTTATTCCTGATGAAAGCCAAACTAAGGACACTTGAAGGCCAGAACGTGCAGGCAATGAATCCAGAGGGTGAAGAACTGGGATCCGGCCTGCTTGCTGAGTATGAAATCGCTGAAAGCCCGTTCCGAATCAAAAGCTGTACCTTGATTACCCTTTTTGGTGAAAGGAAGTTCGAAGGAGAAAATATTAAGATTATACCCACTAACCAGTTTAGCTAACAGAGCGAAAACATTATATAGAAAAGCAGCGGAAAATTCCGCTGCTTCTTTATTTGCCTTTTTTCAATTCATCAAGCAGTTGCTTTGTCCGTTTCGCATTTCCTTCCGCGAAGTTTTCAAGGCGTTCCTTCAGCACAGGATCGTCATGGACTCGTTCAGCCGTAATTAAGTAAGTACGCATCAAATCTTCTTCAATTTCGACGGAACTTTCAAGTACTTCCTCAATTGATTCTTTTTTGCTGTCGTGATGAAAAAAAGAATGGGAACCATGTTCAATCCTCCCTTTAAAACTCTTTTCGTAATGGTTATGCAACCAGTTCCAAATACTGCGGAACTTGTTCCAATCTCAAAAGAGCTCTCTTTTATCATCGCCACCAGCTTACTTTTTATACTCTGCCTTCCTCCAGATGAAGAAGGCTGTTGTTGCCAGGATAGTGGAAATCAGCGCAACAGCAACCGCGCCATATACACGCTCATCTTCGTGTCCATAATAGCCCTCGATTGCATTTGAAAGCGAGAATACATTGATGGCAAGGAACAGGAAAATCGAGAAAAACGCAATTCGTTTTTTATCCATGCCTTACTTCCCTCCCTACTGCGAACACCTTGCCATCTTTGATTTCAAGAAGGATTTTTGGAAGCTCGCGCTGTGGCGGACCTGCCATCGGATGTCCGCTGTCTACGTTAAAGTATCCTTTATGGCATGGGCAAAGAAGGACATTTTCCTTATGCTCGTAAAAGACCGGGCATTGAAGATGTGTGCATTTATTGTTATAGGCAACAAATTTGTCCTCCGGTGTCCTGACCAAAATTGCTGGTTCGTTCTTCGTTGGATAGTTAAAGTTTCTTGATTCCCCGACTGCCAGATCATCGATATCTGTGATTTCCACTCGCTTCACTTCACCATTTTCATCGCGCAGGAAGGTGAAAATACCGAATGGAGTCGTTGCCAGTCCGATCGCAACAGTTGCACCAAAGGATGCCTTCAGGAATGCCCTTCTATTCAAATGGACATCGTCTTTCCTGTTCAGGTTATCGATCAGCTTGATCATATCCTTATCATCTTCATGATGGGTCTTTTTTTTATCATCACTCATAGCCAAATCCTCCTGTTCCTAGAGCTGAAACTTTGCATCGATTTTTTCTGCCAGGTTTAGATATTCCTTAAATAGCACAGTATTCTCTGCAGCGATAGCAGGCGTTTCACTGTTCTCATCGGCTTCCTGGATCGGCAGCTGCCCGAGCAAATCCGTGCCAAGCTGTGAAGCCAGTTCCTCGCCGCCGCCTTTTCCGAAGATATAGTACCTCTGGTCACTGTCTTCAGGCTTGAAGTAGGACATATTTTCAACCACGCCGATCACTTCATGCTTGCTCTTGATCGCCATTGATCCGGCACGTTCCGCTACGTATGAAGCAGCCTTATGCGGTGTCGTCACGACGATTTCCTTGCTCTGCGGAATCATCAGGTGCATGTCAAGGGCGACATCGCCCGTCCCAGGAGGCATATCAAGGATGAAATAATCCATTTCTCCCCACAGCACATCCTCTGTAAAGTGCTGAATCATTTTTCCAAGCATCGGGCCGCGCCAGACAATCGGTTCATTGTCCTTCACAAGGAAGCCCATGGACATTACTTTAATGCCGTGCGCCTCAACCGGAATGATTTTTCCGTTGAACGTTTTTGGTTTTGCATCTATATTAAGTATTTTCGGTACACTGAATCCGTATATATCAAGGTCGATGATCGCGACTGACTTGCCAAGCTTTTGCAGCGCAAGCGCAAGATTCACTGATAATGAAGACTTGCCAACTCCGCCCTTGCCGCTTGTCACTGCCAGCACATTTCCTTTTAACATTTGAAAGCACCTCTTTTTTGGATGGGTTATAATTCCCTACCTTATCTAAAATTGGTTGAAACCTTTGCTGGAAAAAACCGCTGAAAATTTCCAGTTCGCCAATATTTTTTTATTTTCGCCAATAAACTTGTGAAAACCGCCAATAAAATCAAATTTTCGCCAATATCGTGAAAATCAGTCCAAAAATAGAGCCGGCCCTAATGAACTTAGCGCTCTTTTCCGGCCGGCTCCATTAAATTATGACTGTGAATCCGTATAAACTCCGAAGAATTCAGGTACGTAATCCCATTTATTGCCCTCTTGCGGCTTTTTCCCTTCAACCAGGTTCATTTGGGTACGTCTTCTGCGCAGCTGCTGCATTTCATCAAAGTCGATGAAGCGGATCGCATCACTCGGGCAGACAGATGCACACATTGGCGCAATATCATGACGCGTTCTGTCATAGCACATATCGCATTTGTACATTTTGTTCGTTTCGAAATCGAACTTAGGAATGCCGAATGGGCAGCCGAATGTACAGTTGCGGCATCCGATACATTTTTCCTCCATTGCTGAAAGCACGACGCCCTCATCCGTGATCTGAATCGCATTTGCCGGGCAGACACGCGCACATGCAGGGTCTTTACATTGCATGCACAGCATCGGGAATGTCTGGCGAGATTCAGTGAAGTCAACATATTCTACATAGTTCCGTTCCTTGGCATCATGGTCCCCACATTCACGGCAGGCTGCCTGGCAGGCACGGCATCCTATACAGCGCTCAAATTCTAGATACATTATTTTATTCATAGTGGCCGTTCCTCCTATTTAGTCAGTTTTTCAAGCTTTACAGCACAGACTTTAAATTCAGGCATCCTAGAGAATGGATCCAGTGCCGGGCTGGTCAATTGGTTGACTGCCAGCTTCTTGCCCCAGTGATAAGGGACGAACATTGTGTCTTTGCGGATTGCTTTTGTTATTTTAACCGGTGTGATCATCTCGCCACGCGGTGTGGAAAGCTTCACTCTTTCACCGTTTTCAATCTGGTACTTGCTGGCCAGTTCTGGGTGCATTTCAACGAATGGCTCAGGGCATTGCTCCATGAGGAAGTCAACGCGTCGTGTCTGGTTGCCTGACAAGTAGTGGAAGACAACGCGGCCTGTAGTCAGCCATAAAGGATACTCGTTTGATTGAACTTCAGAAGGTCCTCTGAAATCGCAGACTGCGAGATTCGCTTTTCCATCTTCCGTAGCAAAACGCTCCTGGAATATGGATGGAGTTCCTTTGTGGTCTTCTGCTGGAGCTGGCCAGAAAACGCCGTCCTGTTCGTCGATTTTCTCGTAAGTTACACCGTAGTAATCAGCCTTGCCGCCCTTTGAAGCGTGGCGAAGCTCGTCAAAAATCTCTCTCGGTTCGCTGTAATCGAAGTATTTACCTTTTCCAAGACGGTCAGCAATCAGCTGCATAATCTCCCAGTCAGGCTTCGATTCCCCAATTGGCTCGACTACCTTACGGATTCGGATGACACGACCTTCGATATTAGTAGTCGTTCCTTCGTCTTCAGCCCAAGTCGTTGCCGGAAGAACGACATCCGCAAGCTCAGCTGTTTCTGACATGAAGAAGTCATTTACGACAAGGAAATCTAGCTTCTCTAGTGAATCCTGGACATAATTGATATTTGGTGAAGAAACAACCGGATTCGAGCAGATGACATGCAATGCGCGGATTGTCTTGTTCTGCATCAGGTGGAACATTTCGTATGCAGAAACACCTTCCTTAGGCATTTCTTCTGGCTTGATGCCCCAGACTCCAGCGACATGCTCAACATCTTTAGGGTTTGCGATTTTACGGTAGCCTGGAAGAGCATCTGCTTTCTGCCCGTGTTCGCGTCCGCCCTGGCCATTGCCCTGACCTGTAAAAGTAGCAACGCCTGATGCGAATTTGCCGATTTGGCCTCTTAACAAGGCCATTGATGTATAAAGACTTACATTATCAACGCCTGATGTCTGTTGTTCCGCACCGCGTGCGAACATCACGACTGAGCGTGGTGATTTTCCGAAAATGTGCGCTGCCTTGATGATTTTCTCAGCCGCAACACCTGTAAGCTTGGATGTATATTCTGGCGTGAATTTCGCCGTCATTTCCTTCAATTCTTCAAAGTTATTGCAGCGTTCCTGTACATATTCATTGTCAACGTAATCATATTTGATCAAAAGATGCATGATGCCGTTCGCTAAAGCAGCGTCTGTTCCTGGAAGCAAGTCTAGGTGTACGTCAGCCACACGTGCAGTAGCGGTTTCACGCGGATCTGCAACGATAAGCTTTGCGCCTTTGTCCTTTGCCTTCCAGAACCACTGGATGCTTGTCGGGTGGCATTCCGCTGTATTCGAACCTGCCATGAAAAATGTATCAGTATGCTCAAGTTCAGTCCAAGGAAGCGTCGAGCCTCGGTCCATTCCAAGCGTCTTGTTGAATCCGCCGGCAGCGGAGCTCATGCAGTAACGTCCGTTATAGTCGATATAGCGAGTTCCCAGTCCTACGCGGGCATACTTGCCGACAAGGTAACATTTTTCATTTGTCATCGACACACCGCCGTATACTCCGATTGCATCTTTTCCGTAGTTTTCCTGGATCCCTTTATATTTGCTTTCTATCAAATCCAATGCTTCATCCCATGTTGCTTCGACGAACTTGCCGTTCTTTTTGATCAAAGGAGTCTTGATGCGGTCCGGATGATCGATCGTCTGGTAGGCAGTAACCCCTTTAGGGCACATTTTTCCTTTTGTTAAAACCCAGTCATACCGCGGTTCGACACCGACAACCTTGTTATTCTTTTCATCGACGCGAATGTGCATCCCGCACTGCATCCCGCAGTAGCAGCAATGGGTTGTGACTAGCTTTTCACCTTTTCGGATTTGGTTTTTTACGCCTTCTTTAACGAGAAATTGGCTCATCGATTTTTTCCTCCTTTGAATCCTGGTCAAGTCCGTAAAACTCTTCTGAACGCTTCTTGCTGAAGCCTGATAAGTGAATTCCGTTGTTTGTGCTTACTGGTCCGTATGGATTGCCTTGTGGCGCTTCAAGATTCATTTGCTTCAATGCTCTCATCCTGCGGCGGCAGCCTGTGCAATAATCTGAAAGGTATGAGCCGTCCGCGAGCTGCAGGTCGAAATTCTGGCTTTTTAGAATTGCCTGGACATCCGCAATCTGGTCATCATTGCTGTAAGGCTGTCCGCAGCTTTTACATGATTTCGTATCCACTTTGACCACCTCTTGATAACTCATTGGTACAGCTGTAGCCAGCGGCCTGATCGGCACGTGGAACAGTTTTCCGAATGGGAAGTACATTAGCATGATAATGACTGTTACCTGGTGGATGAGTGACATATAATGATGCATCCAGCCATCAAGGAATGTGTATTGGATAGTCAGGATCAAGCCTGTAACAGTTACTGCCAGAAGAATGATCAATGGCAGAATATCGAACTCGAATCGCTGGGTTACTTTTACATCGTAGTCAGTGATGCGTCGGTAAAGGGCCATCCCCGCTCCGATCAGCACCATGATTGCGCCGATATTCAAGCCGTTATAGACGATCTCGGCGAAAATCCCGTGAGCTGCCATCGTGATGGTTGGCATATCGAACACGATAATCTGGTATGTTTCCGGATCGATCAGATCAAAACGCATCCATCCGAATGTAAGCCCGAATGTGATAGCGAATGAGATGATGCAGCCCCATGAAATCATGAAGTGCTGAATTCCGCGGTAGATCCCGCGCTGGAAAATGAATTTTTGCAAAATGATATTATCGATTAAGGTTTTAACTAGCGCTCTTGAATTTCTTTTCAATCTTTCTTTATTAAAAAGGTTATCAACACTCCGCTTCGCCACCCTGTTAGTGGCTTTGCGCCACATCCAGAAGCTCATCCGGATTGTCAGGCCAATCGCAAAGACCGCTGAAGATATTGCATATCCCAGAAGCGCCATATCGATATGGACAAACTTCGATGTTGAATACCACATTGAGAAGAACAGTATCATCACAACGACAAAGGAATACATGCTTGTTTTGGAGTAAAAAGATTTCTCGAATTTGTACAACTTTGCTACCTCCCTGTGAATCGTTTCCGATTTCAAAAATCATCTTATCATGGAAAAACAGTCGAATTAGGGTGAAATTGTAAACACTTTGTGAATAGTGAAAAATTGATTTAACAATGTTTAGAAGCACTAACCTCCACTGTGTTCCTTACTTATCTAAATCTTAAGGGAGGCAGAATAAAAGATATGTGAAGTCCGTCACACCATAAGGAGTGGACACAAAATCGTAATAAATTCGTGATGACCTTAACAAACTAGCAGCCTCTTTCTCGTTTATGGACACATTGTTGCCTTTTATGTGACGATAATTAATGGACGCCTTGATTCATCCGCACATTATCTCCTTTTATGTGACGATAATTGATGGACACCTTGATTCATCCGAACATTATCCCCTTTTATGTGACGATAATTGATGGATGCCTTGTTTTATCCGCACATTATCTCCTTTTATGTAACGATAATTGATGGACGACTTGATTTATCCGCACATTATCTCCTTTTATGTGACGATAATTGATGGATGCCTTGTTTTATCCGCACATTATCTCCTTTTATGTAACGATAATTGATGGAGGCCCTGTTTCATCCGCACATTATCTCCTCTTATGTGACGATAATTGATGGACGCCTTGATTTATCCGCACATTATCCCTATGGATGTATCACCGC
This sequence comes from Bacillus sp. ISL-39, assembly GCF_018613295.1. Taxonomy (NCBI): domain Bacteria; kingdom Bacillati; phylum Bacillota; class Bacilli; order Caryophanales; family Bacillaceae; genus Bacillus; species Bacillus sp. ISL-39. Next base: position 91,666 of record NZ_JAGGQM010000005.1, read on the forward strand.
ACCGTGATTCTTCAATCGTAGGTGATATCCGACCTCGTATTTTGTCAGCAACAAAAGTCATACCCGAGCTTTTTAATAGTTGTTAAAATGGTTTGCCCTCATTAAGTTAAGTTATTAGAAGTCTGGCATGCTTATGGCCTATACTAAAACTATCAAGCTAGGAAAGGTTGGGGAGTTATGGACAATTTCAAAGCTTTTATCGTGAACAAGACAGATGATGATTTTTCAGCAGAAGTAAAAACGATCGGATTGGAAGATTTGCCTGCTGGTGAAGTAGTAATCAAGGTGGCCTACTCGAGCGTCAACTTTAAAGACGGGCTTGCAAGCATCCCGAATGGCAAGATTGTCAGGTCCTATCCATTCATCCCGGGAATTGACCTTGCCGGCACCGTGGTCCGTTCGGATGACAGCCGCTATAAGGAAGGCGATGAAGTCATAGCCACAAGCTATGAAATAGGGGTTTCCCACTATGGCGGATACAGCGAGTATGCGAGGATTCCAGGAGATTGGATTGTCCCATTGCCAGAAGGTCTTACATTGAAGGAAGCGATGGTTTTCGGGACTGCCGGGTTCACCGCTGCTCTGTCCGTACATCGGCTGGAGGAAAACGGTTTGAAACCGGAGAAAGGCAAAGTCCTGGTGACCGGAGCAACTGGCGGAGTCGGCAGCGTGTCAGTGGCGATGCTTGCTAAGCGGGGATATCATGTTGTAGCTAGCACAGGAAAAGAATCAGAACATAACTACCTTCGCGAAATTGGCGCAGCCGAAATCATCAGCCGCGAAGAGCTTGCCGGTGAAAAAATAAAACCATTGGATAAGCAACTTTGGGCGGCAGCCGTTGACCCGGTTGGCGGCAAGTCATTAACTGCGATTCTTAGCAAGCTTGAGTATAACGGTTCCGTTGCCGTCAGCGGCCTGACCGGCGGAACAGATGTACCTGCGACAGTCTTCCCGTTCATTCTCAGAGGCATCAACCTTCTAGGCATCGACTCAGTATATTGCCCGATGGAAACAAGAAAGCTCCTCTGGCAGCGGATGGCATCTGATTTGAAGCCGGATGGTTTACTCGAAACAATTCAAAATGAAACAACATTAGGCGAACTGCCTGGTACACTTGCCAGTATTTTAAAAGGCGAGAACCGCGGCAGGACCATCGTAAAGATGTAAAAGACAAACAGCCCGGTTTCTCACTTAGGAGACGGGCTGTTTTTATGTAAAATCAATCTAGGAACCCTGCATGACTGGTTGCTCTGAATCTATTTTTTCCAGATGCCCGCAGTCATTCATGAACATCACGACCTTCTGGCTGCCATTCAGTTTAAGCAAATGGATTCCGGTATCTCCAGTAGGGAAATACGTATCCGATAAAACGGGCAGGTTCAAAAACGCCCTTAGCAGGTTGGAGATCATCCCGCCGTGTGAGACAATCACAATTCTCTTCCTTCCTGCGCTTTCTGTTAGAATCTTGGAAAATACCGTTTGAGCGCGGAATCGAAAATCCAGTTCAGATTCTCCTTCCTCAATGGGTACATGAGGCTTCCTTCCGCCCTCTGGCTCGGGATAGCGCAGCTTGGCCTCCGCATAGGGCAGCCCTGCCAAAACTCCATTATTGAATTCTCTTAATCCATCATCTTCAATCACGGCAATACCCGTTTCGCCGCTGAGGATTTCCGCCGTCTCACGCGCCCTTTTCAATGTACTTGCCCAAATGACCTCCGGCATGAATTTCTCCTTTACCACTTTCGCCATTTCCCTTGCCTGCCTGCGGCCATGATCCGTCAAAAGCAAATCCGCCCGGCCTTCATGGACCTGGAGGATATCCCCCTCCGACTCTCCATGTCTGATCAATAAGATCTCCATTAAATCCCATCCCCTTTTATATAAATCTACCTAGATTAATTCTCTATATTTAAGTAAAAACCCTTTGCCGTAAAAGTAAAAAGGCTCCCATTCAAACGGAATTTAAAAACAAGATAAACGAAAATAGGAAATATATGCTAGAATATTCTAGATGTGGATGCTTAATGAATTAGGGGAAGCTGGATTTTCAGGGGGAGTCTATAATGAAAAAATTGATTTTCATAACACCATTTTTATTTATCATCATTTTTATAGTTTTTATAGGCGGCTATAGGTATACAGCGTTAAGTGCGGCAAAAAGTCATTCATTCCTTTCAAAAGACGCAGAATTGATGGAACAATATGAGACGGATTCATCTGTTATCTCTTTATTTAGGAACAATGAAGAACAGATCTACCAAACGGTACTATCTGAAAAGTCAGGTGTGTTCTTCCGCGGCAGTGTATCAACCAATATTCCATATAGCTCGGATAAGGTTCAAACAGTTGGAGGTATTAGCGCCACCACAGAAAATGATGCAGTCACTTTATTGAGCGTAATTTCGTATGATGAAGATGTTGCATATATAGAGGCTGGTGTGGAGCCTAATGTAGAAAGAAAAGCAATAAGCAAGGGAGAGCGAATTTCATTCTTGTTCCCTTTTAGTGAACAATTAGATTTCCTTTACCCAACAGCATTTAATAAAGATGGAAAAAAACTTTATTATTACGGATATCCACAAGATACAAATGTATTTAAGAGCGAAGATTATAAGTGGCATAAAATTGATGAAAAATAAAAAATATCATTTCCTGGATCATCATCATACTAAAAAGCTCAGAGTCATAATACTCTGAGCTTCTGTTTATTTGTGTTACTAATCTGTTTAAATGAACTTGCCTTCCAATTCACATATTCTTCAGTCTGTTACATTATGAACCGCTTGTAAGCTTCTCCCTATTTTACCGGCCCAAGGCTTGACCTTCGGATCACCTGGTTGATCACTTCGGAAAACACAAGCCCGACGGCTATTGCTCCCGAAATCATCGATGCTTTTGCTGCCAGAGAAAGAGCTACACTGTAATCATTCTCCACTAAGTTCCTCATTGCATCATACGCCAGTCCTCCGGGGACAAGAGGAATAATCCCGGCGACACTAAAAATGATGATTGGCGTCCGATACGCCTTCGCGAACACCTGGCTGACAACGGCAATTAAGAACGATGCCATCAATGTCGCAAAAATCGTGCCGAACCCATTGGTATCAAGTGTAAAATAGACGATCCAGCCAGCCATCCCGGAAATGCCGCATTTGATGAGGGATTCCCTCGGTGCGTTAAAAATGATTCCGAACGCAGCCGAAGCAATAAAACTTGTAATAAGGTGTTCTATATAAATCATCGCCACTTCTCCTGACTACAAGAAAGATAAAATTGCCGCTATGCCTGAGCCAATCGCAAACGCCGTCAACAGCGCTTCCGCTCCTTTGGACAACCCTGAAACCAGATGGCCTGCCATCAGGTCCCTGACTGCATTTGTGATCAGCAATCCTGGTACAAGCGGCATGACCGAGCCGATGATGATTTTATCTAGCTCCTGGCCAAGCCCAAATTTTACAAAGAAAAACGAAATCATCCCAATAAAGAAGGAAGACAAAAATTCCGCGAAAAATTTTACCGGAACAATCCTATGAAAATAAACGACAAGGAAGAAGCCTATTCCACCCGCCACCATCGAAGGCAGGAAGTCTAGCCAGCTTCCCATGAACATGATGGTAAAACAGCCGCTCGCAATCGCTGCCGCCAGGATTTGTATCATAAAAGAGTACGTCAGGTTAGCCTCCTGAATCTCTCCCAAGAGCTCGCAAGCTTCCTTCAATCCAACTTCGCCGCTGCTGATTCTGCGCGAAACGCTGTTGACCATTGCCACCTTCCTTAAATCAGTTGTCCGGTCAGAAATCCTTACAAGCTTCGTCCGTTCTGGTCCTACCCCTTCTACTGAAAAAATAATGCCGGTCGGTGTCACATAGCTATGCGTCTGATCAATGCCGAACGCCGAGGCCATCCGAGACATCGTATCCTCCACTCGATATGTCTCAGCCCCGCTTTGGAGCATAATTTTACCAGCCAGCAGGCAGGCACGCATCACTTCAATTGTTTGATCCTGATTCTCCATAATGATCCTCACATACCAATCCGTACTAGTAAATTTCTTTATCAGTTTAAATCATAAGAGAGGATATTAGCAACAAGATAAAAGCCAGCACCTTTTAAGGGGGACTGGCATTCTGATATCCTAACTATGAGATTGCTTCTTTTGGCTGGCGTACTTCTTTGGACTTGCGCCCCTCCATAATAGTCATTATTAAAGCTATGACCAAAAAGAGACTTGAAAACTGAAATAAAGCTCCGATTGAAACGTATTGTGCCATCACTCCGAAAACAAAACCACTGATCCCTATGCCAAGGTCAATCGAAGAAAAGTACATACCGTTCGCGACTCCGCGGCGATTTGACGGCGTCATTGATAATGTCCAAGACTGGAGTGTCGGAATCAATGAGCCAAACCCAATACCGAACAATACTCCAGCAATGGCTATCGCGAAATTGGAATGGGCAAAGGATAGTACCCACATCCCGGTAAATGTGATGGCTATCGTTACAATCACAAGTCCTCTTGGCCCTTTCCTGTCAAACCACTTTCCGGCAACCGGTCGTGAAAAGGACGCAAGAATTGCATTAAACAGGTAAAAAAGGAAAATTTGATCGATTTGCCGCTCCTCAGCAAAGATGACAATGAAGGTGACAATAGCTCCATATCCCAAACAAACCATCAGGGTAACAAATGCCGGGAACCAACCTGATTTTTCAACCAGGGAACCTAAATAGGTGAATTTTAAATCCTCTTTCTTCGTATCGATTACTTCCTGAGGAGTTTGATATCTTATTGTTCCAAGGAGTACAAGCGCTATTACACCCAGCGCTCCCGATATATAGACTAGATTTTCAAAAGACGTAACCTGGAATAAGAAGATACCCAGGCTTGGAGCGATGATCATCCCGATCGTTATGGAAAGACCATAATACCCCATCCCCTCGCCAAGTCTGGAGTTAGGGACTACATCAACTGCCGCGGTTCCATTCACCGTAGTTGACCAGCCCCATGCAAGACCATGAAGCAGTCGGAACGCCAGAAAAATTATAACTACTTGAGACAGCGGATAAAGGAATGTAATCAATAAGAGCATAAGCGCCCCTATTAAGACAAGTGGTTTTCTCGCTCTGTACTCCAGCATAAAGCCAATGAAAGGTCTGCTCAAAACAGCCCCGATTGAAAAAAGTGCCGTAACCAGCCCAATTTCAGTCCCGCTCGCACCAATTGATTTGATATAAGGAGGCAGTGTTGGAATCAGCATCTGGAAGGACATGAATATGAATAGGTTTCCTACCATTAATTTTATGAATGACGAGGTCCATAGAGGCTCTTTTGTTTGTGGCAAATTGTTTCTCCCCTTTAATTTATGCAGTTGATTAAAAAAAGAAAAAATCTTCTGCACCAGAAGATTTTATCATTATATTTCGCATTTCTAAATAATAGCACAGCAGGGCAAAGAAATAAAAGGGAAAAACTGTTCATTGTAAGTAATTGGGATTATGTTGCTTTTTGGATTTGTTTAGCTCCTCGAATATATTGGGCTTACTGCCTTCGGTCTTTTCTTCCATACTCATGAGCATTGCTGGGAGGTAATCATTTAAAGCTTTCTTGAACTCACCTACCGTCAACGGCTTGGCCTCATCCTTCAGCTCATAACCAAGCTGCCCATTAGGCTCGATTGTTGCTGTTTTAACATCCTCAATCCTGGAAATCCCCTTATCTCTCAAACGCATCTCCAATTGGTCTACCGTAAGCCGAAGTTTCTTAAGCATCTTGGTCTCTAACTGACCATTTTGGATTACAATCTTAGATTTGCCAGTGATAAACTTTTCAAATAAATTGATTTTCATTTGTAAAAATTCAATTAGAACTATTGCTACCACGAAGATACCAGCACCAGCGATGGCCTTCCACACACTTTTTTCCACTATTGGCTGGACGATAATCGTACCAATCGAGATCATAACAATAGTCTGACCAAGGGTCATTTGTGAAATTGACTTTCTCCCCGCTATTCTAAGCAGCAAAACCCCGGATACAATCAGAACAAACGCTTTCCAAATAAAATCAAATTCCATTTTTTCATCCTCCTCTGGAAATACTTTTTATACTTTCTCCAAAAAAAAGGGTTTATATGAGGATGGAATTACTAAAATTGACCACGCAAAATGTCAGCCAAAGTTGATTTACTACAGTTATTCACCGATAAAATGGGTTTAATCTTTATTTTATTTTATTATTACAAATGCTTATATGTGTAAAAACGGCACCCCACCAGGGAAATGCCGTTATAAATATGTTTATCTATTTCTGAACATAAACTGAAACTGAACCGCCATTTACATAAAACTGGCCCCATCCGTCACTGTTTATCGTAACGGTATTCGTCCGGTTGCCTGTTATGTCATACCAAACCTCGCCGGCATTCTGTTTCCCTACATTCATCCACTTTGATCCTCCGGGACCATCGGTAATCAATGTTGCCAGGCCTGACTTAACCCGCGTTCCATCCCCTTCTCTTGTCCAGCCAATGATATCCCAGTGGTCAAAATAATCATGCTGTACTCCATAAGCATAATTTTTGCGTGCGGTTAAAATCGGATCGATTTTTGACTTTAATGAAGGAATTTCGTAGCCGCTATTCCCTTTGGTTCCATAATAATCACCATAGAAAACAGAAGGATAGCCTTGTTCCCTCGTTAAAATAAGGGCATAAGCGAGCGGCTTGAACCATGTGCTGACCACGGATTCAAGGGACTGCCCTGGCTGTGAATCGTGGTTTTCTACAAGTGTTACTGCAAGCGACGGGTGTTGTGCAACAACTGTGCCGTTCAAAATATTTCTCATATCATAATTACCATTACTATTTGAAGCATAATGGAAATTATAATGGAGTGGAGCATCAAACACAGAATGATTATAATTAGTTTTTGCCAGGTAATTATTCAACGAGTTGAGATCATTTTGCCAGTATTCAGCAACAGTGAACATTTGTTTTCCGGTCTGATACCTAACATGGTTTACCCAGTCTCTTAGATAATCATGCTTTATATGTTTAACAGCATCCAGACGGAAACCATCAAGATTCAGCTCTCTTGCGTACCATGTCCCCCAATTTTTCATTTCGTTAGCGACATCCGGGTGGCTGAAATCCAAGTCTGCGTACATCAGGTAATCATAATTCCCTCGCTCGCCAGACACTTCCCAATCCCATGCCTTCCCGGTTCCTCTGAATTTATAGACACGGTTTAAATCTCTTCTTTCGTCCCAGTCCGTTCCGTCGAAATGGTACCAATGCCATTTAAAACTGGAATATGTATTACCTCTTCCTGGAAAATTGAATCCGGTCCAGGCATCAATCTGATATTCACCTGAAACCTCATTATTACGATTATTTGGATCCACCTCAACAGCAGTGACTGCTTGAGTATAATCCGCTCCCCCTTTATGGTTCATTACAACATCACCGTAAACATTAATATTCTGACTATGCAAGGCGGAAATGGCTGACTTCAGCTGTGCCTTCGTTCCGTACTTAGTCCTGACCGTTCCCTTTTGGTTAAACTCACCCAAATCATATAAATCATAGGCGCCGTAACCCACATCGTTTTGTGAAGTTCCCTTGTATGCCGGTGGAATCCATACAGCCGTTATACCTTTACTTGCTAAGTTTGCCGCATCATTTTGCAGGCGATTCCAATGGGCCCCGTCATTGGGCAGATACCATTCGAAATACTGCATTAATGTACCATTGTTTGGTGTTGCAGCTCCTGCTCTTTCAATAGTTCCAATAGATGACAGCAAAAGAATAATTGATAAACTTAAAACAAGAGTAAACTTTGCCTTTTTCACCTTCAGCACACACCCTTTAAATTAATTTAATGAAAACGCTTGCACAATTCTATTATACTTTCAGTCTTAAGATTATTAAATTAAAAAATTGCTCGTTAATTAAAACTAGTCTTTAGTACTATACCTTCAGGCCAATTTAAAATTAAACATTTTCGTTATCAATGAAAGTATGTAGATTCTTGTCATGGAACTCCATGGCCGGATTCAAAGAGCCGGTGCAAACCCCAACTCCGTAACTTTGTAAAGAAACGGACATTCGGGTAGCTAACAAAAATTGAATTCCCAAACCTGGTTAGAGGGAGTTCTTTTTCTGCAAAAACAGTTAGAGACCGCACCCACTTTTTACTATTGTATTTCACACTGATATGCGTTAGCTTGATATTAAAAGCTGAATTTTCTGAAAGGGGATGCTTTGGATGCTTGATTGCAGGGATGAAGTTTTATTCTATACGAAGCAGCTTGTGAACATCGGGAGCATTGTCAACACCAATGGAGAGAACGAGATTGCCCAGGCACTTTATACGATGATTTCATCGTTTCCTTATTTTATAGAAAATCCGGGACATGTTATCAGACCGCACACCCATAGTGATGTCCTCGAACGCTATAATGTCATGGCTTTTGTAAAAGGTACAAAAGGGAATAGCAATCGTACTGTCATTTTGATGGGCCACCTTGATACAGTAGGGATTGACGATTTTACACAGCTGGCTGATGTGGCGTTTGATCCGGACCAGCTGATTGTTGAGCTAAAAAAAGAGAAGCTGCCACAACTTGTCAACGAGCATGCGCACTCAGGTGAGTGGATGTTCGGCCGCGGAGTGCTCGATATGAAGAGCGGTGTCGCTTCCAATCTATATCTTCTGAAATACTTTTCTGAACACCCAGAGGAGCTCGTTGGCAACCTTGTTTTTTTAGCGGAATGTGATGAAGAGGACAGCTCTTATGGAATCCTCTCCGCAGTCAAGGACCTTAAGAGCTGGAAAGATGAGCATGGTTTTGAATATGTCGCTGCAGTCAACAGTGACTTTGTCTCACCCCGGTTTTCGGGAGATAAGAACCGCTACATCTATAAAGGAACTGTCGGAAAGCTGCTCCCTTCTTTTTACATTACGGGGTCTGAAACCCATGTCGGTTCAGCTTTCGAAGGCCTTGATCCGAACTTGGTCGCTGCTGAACTGACCAGACAGATCGACTATAACCCTGACCTGTGCAATGAGGCATTCGGCGAGACGACGATGCCGCCTGTTTCTCTGAAGCAAATGGACCTAAAGCCAAACTATACCGTTCAAACCGCACTCGCTGCTTATGTATATTATAATTTTTTCATACACTCCTGGACACCAAAGGATGTGCTATGGAAGTTGAAAGAGCAGGCCCATATTGCTTTTGTAAAAGCATTGAAGCTGTACGAGGAACGCTATCAGCAATTTTGTAAAATTAGCGGTGAACCATGCAGGGAGCTTCAATGGCAGCCGAGGGTGATGACCTATGAAGAAATGGAAACCGAACTCATTAATGCCCATGGATCTGAATACACAGCCCATATGGTGGATTTCAAGGATACTCTTCTTCTCGATGCCAGCCTGGACTTAAGGATGTATGCAGCCAGAGTCGTCGAGGAAGCCTGGAAGTGGATGCCCGACCAGAGTCCGGCCATCATCGTCTTCTATTCCTCCCTCTACTCACCAAGGATTGAAGTGGCTGGCGAAACTGAGGATGAGCGAAATCTGATTGAAGCTTTGGACGCTGCGGTTAAAGTGGTTCAGCCTGAATATGAGGAACCAATTGTTGTCCGCAATTTCTTTCCTTATATATCTGATATGAGCTTTGTCGCTTTGAGTGATGACGACGAAGCGCTGGACTTCGCATCCCGGAACAATCCAAGCTGGGGAACGAAATTTTTCGTGGATTACCAGGAAATCCGCGAGTTGAACGTACCAGTCATCAACATCGGTCCGTACGGGCTTGACGCCCATAAACGGTACGAACGGATGGAAATAGACTACTCTGTTAAAATAGTCCCGAATCTGACTTACGAAGTCATCCGGAATCTTTTAGCGGTATAATCAGCAGGTGCCTTAATTTTAAGGCACCTTTTTGATATTTCACTACTTGTTTTTCCGCTTTTTTCTTATTACTATATAGTTCAGTGGAAATATATTATAGTAATCATTAAAATAAAGATAATGAGACTGATCAAAGGAAAGGCTGATTTAATTGGAAGAAAACTCTAATTTTATAAAAACAATCATTAAGGAAGATCTGGAAAGCGGCAAGCGCGATACAGTCGTGACCCGATTCCCGCCAGAACCAAATGGATACCTACATATCGGTCACGCAAAATCCATCGTCATCAACTTCGGACTTGCTGATGAATTCGGCGGCAAAACAAACCTCCGATTCGATGACACAAACCCGCTGAAGGAAGACCAGGAATTCGTGGATGCCATCAAGGAAGATGTCGAATGGCTGGGCTATGAATGGGAAGACCTGTTCTTTGCATCCGACTACTTCGATGAAATGTACGACCGAGCCGTCCTGTTGATTAAAAAGGGATTGGCATATGTCGATGATTTGTCGGCCGATGAAATCCGTGAGTACCGCGGGACACTTTCCGAGCCAGGCAAGGATAGTCCGTACCGTGATCGTTCAGTGGAAGAAAACCTTGCTTTATTCGAGCGAATGAAGAACGGAGAATTCGGTAATGGTGAAAAGGTATTGCGTGCGAAGATTGACATGTCTTCACCAAACATCAATCTTCGTGACCCGGTCATTTATCGAATTTCTCATGCAACACACCATAATACCGGCGACAAGTGGTGCATCTACCCAATGTACGCCTTTGCCCATCCGATTGAGGATGCGCTTGAAGGTGTTACTCACAGCTTGTGCACGACTGAATTTGAAGACCAGCGCCCGCTGTACGACTGGGTTGTCCATGAGTGTGAAATGAAAGCAACACCTCAGCAAATCGAATTCGGCCGCCTGAACCTGACAAACACGGTCATGAGCAAGCGTAAACTCAAGCAGCTTGTCGAAGAAGGATATGTCGATGGCTGGGATGACCCCCGCCTGCCGACGATTTCCGGCTTGAGAAGACGCGGCTTCACGCCAGAAGCTATTCGTGAATTTGTAAAAGCAGCTGGAGTTTCCAAAGGTTACTCCACGGTTGACGCGCAGATGCTCGAGCACTTTGTACGTGAAGACCTTAAGCTGAAGGCTCCGCGTACGATGGGCGTTCTTCGTCCATTGAAAGTCGTCATCACCAACTATCCGGAAGGCGAAGTTGAATGGCTTGATGCCGATATCAATCCGGAAAATCCGGAAATGGGCAAACGCAAAATCCCATTCTCACGTGAGATTTATGTCGAGCAGGACGACTTCATGGAGAATCCGCCAGCGAAGTACTTCCGCCTCTTCCCTGGAAATGAAGTGCGTCTGAAGCATGCATACTTCATTAAATGTAATGATGTCGTTAAGGATGAAAATGGCGAAGTGTCTGAGCTGCATTGCACATACGACCCTGAAACAAAGAGCGGTACTGGCTTTACTGGCCGCAAGGTAAAAGGAACTCTTCACTGGGTAGATGCAACACATGCACTTCCGGCAGAATTCCGCCTGTATGAGCCATTGATTTTGGATGATGAGGAAGAGACCGAAAAGGAAGCTGAGAACAAATCATTCCTGGATCAGGTAAATGAAAAATCCCTTGAAATCGTGAACGGCTATATCGAACCAAACATGAAGGACGCCAAGCCGCAGGACAAATTCCAGTTCTTCCGCCACGGCTACTTCAACGTCGATCCGAAGCACACAACAGAAGACAAGAAAGTCTTCAATCGGATTGTATCGCTAAAGAGCTCGTTCAAGCTTTAATTATTGGATACCTTTGACCTCCCCGGGTGTGAGTATTTCGGGGAGGTTTTTATTTGTTGCTGAATCGAGTTGAGTGTTGGCTTTTGAACATGTACAATCATTCACATCTGCTTTTACACCTCCTCTTGCTTCCGAACCTGGCCGAACTTCCTTTTTCTTCTTCTGACAGCTTTTCTCTATTTGCTCCCAAACCTGTCTGAAGTTTGCTCATCTTTTGACAACTTTTCGCATTTTGACGCCGAACCTGTCTGTAGTTTGCTCATCTTTTGACAGCTTTTCGCATTTTGACGCCGAACCTGTCTGAAGTTTGCTCATCTTTTGACAGCTTTTCTCCTTTTGATGCCGAACCTGTCTGTAGTTTGCTCATCTTTTGACAGCTTTTCGCATTTTGACGCCGAACCTGTCTGAAGTTTGCTCATCTTTTGACAGCTTTTCTCCTTTTGATGCTGAACCTGTCTGAAGTCTGCTCATCTTTTGACAGCTTTTCTCTATTTGCTCCCAAACCTGTCTGAAGTTTGCTCATCTTTTGACAGCTTTTCTCCTTTTGATGCCGAACCTGTCTGAAGTTCGCTCATCTTTTGACAGCTTTTCTCCTTTTGATGCCGAACCTGTCTGAAGTTCGCTCATCTTGTGACAGCTTTGCCCTCTTTCTCTCCTAACCTGTCATAATAACCATGGTTTCTTGACAGCTTTGCCTTGCTTCCCTCCAAACCTGTCATAATAATCACGGATTCTTGACAGCTTTGCCCTCTTTCTCTCCTAACCTGTCACAATAATCACGGATTCTTGACAGCTTTGCCTTGCTTCCCTCCTAACCTGTCATAATAATCACGGATTCTTGACAGCTTTGCCCTCTTTCACTCTTAACCTGTCACAATAATCACGGATTCTTGACAGCTTTGCCTTGCTTCCCTCCTAACCTGTCATAATAATCACGGATTCTTGACAGCTTTGCCCTCTTTCACTCTTAACCTGTCACAATAACGGCAGGAGATTGATCACCAAACCTATCATCAATAACTCCTTGCTGAAAGCTTTTGCGCTCTTCTCTTCAGATCTGCCCGAAACAGATACTCTTTTTCAAAGGAAATCTGCTTATTAATCTCGAATTCTATACAGCAACGATTTTTACAGAGGTGAGCATATTGGAAATTCGACGATTAAACGGCGGGGATGCTGAGAGCTATCGGCTTCTCCGCCATGAAGCCTTACTTAAGAATCCTGAGGCGTTCAGCTCCAGCTATGAGGATGAGAAGAATTATAAGACCTCAGATTACAGCCAGAGAATAGATAGTAAGTCCACCTATACATTCGGCGCTTTTGACGGCGTTCAATTGGCAGGTGTGGTCACACTTGTTCCAGAAGGAAAAGTTAAATTAAAGCACCGGGCAAACATATTTGCCATGTACGTGACTCCTGCACAACGAGGCCAGAGCATCGGAAGGTTAATAATGAAGAAAGCCATTCAACAGGCTGAGGAATTAAAGAGCGTTAAGCAAATCTATCTGACAGTGAACGCCAGCAATGAACCAGCCAGGAAGCTGTATGCTTCTCTTGGCTTTGAAACATATGGCGTGGATAGGAAAGCTATGCTGATTGATGGAACCTATCATGATGAAGATTTGATGGTGTTATTTTTAGAGAAGGCCTGAATTGGCCTTTTTTTCATGTTTATTTTTTGCTGAAAAAGGAAGTAGGTAAAGGGATGAGTCTTTTTAGGAAAGGAGATTACTCATGTTTTTAGACGCTTATGTTAACCAAAAGGTACAAATTAAACTGAAAAATTTCCCCGAAAGCATGATTGGCGATATCACAGGAATCTACCAGCCCGATGAGTGGTATCTTGTAAAAATTGTACATGCTGAGAATATGGGGATTTGGGTTGAAAACCCTTGCTATAAGCGTACTCCCGTACAGAAGGCAGATGGAACCGCCATTCCGGCCGAAAATCAGGTGGAGGAAACCTGTATCACTCACATGTTCCTGCGCTGGGATTATATCGCCTCTGTGATTACCTTCCCGGATGCAGACCCAACTGCTGATAAAAAAGCGAAGTTGATTGGGTTCCAGCCGGATGTTGATTAAATAGCAAGTAAAAACGCTGCCGGAAAACCGGCAGCGTTTCTTTATTCTTACTTAGAAATTAACACCTTGCCAACAGTTCCATCGCTGCTTTGCCCGAGTACACGGAACTTCAGGCCGTAGTTAGGTACGTTGCGGCCGGCATCCGGCAATACTGGCGAGATATAATTTGCACTGTCGTCAAAAATTGGTGTTCTTTGAGTAGCGTTATCCTTCATAGTGATTCCTAAGATACTAGAATAATCAAGGAACATGCCCTCAGTCTTACCTTGATTAAATGCTGCATCGTGAATCTGGTAGCGAGTTGAGCCAAGTGCTCCATCACTCCATCTGTTGATAGTCTGGTCTGCATCGACAACTCCCAGATAACCGTCACCTGGGTGTACTCCTGTCCAGTTGTTGTCATAACCGTTGTCAACATACCATACAACAAGCCCGGAATCATAAGTCATCAAGCTTGCACCGCGGCGGATATTCTTAAGGCCTTCATCCACCCCGTTATGTGATCTCCACTCTAACAGATAGTAATGTTTTGTAGCCGTTTTACCTTCGTGCTTTTCAAAACCGTGAAATTCAAAAGCTGATTCTCCTTCAGCACCGTCGTTCAATAACTCAGCACCGTCAGCAGTCACCTTTACATTGTCTACGAAGAATCCGTTCAGTGCAGTTCCCCAGTCAGTCATATAACGGAATTGAAGCTGGATGCTTTGTCCGGCATATTCACTTAAATCAATAGACTCATGAATCCAGCCATTGCTTGATCCTGTGTAACCAGGAAGGTTTTCTTTAATAGCAGGGTAACCGTCTGATACAAGATCTGAGTTTGTATTCGCCGTCGATAATGACTTCCAGCTAGTACCCCCATCTGTTGACACCTGTACCATCGCATAATCCCAGTTAGATTCGATATCATACCATGCATCATATTCTAAAGTTGCACTTGATGCATTTGTTAAATCCACTTTAGCAACCATGCTGTGGTCAGCTTCATCGCCTTTTCCGCCATAAAATTCCCAAGAGCCTGCGGCTGGTGTGTTAATCACGTTAACTTTGTCTGGCAGGTCAACCTTTACAGCATCGTTATTCGTCCCTTTAGAGTTTGCCTGGTCTAATAAAACCTCCACACCCATACTCTTCACATTATTAGCATGGATAGTGGAACCCGTCAGCCAGTTGCTTCCTGGCATTGTTGCTTGCAGGAATTCTCTTGCATATGGGCTGAATCCCGTTGGCTCAGTACCTGGAACTTTACCTGCCCAGCTGCCGCTCGACATGATTGACCAGTATGCAACCGCCTCTCCTGCTCCGCTATAGATTGTATCGTATTCATCAGGAAGGCCCAGGTCATGTCCATATTCATGTGCGAATACGCCTGCAGCACCATCAGCAGGTTCGATTGTATAGTCGTAGGCAGCCATCATTCCACCCCAATAAGGAACCTCTGCTTCAGTACCTGGAAGCTCAGCAACGCCGCCAAGATTCCAACGGTGTGACCAGATGGCATCTCCGCCCAATTGCCCGCCGCCCGCTTCTTCACCGACTGAAGAATGAACAACCATCAGGTGATCGATAAGGCCATCCGGCTCGCGGTAGTTTCCGTCGCCATCAAGGTCATAACGGTCTTCCTGGTCAAACTGATTCAAATCTACTGATGTGTCCGCAGCTGCAGCAATCAACGCCTCTTTTACAAGTCCTCGTGCATTACTGTCGTTGTCACTTGCGTTATTTCCTCCATAGTATGCTGCTGGCTGAGAAGCTTTGTACCATCCTGCTACCTGTCCGTTAATCGTATAGCTTCCACCAGATTGCTGTTCATAGTATTGCTTTACAGAGACAAGATTTTCTCCGTTAGGGCCAGCATAGCCCTTTTCACCAAAAATCATATCTGTGTAATGCTGTTTAAGGTATTCATCATAGTACATATCTGTATCTTCTGCTTTAATTTGAGCAGCTGGATGGTCAGGGTATTCAATTAGTAATACAAGGACATTATCCTGTCTCTGTCCTCCGTTCCAAGCTTCTTCCTTTACTGGTTCAACTGTTGTGCCCTTCGTTTGTCCTGCCTTATTTCCCTTGCCATTAACCAGTCCGGTTCCAGCGAGCTTTTCATTCAGCGTGCTGCTCAATTCCTTTTCATGTTTATGTAACTCCCCAGGCTCTTTGGAAGCCCCAGCTGCCTTATTTTGCAAATACTTTTGTAGTGCTTTCTCCGCTTCTCCTGGTGTGGCATCCCTGGCAATCTTCCCAGATTTCTTCAGCATTTCTATTAATCTTTCATCGTTCGCGATGCCTAAATCAATTGGTGCTCCCCCCTGTGACGCGAAGCTTGTTTTTTCTACCGCATCGACCTTGGCTGGTCCAGCAGACGCAAATGATAGCGTGCTTGCAAGCATTGCGGTCATCGTCAGGCTGGATAGGACTTTAAGACCCAATTTCTTTTTCAATGTTTTACCCCTTCCTGTCATTTAGTCTATTACACTATAATTTTACTCAGTATACATGGATATTTCAATATTCTAAAATATCTAAAAATTTAAATATCCATAGTCCAAAAGACTCGTTTTATATTAATTTATTTCGGAATACTAAACTATTTTATTATTAAAATTACCTGTATAATAGTGAATAAAAGAATTACTGGAGGTCTCCCTATGTTAAAAGTTGGAGTGATTGGCCTGGGCGCGATTGGCCAGCGTTTGATAAAAGGATTTCAAACACACCCGGAGATGGAAATTGCGGCCATATGTGACGCGATGAAAGAAAGAGCGATGGAAACAGCAGCTGAGCTTGGTGGTGTTCCAGCATATCTTGACCATCAGGAAATGCTTGAGAATACGGAGTTAGACCTGGTTTATGTCGCTGTTCCCCCTAAATTCCACCATACAGTAGCAGCTGATGTTCTTGCAAAAGGGATACATATTTTATGTGAAAAACCGCTGGCTAACTCAGTTGAGGAAGCTGAAAGTCTGTTAAAACTGGCGCAGGATGCAAGTGTCGTGCATGCAATGAATTTTCCGCTGAACTATAGCGCTGGCAGCAAGACATTTGAACGGTTGATTAGGAATAACTATGTTGGCAAGCTAAGAAGAGTCTATTTGAAGATGCACTTTCCCCAATGGCCGCGACAGTGGCAGCAGAATGCATGGGTTGCGAGCAAGGAACAGGGCGGTTATGTCCTGGAGGTTGGCGTCCATTTCATCCAGCAGCTACAAAAGATTTTTGGATCATTAGAGGTAAAGGATGTCCAGATTCAATTCCCTGAAGACCCGCACGCCAGCGAAAATGCAATCCTAGCAATCTTGAAGCTAAAGGATGGTACACCAGTACTGATTGACGGCATGAGCCAGATTGCCGGCAAGGAAGAAATCGAGTTCACAGCCTTTGGAGAAGAAGGTACATTATCACTCTTGAACTGGGGCCAGCTGGCAGGAGGCAAACTTGGCGAGGATATCCTGCCATTGGAAGCTGATAACACTCTCGAAGATTCACTGGTTGATCATCTTGTAAAAGCGATCAAAGGTGAAGAAGCGACGATTATCGACTTCGCCGCCGGTTATGAAGCACAGGTTGTATTGGAACAACTAAGGAAAGGTTGAGAGCGCGGATTTGCGCTCTCTTTTTTAATGGCTGCTTGTCAGCCAATCCTCAAATATAGCCTGGACAAGTTCACGCTTCTCAACATGCAGCATATGGCCTGCACGATCCAGTACAGCCATTGCAGAATTCGGGAACTTATCCAGCAAAGGAAAATGATCCTTATAACCACAAATATAATCCTGCTTCCCAAGAATCAACAGTGCCGGATTCGGCAGAGTCTGCACATTGTGAAATGGTTCATCAGTCAGGTAATAGCGTTTGGCCTTCCAATCCGAAGCAAGGAATTCACGATTGGCCAATAATCTGCCGGGCTGGATTTCTTTCATAAAAGCTGCTAATGACGCTTCAGTTTGATAGATGAAGAGAGTTTCAAATGCGGCCCGGATATCAGGCTCAAGACTTGAAAGCAGCTCTTCATCTTTCTCTAAAACAAGTCTTTCAGGTACATTCCTCTCATTCAAATGCAATGCTGGGGCCAAAAGGCAAATACCTTTTACATGGCTTCTCCTATTATGAAAAATCCCTTGTGCCAAATATCCGCCAAAGGAAGCGCCAATCAGCGAAAATTCTTTTCCCTCAAAATTATCATCAATAAAGTCTAGCAGATTTCCGAGCAAGTCATCCGTTGATTCCACACTATCGTCAATGGTACTCCGCCCATGGGCAGGTAAATCAATGTATATTCTTTGAAAACCTTCAACTTTATTTAAAACAGGTTCAAGCCAGCCTTTCATCGAACGATGGTCTGTACCCATAGCATGAAGGATCAGCAGAGGAAACCCTTCCCCATTGACTTCATAATGAATATTGCCCTTTCTTACTTTGCAATCCACAGCTTCATCTCCTCTTTCCCACCCATTCATCATCCCACTGGAACTCAGCCTTTTCACCATCCGTTTTGATAAAAATGCTTTCAGGATAAGGCAGTGCCAATTCCGGCTTGCTTTCAGGACTGAAGTAACGGAGTTCTGCAGTTTCACAGTCGATTGGATTATGCTCTCCCCCGACAGGTCTACAATCAAAAACAAACACTACATACTCAACCTTGTGACCGTTTGGATATTCATACCGGAACTCTTTCCCGCCAAATACACCCAGTAATTTTTCCGGTACAACTTGAAGCCCTGTTTCTTCCCACACCTCGCGGACAACGGCTTCCGCCGGTGCTTCGCCTAATTCGACCGCTCCTGCCGGCAGGCTCCACTTCTCTCCATTTCCTTTGTTCTGGAATAAGATTTCTCCAGATTCATTCCTTACTATTCCTGCCACGCTGGGCATAAAAATCAGGCCGCTTCCCACTTTATCCCGAAGATCCTGATAGTAATTCGACATTCCCATAATGCCCTCACCCCCTGTTTACCTTTTCGCCGGACCGCCAGTATTTTCCTTCTTCAGGCAAATGCTAATCCTCTCTGCGTAAAACCTCCCTACCTTATATAGATTTATTCTTTTCCGGACCGAATCCAATCCGGTTCTTTGCATAATTTCCCAAATAGAAGAGAAGATATATTAAAATAATCCTAATTTTTAATGACAAAATTGTGCTACTATAGAACAGTAACACTCATTTTAAATTGCGTGAGCTAATGCTTACTTTAGGAGTCAAAAGATGAAAAAAAAGCAATATGTCCTGATCTTTTTCATACTGAGCATTGCCTGGATATTCGGAACAAATTATCTGCTGAATTTATATGCTCCTTCCGAATTTGTTGCCATTATCGAACATACGAAGGAAGTCCTTTATGTATTGCTGGCAGGATGGTTTTTCTATTTTTTCATCTCGAAGATGGAGGAATTGAGTGCCACAAAAGAAGAAGAAGAACGTCTATCCACACTCATCAATTCAATGGTCGATTTCGTAAACTTCAAGGACGGAGAGGGCCGATGGATTCAGGTCAATGATTTTGGTTTGAAACTATTTGATATCGAAAATGTTGACTATAGAGGCAAGAAAGATTCGGAGCTTGCGGAGTACAGCAATTATTTCAGTGATGCATTGAGATATTGTGAGATTTCCGATGAAGAAGCATGGAAAGCAGGCGGAATCATCAGAGTCGAGGAGGTACTTCCGCAGCCTGATGGGACAACAAAGACGTTTGATACGATAAAAGTGCCGCTTTTCAATGATGATGGAAGCCGGCAAGGCCTAGTCATAATGGGCCGGGATATTACCGAACGAAAACACGTTGAAACTCTTCTTGAAGAGAGCAGGCAGCAATATCGGTCATTGTTTGAGTACAGTCCTGATATTGTTTCGATGCTTGACTTGAATGGGACCATCACAAACCTTAATCCACAGTTTGAAAAAATCACTGGTTTTACCAGGGAAGAGTATATCGGTAAAAACCTGTCAGACTTGATTCCAGATTCCCACAGGCAAATTGTTTTGGATAAGGTGGCCAACGTGGTGGAAAATCTCCGTCCACAAATGTTTGAATTAGAATTAATGCATAAGAGCGGTAAGACAATCATTTTCCAGAGCACTTCCCTTCCGATCATTGTGAATGACAAAATCGCCGGGATCATCTGCAATTCAAGGGATGTTACCGAGCTGCGCCAAACAGAAGAGCGTCTGCGGAGGACGGACAAGCTCTCGGTAGTCGGCGAGTTATCCGCGAGCGTTGCCCATGAAATCCGCAATCCGCTTACTTCGTTAAAGGGACTTGTCCAGCTGCTGCAGATGGAGGATGAAAAACATCAACTATACTACCAGATCATGATCGATGAGCTGAACAGGATCAATCATATTGTCAGCGAATTGCTATTACTGGCCAAGCCGCAGCAAATTAAATACACGGAAGCAGATTTGCAGAGTATTTTACATGATGTCATCTCACTTTTAAAAACAGAAGCGAGCCTGCATAATATCCAGATCGAATTCCAGGTTTTAAGCCATCCTGTCATGATCGAATGTGAACCAAATCAGCTTAAGCAGTTGTTCATCAACATTGTGAAGAATGCTATTGAAGCATCTTCTGCTGGGGATGTCGTCAACATCACTCTGCAGAGTGCGGATAACAATATAACAGTATTAGTCAAGGACCAGGGAGTGGGCATATCAAAAGAGCTGCTCGAAAGAATCGGTGAACCTTTTTATTCTTCCAAGGAAAAAGGCACCGGACTCGGAATGACGGTCAGCTTCAAAATTGTCCAATCCCATAATGGAACAATCAAGTTTAAAAGCGAGCCTGATAAAGGAACAGAAGTGATCGTTCAGTTGCCGATCAAGCATGCGGACAAAGTGAAAGGGCCCGAAGCCAGAAAAAGCGAAAGCGTATTGGCCATCCCGGACAACACTGGAGTTAAACAATAGTATAGAGAAACAAAAACGCGAAAGGAACCGTCCCTTCGCGTTTTTTTAATCTTCATCTTTAATGTCGATATCCTCAGGCACCGGCTCATTCATTATTTCCTCTACAAGTTTTTTATATTTCTCAACCTGTTTCATATGCGTGTTGAATTGATCCTTGTAAATCAAATAATGCTCGCCATCATGAATAGCTCTGATTTTTCTTTGAAAAATCATGTTCTCCACCTGTTTTTCCGGAATTGATAAGTATTCCGCTGCTTCTTTTACTGTCAAATACACCCTGGTTCAGTCCTTTTCCTTTTTTTCGCCTGCAAGCCTGTCAACCAGCTTTTCCGCTGTTCTTCTGTAAGAATTGCTAATATTAATGAGAGATGCGATCAAAAGGATTGTTTCAAGCTCCTCTGGTTCATCTGCCCCAAGCCTCTCCACTTCCCGTTTCACTTCTTGCTCAGTTTTGTGAACATCCTCATTAAAAATCTCGATGTTTTTATTATGAAGATTCAAGAAACTTTGATAAAACTGGCCAAGTGGAATTTCCCCTGCTTCAGTCTTCTCGTTGATCCCTTTGAGAGTCTGCTTGATATCCTGAATGGATAAACCGCCCTTCAACTGATAAATCAGGCTGATCAGGATCAGGTGTTCTTTCGAATACTTTTTATTCTTAATAGGAAAGAACAGCTTTCCCTTAGCGTAATTATTGATCATTGTTTTCGTGAGGACCTTTTCATCCTCATTCCTTGTTGAACTGCCGAATTTTTTTTCAAACAGCTGGATTACCTGGTCCATGTACAGGTCGATTTCCGGGATCTCTTCCAGTGCGATATTATTTTCAAGTTTGAGCTCATCCAGCAGTTGTTCTAAATTATCCACGTTAAACTCCTCATGTTTTTATTTTATTATAATGCAAAAAATCGAGGTCGTAAACATTGACTACATATCATTATGCATATATTATTATAAGTAGTTATTAATACTACATAAAGTGATATGGAGGTTTAAAAATGAATACCTACATCCGCGAACCAATCAATGGCCTGACCCATTTGGCCGGTGCATTACTATCGTTTGCAGGACTGCTTGCACTCGTCATCAAAGCTTCGATTACTACCGGTTCTGCACTCGCGATTACTTCTGTTGCAATTTTTGGTATCAGCATGATCCTGCTGTATACGGCATCCGCTACCTATCATATGGTCATCAGCAAAGATAGCGTGATCGCCTTCCTTAGGAAAATTGACCATTCGATGATTTTTGTTCTGATTGCCGGCACCTATACGCCGTTTTGCCTGATCAGTCTCAATGGAGTGACAGGCTGGACATTATTCGGCATCATTACATTCGCTGCATTGTGCGGAATCCTTTTTAAGATGATTTGGTTCAAGAGTCCAAGATGGCTGTCGACCTCTATCTATATTGTCATGGGCTGGATGGTTATTTTCGTTGTGCCTCCCCTCTCCTCCGTCCTGAGTCCTGCTGGGATCTACTGGCTTGTAGCCGGGGGAATCATGTACACGATCGGCGGCGTCATTTATGCATTGAAGCCTGATTTCCTTCGTTCCAAGCACCTTGGATTCCATGAAATCTTCCATATCTTCATCATGCTCGGAAGCACTGCCCATTTCCTGAGCGTTTATCTATATGTCTTGTAAAAATACAAAAGGTGCCTGCAATCAGGCACCTTAACTATCGTAATGATTGTTGTTAAAATCCTAAAGCCGAATTTAACGTGATAATATCTATTTTGTATGTTGGTACAAGTTTGCAAGCTCTTTTCTCGTAATAAGCGTTAATTTTGTGAAGAAACTTAGGTAATGCAATCCTATTTTGCAGGCAATAGCAACAAAGTTCGAGAAAAGAGCCTTACTAATAGAACATCCTTCTTCTTTGCTTCTGGGCAGGCTGGTATTTGCGCATCGGGCCATAGTCCAGTACTTCTTTTAAATAATAATCGCCGTTTGGGTTTTGCTGCTTCAAGAGTTCCGTCAAATATGTAATATCATCCATCGCTCTGTGGGTCTGGAATTTCGAAATGTTATGCGCCTGCAATAACGTGAGCAGCTTGCTGTTCGGGAAGCCATGGTTCTTCCATTGGACATTCTTCATCGTGCAATACCATTTCATCTCATTGACTTCCGGATACATCCTGAATAAAAAGCTTCTGTCAAAGGAAGCATTATGGGCAAAAACCGCGTCAGTGCGGTTGAAGTATTCGATAACTTTCTCATCGTAAAATGTTTTTCCCCGCACCATATCATAATGGATCCCATGAATCCGGTAGGCCCTGTCATAGTTTCTTTGTGCCGTTGTCGACAGCGGCTCCCTTAAATAGGAATCTTCATCTAGAATATCGATAATTTCTCCTGATTCCTCGTCAAAGGAAAATAGCTTCACAGCCAATTCTATTATTTCATCTGAATCCGGTCCCAATCCAGTTGTCTCGACGTCCACTACCAATCCAAGCTTGTTCTCTTTGTTCAAAAATGTCACCCTTTTCAGCTGGTATATATGAATCTATTTATAATCATATAGCAGGACTTCTCCCTTTTCCAGCTAAAGGCAATAGGATGAAATCTTTTCCAGACTACAGCCTGTTGGACATCTCCAATCTAACTCCCGCATTCTTCATGAAGATCTTCAGAAGCACGAAGCCGATTGCAGCACCAGCAAACGAACTGGCCAAAAATGCCGGTACCATTCCAAACAACGCCGCTTCTTTGCCAAGGAACAATGCAGCAATCGGATAGCTCGCAATCGCTCCGATGATTCCGGTGCCAACTACTTCCCCCGCAAAAGCTAACTCCATTCTCTTCGTCTTTTTATACAAATAGGCAGCCAGAAGAGCTCCGATCATGCTTCCAGGAAAAGCGAAAACTGAACCGGTCCCCATAATATTCCTCAGCAAAGAAATGCCAAATGCCTGGGCAACAGCGTAATAGGGACCAAGCAGCACCGCTGACAAAACATTGATAAAGTGCTGCACAGGGAACACCTTGACGATTCCGAGCGGGATGAACAACATATGGCTGGTCAATGTACCAATCGCCATCATCAGGGCTGTTAGGGTAAGCTTTTGTGTGTATCTCATTTTTCACCTCCGTAAACTAATCTCTTAAGTGTGGCTGCTGCTTCCTGGACGTCTTCAGCTTGGCTGATCGCTGTGATTACCGAAACACCATCCGCTCCGGCATTCATTACTGCTCCTGCATTGTCCGCATTGATACCGCCGATTCCGACAATCGGGATGCCAGAGTCTTTTAACTGATCTAGCAATGCTGTTCCCTGGACTGCTCTTGTATCCTTCTTTGTTGCCGTCGGAAAAATTGGCCCAACTCCAAAATAATCTGCACCTGCAAGCTTTGCTTTTTCAGCCTCTTCCAGATTGTGTACAGAAACTCCAAGTATCTTATCGCCAATTTTTTCGCGAACCTGGGCAGCGTCCTCATCCTCTTGGCCAATATGAATACCATCCGCATCAAGCTCCAGGGCCAGTTCGATGTCATCGTTCACAATGAAGGGAATGCCGTTTTCCCTGCAAACTTTTTGGAGCCTCTTGCCTAGCCTTAGCTTTTCAAGATCACCGAGACACCCTTCCCCTTTTTCCCGATACTGAAAAATCGTGATCCCGCCGCGAATCGCGTCTTCAAGCACTCTGATGGGTTCTGCAAAACAATTCGTGCTGCCAGCGATAAAATAAAGCTTCAGCAAGCTTCTCAATTGTTCAGGACTGATTCTCGCCATGAGCTGACCCTGCTTTCCTTTTTCATATTGTAGGCCCAATGGTTAGTAGGTCCATGTCCATTCCCGATATGCAGCGGGTTGGCAATAGCAGCTTGGATGAACTCCTTCGCCACAGAAACCGCTTCATGCACCGAAGCTCCTGTCGCGAGCTGTGCCGTAATCGCTGCAGAAAAAGTACAGCCTGTACCATGGGTGTTCTTTGTCCCAATTCTTGGAGCGGAGAAGTGCGTAAATTCCATCCCGTCAAAAAGGACATCAACAGATTCATCCGTTGCCTCATCATGTCCCCCTTTTATAACAATATTTTTCGCTCCAAGCTTATAGATGCGTTTTGCTGCTTCCTTTTTGTCACCAATCGTCCTGATGGACATGCCTGTCAGCACCTCGGCCTCGGGAATGTTCGGAGTAATGATAAGACAGTGCGGAAGCAAATGTTTTTTGAGGGCGGAAACAGCTTGCTGTTGAAGCAATGAAGCTCCTCCCTTCGCGATCATGACCGGATCAATCACGAGCCTTTCCCAGCACAACTCCTTTATTTTTTCCGCGACCGCTTCGATGATTTCCGCGTTAAAAAGCATCCCGGTTTTCACGGCATCGGTCCCAATGTCCTCACCAACCGACTCGATTTGCCTTGCCACAGCCTCTGCCGTCAACGGATAAACTCCCTGCACGCCAAGAGTGTTTTGCGCTGTTACTGCTGTCAGCGCGGACATTCCGTATACACCCAGCTCCTGGAACGTTTTCAGGTCTGCCTGTATTCCGGCTCCGCCGCCGCTGTCCGAGCCTGCGATTGTCAGTGCTTTTTTCATAATCATTACCTCCTTTTATTAGGCTCTTTTCTCAAACTTTGTTGCTATTGATCGCAAAATAGGATTGAATGAACCATGTTTCTTTGCAAAATTGACTCTAATAATGAGAAAAGAGCATGCAAACTTAATATCGACCTACTAATCAGCTTTATATTACATACAACAATTTTTATGAAAACAGCCTTTTATTAAAAGAACTTTTATGGTAGATTTCTTCAGCATCCAAATGGTACAGCTGATTCAGGAATTCCACTTGAAAACTTCCCGGTCCATGCATGGCGCTTTTGTCAGCGGCAACTTCGGCTGCTACTCCATAAATGATCACTGCAACAGTTGCTGCTTTCAGAAAATCCTTTTCAACTGCTGTGAATGCCCCAATCACTGAAGTCAGCAGGCATCCGGTACCCGTTACCTTCGTAAGGATTGGGTGCCCATTACTGACTGCAAACGTAGATTTCCCGTCAGTAATAACGTCTTCTTTCCCTGTCAGCGCTACAATCGTGTTCAATTTTTGTGCTGCGGATTCAGCCAGCTCGATTACATCCCCATCTGAATCTCCTGCATCAACGCCATGAATGCTCCAGGTTTCACCGGCTACATTCGCTATTTCCGCAGCATTTCCCCTGATAATCGAAATCTCTAATTCTTCCATCAGCCTTCTTGCGGTTTCTGTACGATAAGCAGTCGCCCCGGCGCCAACCGGATCAAGAATGACCGGAACTCCCTGTTCATTTGCCGCTTTGCCGGCAATCAGCATCGACTGTACAACTTCCGGCCGCAACGTTCCGATATTCAGCACAAGGCTTCCCGCAATGCCTGCCATTTCAGCGACTTCCTCATGCGCATAAGCCATCACAGGGGATGCCCCAAGAGCCAGCAGTCCATTTGCGGTAAAATTGGTGACCACAACATTGGTAATATTATGGACAAGCGGATTCTCCCTCCTGACTTTTTCAAGCAAGCCAGCAATCTCTCTTTTTTCCATGTCTATTCCTCCTCCTTAATCCATCACAAGGCCGCCATCAACGACCAGATTCTGCCCGGTAACCGCGCGCCCCCATGGAGATGCAAAGAACATGATCGCATCTGCCACTTCTGCCGGTTCGGTTACTTTTCGAAGCGGTGTGGATGATTGGATGAGCTGGAACACTTCCTCCGAAGTAGCAGAGCTTGCGTCGGTCATTTTTAGCAGTCCTCCAGAAACCATATTGACCGTAATGCCATACTTTCCAAGGTCATTCGCCATATTCCTCGTAAATCCCAATAAAGCAGCCTTGCTTGTTGTGTAGTCATGATAGGCGACAACCGGGTTCTGGAACAGATTCGTGCCTATATTGACGATTCTGCCAAAATTCATTTCTTTCATGTCCGGAAGCCCAGCCTGGGTGGTATTCAATGCACCTCGAACAGCTCCTTCAAGCTGTTGGTGAAAATCCTCCCATCCAACAGAGAACGCATCCTTGTTCGCCACAGGGTCGAATTTGAAATTGACAAGCGCATTATTCACGATGGTCGTTATCGGTGCTCCGAAATGCTCTTTTGCCTGCCTGAACATGCTTTGGACCTGCGCTGGATCCCTTATATCCGCACTGACAGCAAGTGCCTTCTCACCAATCAGTTCTTCCAAATTCTTAGCCTTTTCTTCATTCTGAAAATAGTTGATGATGACCTTCGCGCCTTCTCTTGCAAAAGCCTTGACCGTTTCAGTCCCCAATCCACGGCTCCCGCCAGTCACTAAAACCACTTGATCTTTCAGTTCCATTGAAAACACCTCCTTGGAAAAATAAAAAAGCCAGATCCATAAAATGGACCTGGCTTAAAAGCAAAGCAAGAAAAATTCTCTCACACCACTTTCCTACGCTGGTATTACCCAGATCAGGTCCGAAGGGTTAAAAGACTCAGCGTCTTTCTCTCAGCCCGCAAGCAGGGCACCCCTAGTAGTACATCGAATATTCAATTATCTTTATCCTAGCCTTAACTCTTATATATGTAAAGTGAAAAGTTCATCCTCTGTTTTTTTGAAGTTCTTCCTTGATCTCTTCCAGAAGCTTGAGTTGCTGGTCCTGCCCATCTATTATTCTTGCCGCCAATTTTTGCAATGTGATCGTGATAGACCAGAGAGACACAATCAGGACAATGATGACGCCGATATCAATCATCTTTCTTTTTTCCCTCGGCAAGATCATCAAAAGGAGTATAATTATTGCTTGGCAGTTTCCCGGAAGTGATGATTCTGTAAATCGAAAAAAACACAACAAACAATACAATAGCCGTGAACACATAACCCATATTCCCCAGCCTCCTTTTCTATATATTATACATGCAAAAAATGGAATTTTCACTCTTTTTCAAATGGTGTTACAGACAATCTGTGCTAATATGAAAATATACATACGAATGGGAGTTGAAAGCAAATGAAAAACGAGATTATCGAAAGATTTACCTCTTATGTAAAAGTAGATACTCAATCAAATGAAAACAGTGAAACCACCCCTTCGACGGAAGGCCAGTTCACTCTTGCCAATATGCTCGTCGAGGAGTTGAAATCCATCGGCATGGAAGAAGTGACGATTGACGGCAATGGTTATGTGATGGCCACCCTTCCTGCCAATACAGATAAAGAAGTGCCAACGATCGGCTTCCTTGCCCATGTCGATACGGCAACTGATTTTACCGGCAAAAATGTCAATCCGCAGATTGTTGAAAACTTCGATGGCAACCAGATCATCCTGAACGAGGAACAGAATATCATCCTGTCACCTGCGGATTTTCCGGAGCTCCCTAAATATAAAGGACATACTCTCATTACTACTGACGGAACCACGCTGCTTGGAGCCGACAATAAAGCCGGTATCGCCGAAATCATGACAGCAATGGCTTATTTGATCAAGCACCCGGAAATCAAGCATGGCAGGCTTCGTATCGCCTTCACGCCAGATGAAGAAATCGGCCGAGGACCTCATAAGTTCGATGTCGAGGCCTTCAATGCAAAATTCGCCTATACCGTCGATGGCGGTCCGCTTGGCGAACTGGAGTATGAAAGCTTTAATGCAGCCAGCGCCAAGGTGACATTCAAAGGCAAGAACGTCCACCCAGGAACGGCAAAAGGAAAAATGGTGAACTCCGCAAAAATTGCGATGGAATTCAACAGCCAGCTTCCGGCAGAAGAAGCGCCAGAGCATACGGAAGGATATGAAGGCTTCTTCCATCTAAGCTCGATCAACGGTGATGTGGAAGAAACAACGCTTCACTATATCATCCGTGATTTTGACCGTGACAGCTTTCAGGCACGCAAGGACTTGGTGCAGAAAATCACCAATCATTTAAGGCTGACTTAT
This sequence comes from Bacillus sp. ISL-39, assembly GCF_018613295.1. Lineage (NCBI taxonomy): Bacteria > Bacillati > Bacillota > Bacilli > Caryophanales > Bacillaceae > Bacillus > Bacillus sp. ISL-39. The sequence continues at coordinate 120,265 of NZ_JAGGQM010000005.1, forward strand.
GGTGAAACCCGGGTTGAACTTGAAATGAACGATCAGTATTATAATATGAAGGATAAAATCGAGCCGGTGAAGGAAATCGTTGATATCGCCTATGAAGCAATGGAAAATCTCGGCATCAAGCCGATCGTCAAACCGATCCGCGGCGGCACAGACGGTTCCCAGCTTAGCTATATGGGATTGCCGACACCGAATATTTTTACAGGCGGAGAGAATTTCCACGGAAGGTTCGAATATATCTCGGTTGATAACATGATTAAATCAGTTGAAACAATTGTAGAAATAGCTAAACTTTTCGAAGCAAAGGCCTAACTAACACCCAACCAGAAGCCAGATTCCCAAGCCGTACGGAATCTGGCTTCTTTTTTTGGGCTCTTTTCGCAAACTTTGTTGCTTCCTCAACCTAATAAAGTCTTTTCGAAAGGAGCCACATTTGAGCGACCTAACCCAAAATCCGCCTCAGGTCTTATCGAGATTTAAATCGGAGGTGCATTGGGATTAAGCTCGATTCCCCTTATTCTGGATATAGAATGAAACGTGAAAGGAGATTGTAAAAAATGAAACGGATTTTAGTTATTTTCCTGCTGATTACCGGGGCATATATTGGTTGGAATTATTTGTTCGATGGCAGCGGAGTAAACTTTGCACAGGCGGAAGACGCGGTGAAGGTGACCAATCAAACGAAAAACATCAGTATTGATATTTCAAGCGTCGAGACAATGATTGTGCCAGAAGACCGGGATGATGTCCGCGCCGAGCTTAAGGGCAAAGGAACAGTAAAAGTTGCTGGACATGGTGATGATATCGAGGTTACTGTTAAACGCAAAGGATTCTTCTGGTTCAACTGGTTTGAAATGGATCAGACTACTTTGACAGTTTATATTCCCGAAGACTATGAAAAGAATATGGCAATCGAGCTTGGCTCAGGCGAAGCAATATTCAAAGGACATTCCGCTGATTCTCCAATGATACTGAAGGAACTTACGGTTGATATCGGATCAGGAAGAATGGTACTGGAAAACCTGGATGTTGAAACATTCAAACACCAAAGCTCATCAGGCGAAGTGGAAATCAACTCATTAGCTGCTGGCTCTGGTTCATTTGAAGTCAGTTCCGGCAGTGTCAATGTCAAAAACTACTCTGGCAAGCTTGATGCTGATATTTCCTCTGGTGAGTTCGAAATCCAGATGGATGCTTTGAGAGATGACGTTAACTTAAATGTAAGTTCAGGCAATATCGAGCTGGATCTGCCAGATGATGCTGACTTTACATTGAACGGGAAAGCCAGCAGCGGCGACATATCAAGTGATTTCCCGCTTGAAAACAAAGAAGAATCCGATAACCGCCTTCGCGGCAAATACGGAAGCGGCAAATACGAAATTAACGCCGATGTATCAAGCGGCGATATTAATATAAATTAGGATTTCCAAGTGGCGGCGAACTGGAAAAGACCAAGCGCAATCTCCAGTTCGCCAATAAGTCAGCAGCCCGCGTATTTGAATCCAGCAATTGAACTGGAAAAAATCCATTGAAATTTCCATTTCGCTATAAAAATTAAAAAATCGCTATAAAAACGAGAAAGTCGCTATAAAAATCAAATTTCCGCTATATAAATTAGAAAGTCGCTATAAAAAGGATATTCTCTCTATAAAAAAGGAAATTCCCCTATAATCCACCATAATTGCACAAGCAAAATTTCATTTCCCCCCTGGACAAAGCCTGGCAGCTGCACGCCAGGCTTATTTTTATTTAAAATTCGGACAGTGTATCTTTGTTTTTCCTAAGCATTCATTTAAAATAAGTGCAAATACTTCCTGAGGAGTACGGTTATGTTCGAATTACTCATTACGATGCTGGAACGGCTTGGCATCATTGTGACGATTGCCTTCATTTTAACGAGATTCCGCTTCTTCCGGGGGTTGATTTACCATGATTCCCTGAACAGGCGACAGCAATATCTCGCCATACTATTTTTTGGTTTTTTCGGGATTATCGGCACATATTCCGGCATGAGTTTCTCAACGGATAATCTGCAGTTCAACCCCTGGGCTGCTGACCTGGCATCGGATGAAGCCATTGCCAATTCCCGGGTCATCGGAATCGTGATTGCCGGTTTGCTGGGCGGCTACAAGGTCGGTATTGGGGCAGGCCTAATCGCGGGTCTCCATCGTTTCACGCTCGGAGGCTTCACCGCTCTTGCCTGCGGACTCGCAGCAATCGTCGCCGGAATTATCGCCGGCCGTTTTCAAAAGAAGAAAAATAATGTCAATCTGAGGACCGCCTTCCTGGTCGGGGCGATTGCCGAAACGGTGCAAATGCTGATTATCCTTTTGATTGCCAAGCCTTATGACCAAGCGCAAACACTCGTTGAAATTATCGGGGTTCCAATGATTATTGCAAATGGACTTGGATCTGCTTTATTTTTGATGGTTATCAAGAATGTTGTTTCTGAAGAAGAAAAAACTGGGGCGATGCTTGCGCAAAAAACACTGCGGATTGCCGACCAGACGGTTGCTTACCTGCGCAAGGGCATCAATTCAGAATCAGCACGGGCTGTCTGCCAGATTTTACACACCGAAGTACAGACTAGCGCAGTCGCAATCACAAACCAATCTGAAATCCTGGCACATGTCGGGCTTGCTGATGACCATCATCGCTCAACAAGTCCTATCCAGACTCAGATTACGAGGGATGTACTGAAAAGTGGCAAACTTGTCGTCGCCAATGATGAAACGATTCACTGCCGCGAGCTAAGCTGCCCGCTTGGCGCAGCCGTGATCGCTCCGTTGAAACTGCGTGATGAGACGATTGGCACACTCAAGTTTTATTTTAAATCGGAAAAGGAAATCACCAATGTCGTCATTGAGTTGATATCCGGACTCAGCAATCTGCTTAGCAACCAGCTTGAAATCGCCGAAGCTGAAAAAGCCTATCAGCTTGCCAAGGAAGCTGAAGTAAAGGCCCTGCAGGCACAAATCAGCCCTCATTTCCTTTTCAATACATTGAATGTCATTACCTCGCTGATCAGGATTGACCCATCAAAAGCAAGGAAGCTGTTAGTGTCTCTTTCCCATTTCCTGCGTCAGAACCTGACAGCGACGACGGTGCCATTGACAACTCTTGAGCAGGAATTAGCCCATGTGAAAGCCTATTTAGCAATTGAAGAGGCCAGATTTGTAGAAAAACTAATGGTTACCTATGATATTGATGATGACGCTTTGCTTGTAAAAATCCCGCCGCTCACTCTTCAGCCAATTGTAGAGAACGCCGTAAAACACGGGATCAAGAATATGGATCATGACTGCCAAATTCTTATAGAGATCCATAAAGTCGATAAAAGCACTTTAGTAACGGTGAAAGATAATGGACAGGGAATGAGCAAGGAACGGATCGACCTGTTGGGTAAACAAATAATTGATTCAGAAACAGGGAGCGGGATTGCACTTTTCAATGTAAATAGAAGACTAACGATGAATTTTGGGGAATCAGCGTCACTGCGGATTGATAGTGAGCCAGGAAAAGGGACAAAGATTTCTTTTATGATTTCCCAAGCGGAGGAATGACAGATGGACAAGATGATACGTACATTAATCGTTGATGATGAATTATACAGCAGGGATGAGCTGAAGCATTTATTGCAGTCCTTCCCTTCCATCCAGGTTGTCGGGGAAGCTGAATCCGGTGAAGCTGCAGTCATGAAGGCCTTACAGCTGCATCCTGATGTTGTCTTCCTTGATGTTGAAATGCCGAAAATGAATGGGATGGAAGCAGCAAAAGCGCTGATGGAACTTAAAAAAACACCGCTGATTGTGTTCGCAACTGCCTATCCGCAATTTGCTGCCGAGGCTTTCAGATACGAAGCAGTTGATTACCTGCTAAAACCCTATGACGAGAATCAGCTGAAGGAAACGATCCTAAGAATTGAAAAGCATTTCCTGATGCCTGCCGAGCAAGAGTCGGGCAAGCAGACTGGAAAGCTCGCCGTCGAAGGTGATGGCGAAATCTTTTATCTCGATCCAAATGACATCCTGTACATATCGAGAGAAGAAAAGTATTCAAAAATTGTTACAAAAACAAGGGAATATGAAACCAAAATTCCTTTAAAGGACCTTGAAGCCAGATTGACAGCGTATTCTTTTTTCCGCATTCATAAAAGCTATATTGTGAATCTGGATTATGTTATCCGCCTTACCCCCTGGTTCAATGGAGCCTATCAACTGGAAATCGCTGGCCGGGATGAAATGCTGTCAGTCAGCCGGAATTATGTAAAATCGCTCAGAATCCAACTAGAATTATAAATTATTTAAAGCATCTTAAGGATGCTTTTTTGCATTTCAATCGACAAATTTTGCACTTCAAGCTCACTTTTCTGCATCTTGTTCACAAAACAGCCATAATTCCACCTTCTCTATTATACTTAATGAAAACGCATACAATTCAAATTCGAGGAGGTTTCATATGTATACCTTTCTAGCTGGTATCGCACTTTTAATAATTGGTTATTTTACGTATGGCAAATTTGTAGAGAAGGTATTCGGAGTGAACGAAGGCCGTTATACTCCGGCTTATACCCATAAAGATGACGTTGACTATGTGCCAATGTCTACAGCGAAGAACTCTTTGATCCAACTCCTTAATATCGCTGGTGTAGGTCCTATTTTCGGGCCGATCATGGGAGCGCTCTACGGACCGGTTGCTTTCCTTTGGATCGTTCTTGGCGCAATTTTCGCTGGTGCTGTCCATGATTACTTAACAGGTATGATTTCTATCCGTAACCGAGGCGCACACCTTCCTGAACTTGCAGGAAAATTCCTCGGAAAAGTCATGAAGCACGTGGTTAATGCATTCGCGATTCTTCTTTTACTTCTAGTTGGAACCGTTTTCGTCACAGCTCCAGCTGGCCTGCTGCATAATCTGATGGATGGAAAAGTAACGATGGGCCTGATTATCGGGGCAATCTTTATTTACTACATTTTGGCGACGCTTCTTCCTGTTGATAAAATCATCGGCCGTTTCTACCCGATCTTCGGCGCATTGCTGTTGATCAGTGCAGTCGGAGTTGGCGCAATGCTTGTCATCACTGGAGCACCGATTCCTGAATTATCTTTAACGAATTTCCATCCTGGTAATGCAGCGATCTTCCCGCTATTGTTCTTAACGATTTCTTGCGGAGCGCTATCAGGTTTCCATGCAACACAAACACCGATCATTTCTCGTACAACGCAAAATGAAAAGAATGGCCGCAAGATTTTCTACGGCATGATGATCGCTGAAGGTGTCATCGCGATGATCTGGGCAGCAGCTGCGATGAGCCTGTTCGATGGCTATAACGGCTTGAACGACATGCTGGCTAACGGCGGACCTGCAGCTATCGTAAGTGAAGCTTCAACATTGATGCTTGGAGCAATCGGCGGAACGCTTGCTGTACTTGGTGTAATTGTACTGCCAATCACTTCTGGTGATACGGCTTTCCGCAGCGCGCGTATGATTATTGCTGACTACTTCAATTTTTCACAGAAGAAAATTGCCAGCCGTCTTTGGATTGCTGTTCCGTTGTTCGTTATCTCTTTCGCACTGACAAAGGTGGATTTCACACTTCTTTGGAGATACTTCTCCTGGGCTAACCAGTCAACAGCTGTCATCGCGCTTTGGGTTGGTGCCATGTACCTGTTCATTGCCAAGAAGAATTACTGGATCGCCGTGATTCCTGGAATGTTCATGACAGCAGCTACGACTTCCTATATCCTTAATGCCCAAATTGGATTCGGCCAGTCTCTGACAGTATCCAATATCGGCGCATTAATTATAACAGCTGTCATCACGGTTATTTTCTTCAACGCTGCTAAGAAGGCGCGGGCTAAAAACATTCCGCTTGAAGAGGATATTTCCAAGTATAACAAGGTGGCGTAACGATGAGCGGATGCTGCAGCCCCGAATATCGCAAATCAGTCAACGAGAAAGAAAATCAGGTTAATGACAAAGGGAAAGAGCAGCTTCCCCTTTTTGCAAAAATCATTTTTGTCCTTATTACAGCAGGCGGGCTGCTAGCAGCCTTCCTTGCATATTAATAGAAAAGCTCCAGCGCCTTGTCCAGACCTGGCTAGGCGCTGGAGCTGGACAATTCTCGAAGTTGAACCAAATAAAGCTTTTTGATAATTTTAGGCTGTTTTCGTAAAGTTTGTTGTTAAAATCTTAAAGCCGATTTTAACGTGATGTAAAGTCATTTTTGTATGTCGGTACTAAGTTTGCAAGCTCTTTTCTCATAATAAGCGTTAATTTTGTAAAGAAACTTAGGTAATACAATCCTATTTTGTAGTCAATAGCAACAAAGTTTGAGAAAAGAGCCTAATTTTAAAACAACCATGGTGCACGCTTGATTCCAGGCGTGCCCTTTTACATCGTCAAGGAGGTTGAGGGAAATGAAGATATTGATCGTAGGAGCAGGTGCAATTGGCGGCTACTTTGGCGGACGCCTTTTGGAAAAAGGAGAAAATGTAACGTTTTTGGTGCGCCAAAAACGCCAGCAGCAGCTTCAATCAAATGGTTTGCTGGTGGAAAGCATTCACGGGAATATACATATTCCGGAACCAGCGACGGTTTTGGCAGGAGAAAATGTGGAACCATATGATGTTATTCTTGTCTCTACGAAGTCCTACCACTTGGAGGGCGCGATCGAGGACATCCGGCCGTATGTAGGAGATGAGACGATGGTTCTGCCATTATTGAACGGAATTGCCCATGTAGATGTGCTGAAAGAGGCATTCGGGGCTGAAAGAATAATTGGCGGCCTATGCTTTATTGAGACAACACTGGATCATGATGGTAAAATCGTTCAAACCAGCCCAATCCATGATTTCGTATTCGGTGAATGGAATGGCGAAAAAACGGAACGGATTTTACTGCTGGAAAAAGCATTCAGCGGAACGAAGGCAAGCTTCCGCCTTTCTGAAAAGATCCAGCAGGAAATGTGGCACAAGTACTTATTCATTACCTCCCTAAGCGGCATCACCTCCCTGTTCAGGTCACCAATCGGCCCTATTCGCGATCAAGAGCATGGCTGGAATACAATCGATAGACTGGTGCATGAAGCTGCGGCAATCATGGAGAGGATCGGCGCGAATCTTGCACAAGGCTCAATGGAAGCCACCCTAGGGAAAATGAATGAAATTGGCCATGGAATGAAATCCTCCCTGCAGCGTGATATGGAAAAATCACTCCCGACAGAAGCTGATCACCTCTTTGGCTATTTGCTGGAGAAGGCTCAGGAATTGGGTTTGGATGCCCCAATTTTATCTGCTGTTTATGCAAATATAAAAGTCTATGAAAGCCTGCTTGCTTCCGAAAAAAGTCTTCGATAATTTACAGTTTAAGAGTTTTTTCTTCTAGCGAAAAAAAGGTCTGAGCCTCTCGTAATACACGGGGGCTCAGGCCTTTTATTTCATAGCTCTGTTAAACACGGCTGTTGATTTTCGTTCCAGGCGCTTTGCTTTCCTTGGGAAGAATTATGAAAAAGCCCTACTGCCGGCTTTTTCAAAGAACAAATTCTTCCTTGGGAATAATTATGAAAAAGCCCTACTGCCGGCTTTTTCAAAGATCAAATTCTTCCTTGGGAATAATTATGAAAAAGCCCTACTGCCGGCTTTTTCAAAGATCAAATTCTTCCTTGGGAATAATTATGAAAAAGCCCTACTGCCGGCTTTTTCAAAGATCAAATTCTTCCTTGCAGTGGGGGAGCCTCCTCGTCGCTTTAAGCGCATGCGGGGTCTCCCCATGACTTCCTCATCCCGCAGGACATTGAATTGCTTCCTCGAAACTGCCCACGCACGATGGAAATGCGTTAGCATTTTCGGAGGAGTCTTCGCGCCTTCCAGTACAATCAACAGGTTGTAAAAGTAACAATTAACATGAACAGATCCATTTTCAATATATTTTCACATCCTCCAGCCCGTTCATCACTCGTAAAGCACCGGCAGCCAATGCTTCCATTTCCGCTTCACCAGGCAGTACGAAAACTTTTCCCAGAAAACTGATTTTCTTCTTGATTAAACCTGTTATCATATCTGAATGGGCGATTCCCCCGGTCAGGATGATTCCGTCAAGCTTCCCTTCCATTACGGTGGCCATAGCCCCAATTTCTTTTCCAATCTGATGTACCATCGCTTTTAAAATAAGGGCAGCCTCCGTGTCACCCTCAGCGGCCCGTCTCTCAACACCTATGAGATTCTTGGTGCCGAGATAGGAATACACCCCACCCTGCTTGGTCATCCGCTGAAGTAATTCCTTTTCGGTATATCTCCCTGAAAAACAAAGCTGGACTAGCTGTTTTGCCGGGAGCCCGCCTGCCCGTTCGGGAGAGAATGGCCCCTCATTTTCGGCGTTGTTGACATCTATGATTCTGCCATTTTGAAGTGCAGCGACTGAAATGCCGCCTCCAAGATGGACCACGACAAAGTTCGTTTCAACTAGATCCTTTCCGAGTTCAGCTGCAATTTTACGTGAAACGGCCTTAATATTGAGTGCATGAACATGGCTTTTCCTTTCTATATCAGCCAGGCCGGAAATCCTTGCTTCTTCTGCCAGCTCATCCACACATACAGGATCCACTATATAGGCTGGGATGTGGTGGGCACCAGCTATTTCGGCAGCAATCATCGACCCCAGGTTCGAAGCATGATTGCCATATTTCCCTGATCGTGCATCATTCAGCAAATTTTCATCAACCATGTAGGTCCCGCTGTCCATTGGCTTCAGCATTCCACCCCGGCCAACGACAGCATCCAGCTGTGAAGGATTGAACACCTGCAGCCGTAAAGCTTCCATGATGGAATTATGCCTGTACGGAAGCTGGTTTTCCAATTCCGGAAGCTTCATGATTTCAGCATCAGGATGGCGGATGGTCTGTTCAAAACGCAAATTTTCATTTTCATAAACTGCTAGCTTTGTAGAAGTAGACCCTGGGTTTACCGCAAGGATTTTCATAATACCTCTCCTATCTAAACGCTGACCGTTGTATTGGATGCCGCAACGACGGCCAGTGCAATCGAGGCCAATTTTGCCTCCGCTGTATCTGACCGGGAGTTCAATACGAGCGGCACTTTTGCACCAAGCACGATTCCCGCCATAGTTCCCTGTGCAAAATAGGTAATCGCCTTGCCAAGGAAGTTTCCTGCCTCAATCGTTGGAACAATGAGCAGGTCCGCTTCGCCTTCAAGCTCGCTTTCCAGCCCTTTATGGAGGAGCGATTCCCTGCTGATTGCGAGGTCGAGCGGAAGCGGTCCTTCTATCAGCAGCTCCTGACTCGCTTCATTTTTTATCAGCATGGCCAGATGATCGGCTTCCACAGTCACAGGCATCTTTTCGCTGACTCGTTCATTGGCTGCCAGAATCGCTACCCGCGGCCGGTCGACTCCAATTCTGTCGAGGAACTCGACCGCATTCAGGATGATCTGCTTCTTCTGCTGAAAATCCGGAGCTATATTGATCCCGCCATCACTCATACTGATCAGCCGTGCAGCCCCCGGTATATCGAAAACGGAGATATGGCTGATGACACTGCCAGTTTTTAAATTAAGCTCCTTATGAAGAACCCCTTTTAAAAATGGGGTGCTATTCACGAACCCTTTCATGATAATCTGAACATGTCCCTCGCTTGCCAGTTTAGCGGCAATAAAAGCATTCTCCTTTTCAGTATAGGCAGGATATACAGGATACTCCTCCACAGAAAAGTCGATTTCCTTCGCCAGTTCAAAAATTTTTTTCGGGTCGCCGACTAGATAAGGTTCGATGATTCCGAGCTCCACAGCCGCTTTGACAGCATCGAGCACATCCCGGTCGTGTGCGGCAGCGACGCTCATTTTTACAGGCGGTCTTGTCCGTGCAGCATCAATGACATCTGTAAAGCTTCGATAGCGCATGCTTGTCATCTCCTGTTGTTCAGCCTGTATACTTGCTCTGAATCCGGCTGATTTTTTCAATCTTCTCTTCCACTAATATATTTGCAGCTTTATACGTTGGTATATCGTGAGATTTGGAGATTTTATAGATTTTTTCCAGAATGTCATAAATCATGCTTACATTCCTGAACGCCCTGTCTTTGCTGTACTCGTGAAGTTCGTCTGCAACCTGAATCAAACCGCCTGCATTTGTCACGTAGTCCGGAGCATAGAGGATGCCTTTCTGATGCAGCATGTCGCCGTGACGTTCTTCTGCCAGTACATTATTCGCTGCTCCGGCAATTGCCAGGCACTTAAGTTTTGGGATCGTGATGTCATTGATAACGGCGCCCAATGCATTGGGTGAAAATATATCGCACTCTACGCTGTATATATCAAGAGGGTCGACTGTTTCGATATCCGGATATTGCTCCCGGACTTCTTTTACATTCTCTTCAAAAATATCAGTGACAATCAGCTTCGCTCCCTCTTCATGAAGGTGGCCAACGAGAAAGCGGCCGACCTTACCAAGGCCTTGGACAGCTATTCTCCGACCGAGAAGTGAATCTGTGCCAAAGATTTCTTTTGCAGTTGCCTTGATTGCCTTCCACACACCAAAGGCCGTAATAACAGCAGAGTTCCCGCTGCCGCCATATTCTTCAGGCAACCCAACCAGATACTTTGTTTGCTTTGATGCAGAAACGAAATCCATCCCGACAGTACCGACATCCGTTCCTGTGTAAAAGCGTCCCTTTAATGTTTCGATGAATGAGCCGAAAGCCTGGAAAAGCTCATCCGATTTTTCCGACTTAGGATCACCTATGATGACCGCTTTCCCGCCTCCATACGCCACCCCCGAAACACCGCATTTATAGGTCATTCCTTTGGAAAGGCGCAGAACATCCCGCAACGCATCTTCTGTAGATTCGTAATTCCACATCCGGCATCCCCCAAGCGCAGGGCCGAGCGTCGTATCGTGGATTGCGAAGATCGACTTCAATCCAGTTGCCTTGTCATAATTGAAAATCACCTGTTCATGCCCATGGTTTTTCATTTCCTCAAAAATATCCAGCACCATTTTCTGTTCTTCCGTCAGCAACACAAACATCCCCTCCCGTTGTCGTTCCTGGCTAAGCTGCGTCAGTCTAGGTGGATTCAGGTCTCACATAAATGTAAGCCCTTACATAATTTCATTATAAAGACTTCACCTGCTGCTTACGGTGATATATCTTACACTTTTATGGCAAAACAACTGGAAAAAAACGAGGGTAATTTCCAGTTCGCCAATAAACCTGTGAACTTCGCCAATAAGTCCGTATTTTCGCCAATAATTTGAAATTTTCGCCAATAAAGTTGTGAACTTCGCCAATAAAAATCTCAGCTAAGGAAAATCCGATTAAAATGAACGAAAAAAAGAACCAAAACAGCAGCTTTGGTTCTTATAAATGCAATTTTTTTATTGAATGCCTGGAAACCAGCCTGGTGTATTGACGATTGCCTGCCATAATGGATCCGGAACGAATAGCCGAGCCTGCGCACCAGTATCGATCTTTGTTTCAATTTCATTTTCACGGCCTGTTTGGACCTTTTCGACCCAATCTGGGTCAATGATTAGTTCGCGGCCTAACGCAAGCAATGGTACTCCAGTTCCAAATGCTTTGATTACATCATCTGCGCTATATAGCGAACCGACACCGATGACAGGAACTTTGCTGCCGACTCGTTCTTGGATGATTTCCATTCTTGATCGGTCATCGTTGACACCTCTTCTTGGCTTCGACCAGAAATCGTTCAATGAGACATGCAAGTAGTCGAGCTCTTTATCTGCCAGGACATCTATCAACTCCAGAGTATCAGCCATCGTAATTCCCGGCTCCTCAGGCTCTTCCGGTGAAAACCTATATCCGACAATAAATGGTTCCTTTGCATGCTTTGCGGTCACTCTTTTTACCTCATCAACAACAGCCAATGGGAATGCCATCCTTCTTTCCAGGGAGCCGCCCCATTGATCATCGCGTCTGTTTGAATGAGGGGAAAAGAATTGCTGAATTAAATACCCGTTGGCCCCATGGATCTCGACTCCATCAAAGCCTGCTTCAATCGCTCGGCGGGTTGTCTCCCCAAATGCGGCAATGATTTGTTCCACTTCCTCTCCCGACAATGCTCGTGGTGCTTTCGCGCTATTGCGCTCTGATTGAATATCGCTCGCACTGACGATATCACCGTTTGGCACAAGCTCGGGAGGACACTCGCGGCCGCCATGGAAGATTTGCAGCACCGCTTTTGCACCTTCAGCTTTTATCGCTGCTGCCAGCCTCTTAAGGCTTGGGATCATTTCATCGGTATCGGCACCGAATTCTCCATGAAACCCTTTCCCGTTCCGTGTCACATATGTACACGCAGTTACCACCATGCTGACGCCTTGCGAACGGCGGGCATAATATTCTGCCTCTGCGTCCGTTACAGTTCCATCCTCATTCGACGAAAAGTTGGTCATCGGTGCCATGACAAGTCTGTTTTTCAGGTTAATTCCATTAGGGAACGTAAAGGTTTCAAATAATGGTTTGTATTTTTCATTCATTGATCTGTTCCTCCTCCTTTAGTATACGAAAGTGTAATAGCCTAATCTCACTTCTGTTAAACATCATTAGTAAACCGCAAGCGACTTGGTCAGCTGGAGCTGGACAATTCTCTCTTAGTAAAATTTATTTTATCTTATCTCTTAGAAAAACAGCGAAATTAAAATCCGCTGCTTTTTCGTATTGATTGGCTGCTGCTGTGTACGTTTCCTTGTACCCGCCCTATTTACTCGTCTTATCAATCGCTGCTTTAATCGTTTTTGCCTGCTGTTCCATATCGCCGATCCCCTGGAAATGGACATACATGATTCTCGGTTCCTCATGCATCATATGGTTGTGAACTGCTGTTACTTCAAGCTTCCCTTTTCGCAATTCATCAAGAACAGGATTTACCTCTTCCTGCATAAGCGCCAGCTCTCCCATGACAGCAACCTGTCCATCTACCTTTTCAAATCCGAAATGGAAGACCAGCTCCATCGTTTCCGGAGACAGCTTTTTCCCCATATGCGTCGGGTTGATATTTTCACGGACAATTTCCACCTTGCAGACACCATTTTCGGTTTCTACATTTGTATTGAATGTTTTTTCTAGTTTTTTACAATTGGCATTTCCCTGAGCCTGCACTGCTCCGGCTAAAAAGAGAGCAAAAACCAATGTTGACACCATTAATAATCTTTTCATCCCAGGCACTCCTTTTTTTAACCTTAGCATCCCAAATGCAAGCTTCAATATACAGTGTTAAAAAATTAAACAAAGGCATTCCGCTACTGCAGATTGCCTTCATGTTTCGTATTTTTAAAAAGCAACTCTTCCATTTCTTCTACTGGCAAAGGCCTGCTGAAATGATAGCCTTGTCCGATCACGCAGCCGTTTTCGAGCAAAAATGCAACCTGCTCCTGTTCCTCGACGCCTTCAGCAATGACGTCGAATTGCAGATTGTGTCCCATGTCAATGATCGTTTTGACCATAGCTCCCTGGTTGGAATGATGGATGATATCATCAACAAATGACTTATCGATTTTGATTTTATCAATTGGAAAATGCTTCAGCAAACTTAACGATGAATATCCGGTACCAAAATCGTCGATCGCAAGCGTTATGCCAAGCTCCTTCAGCTGGTCCAGGATCCTCGCTGTCTTCTCGCTGTTCTGCATGACGCTCTCAGTGATCTCAAAATCCAAATAATTCGGTGCCAGCTGGGTATCGGACAGTACCTGTTTTACCATATAAATGAAACGCTCTTCCTGGAGCTGCCGCACAGAAATGTTCACTGACATCGGTATCGGCCTGCAGCCTTTCTCCTGCCATTCTTTGTTTTGCGCCGCCGCCTTTTCCAGCACCCATTTGCCAAGCGGGACGATCAACCCTGTTTCCTCGGCAAGGGGAATGAATTCTGCTGGTGATATGAGACCATTTTCTGGATGCATCCAGCGTACAAGTGCCTCTACTCCGATGATTTCCCCTGTTTCCATATTAAACTGTGGTTGATAGTGAAGCATGAGCTGATTATGCTCCAATGCTTTCCTTAGACCATTCTCCAGCTCCATTTTTCGTGATGAAAGCCCGTGCAGCTGAGTCGTGTAAAACTGGTAATTGTTTTTTCCACTGTCTTTCGCCAGGTACATCGCCGTATCGGCATGCTTGATCAGCGTTTCCTCATCCTGGCCATCCTCTGGTGCCATGCTGATTCCGATACTTGGGGTCACAAAAAACTCCTGGCCATCGATGGTGATCCCCTCATTAAACTCATTTAGGACTCTGTCCGCAACTTCAATGACTTGTTCCCTGTTGACAGCTTTGAGCACAATGATGAATTCATCACCGCCCTGGCGTGATACCAGCCCCTGATCCTTGACTGCATTCTTCAGCCTGCTGGCAACAACCTTTAACAACAAGTCGCCAAAACGATGGCCTTTCGTATCATTGATAATCTTGAAACGGTCCAGGTCAAGGAAGAGTACTGCGAGCATCTCGTTGCCGTTTGATAGTGCTGCATTCAGGTGCTTCCTTACCATGTTCCGATTCGGCAGCCCGGTAAGCACGTCATAATAGGCCATATATTTAATGGTTTTTTCTGCCTTCTTACGCTGCGTCAAATCACGGCCGACAATTTGTTCAGCCATTCTTCCCTCATATAAAATCGGCATCGCGGACATTTCAACCTCAATCTCTTGCCCGTCCAACTGTGTCGCCTTAAATTCGAACCACAGTTTTTCCTCAAAATCTTCATCTATTGTCAATTCACGGTTTTTTATCCGGGAGAGTATCTCAGAGGGAATCAGCTTGGAAATCGGCTTTCCGACCAATTCTGCCGGACTTTCCGCCTTGAACAGCCTGCAGCCAGCTTCATTGATATAATCCAGTTTTCCTCTGCTGTAAACAGCAATCAAATCAGGCGACATTTCCACAAGACTGCGATAGCGTCCTTCACTTTCCTGACGGTCGGTAATGTCGAATAGAACACTGGTAAAATCAACAAAATTTCTATTTTCATCAATGACTGGAATGCCTCTGTCCTGAATCCAGCGCACCTCTCCATCAGGACGAATGATCCGATATATACTGGTGACAGCTTCCCCTCTTGAAAATCCAGCTTCCCTCTCGGCTAAGATGGGCAAATCCTCAGGATGGATGACCTTTTTCCAGAGCGTGTTGTCTTGATAAAATTCTTCGGATGAATGTCCGTATAATTTTTCGATACCAGTTGTGATCAGCAGTGTGCCCGACTTCAGATCATGGGACCAAATCGCGACATCCAGGGTATCAAATATGTTTTTCAGTCTTTTTTTGTGCCCTTCCAGATCCTCTGCTGCATTTTTTAATCCTTTAAATACAAGGAAGACCAATGTGATGTAGAAAAAGGACACAGCCAAATCAATCAAAAAGCCTTCCGTTTTACTTATGGAAAAATAAAATGAAGTCAGCCAATCAATCAGCTCCGCGAACAGAAGAAAAATAATTATAGATAAACCGGTGTATCGTTGTATCTTCCCTTCATTGCCCATTAAAATAAATCCTCCTGTGCCTCGCCGCATGAATGTCTGTTGGAAATTCTAAATATTCTGGAGTAGTTCCATTATTAAAATAACAAACAAACTAGGTTTCGCACAATGGAATTATTACATTTGACCCATAAAATTGATGAATTTTGTCATTTTTTGTCTAGAAAAGTCAGGAATTCATTAAAGAGCGATTCCCAGTACTGTTGATAGTTCTCTTTTTTTCTCATTCAAATAGATCTGATCGAGCTCCTTCAACTCGTTTGAATCAAATTTTTCCATGCTGTAGATATACAGCTCCCATATGCTTTTCTTCAAGGAATCGTCAGCCGTTTTTCCAATCAGCAAATAAGCGTCGATCAAAGCAGTAAGAATGGAAAAGTCCTGGCTTCCATAATGGACAATTTGATAAAAGGATAAATACAGGATATCCATCGTGCGTTTTTGCTTCCCGATAATTCTCGGCTGCAAATCTTCATCATAATAAGCTATATACCTTCCATTTGAACGGACTCGGCATAGATGGGACAGGGCCATGCCTAGATAGGAAATACAGACTCTGGCGGTATTCGGGTCATTAATCCCCGGGGAGATGGCCCTCAAGGCTACCTCCACAATCTTCTGCAGCGCAAATTCAGGATCCTGTATCGAAGACCGCTCTTTTCCGAGCCTTAAGTATTGATTCAAGACAGCATCAATATCCTCATTGATTTCACCACTATGGTGGACTCTGAAGGCAATGCTGTCTTCTGTCAGAAAATCACCGTTCAGGAAATTAGCTTCGACCCCGAGCCCGTTTTCAGATGCATATTTCAAAAGCCCTTGATAGTCTGTAAGCTGAACATAACCGTACCCCCTGGATTTTACATCCCGGACAAATTCGTAGGTGAATCCCGCATCTTTCCTGTCATCAATTACATTTGTGTATTCACTCTCCAGTGTATCCTCCTGTCTTCTGATAACCTTTAAAGCCCCCTCAGTGATCTCCCTGATCAGCGTGCTGACCTGGACGGAAGTGGCGACATTATGGATAAAATAGGCAAAGAATGCGAGACAGATGAACGCAATGAAGACCCCGACCGTAGCTGAGATCACCTGGCCCTCGTACCATGTTTCACTCATGAACAATAGCGACAGGATCGAGTAGACGAAGCCTCCCATGAAGATTCCCAGCACGCGCAACGTCACCGGATCTTCGACAAAATTACTTAGTGTCCTCGGAGAAAATTGAGATGAATATGTAGTCAGCACGACCATGATCGTCGAAAAGGTAATCGTCGTCATTGTCAGCAGCGCTCCAGAAATCGAACCTAAAATCGTCTGCGCCAACTCAACATTTGTCAGCAAAAACGAAGGGACTATTCCCTGAGCCAATTCGTTATGATCGATATAAATCACGGCCAATGCCAGCAGGAATGCCAGTACGCTGTAAATAACCGGCTTCAGCCATATACTTTCCCGTATTCGCAAAACAATCTTCTTCAACAAACTTCCCAGCCCCTTAGTTACCAACTCTTTCCTTACTTATTTAGACCATTTGGGTCAGGTTTAATCCTATATAGTCCTTTCTGAGCGATTTATGGCCATATTTTCGATGAAATTACACTTTTCCTAACGAACTTTCCTTGATTTTGTAAAACAAAAACCTTGCTACTCGCAGCAAGGTTCCCATTTTTCAGTTTGCATACCCAACAAGTTCCATAAACCTTTTCCAGAGAGTGATCTGCTCTTTCCATCAGCCAGCCTTTCCTGCCGGTTACTTTACATACCCTTTTCCAACGCTTTATTTTCTTGAAAGTTATGGATCTTGTAAAACGGATACTTCCGTCCTCTTCAATAATATTTGCCATTGGCTGACCGGAGGACATTTGATTAAGCAGCAGCTCACCGCCGTCGCTAAGCTGGAGCCCGAACCAGTCCCAGCCTGAGCCTTTTGCCAAAGAGTAATCACGTCCCCATATTCTGAAGCCCTAACAACCGGGGATTTAATTTCTATTTCTGTCAGGACGTCTACCAATATAATTCCTCCATGTCCAATCACTTTTTTACATTAAAATATAATTCTTACAGAAACCGTCTATCTGCCTGCAGTTTATTATTGCAGACAGCAGGAAAGCTTGAAAATAAACCGGATGTGGAATATTCTTAAATGTATACTTCATATTTAAGGATGGGATTACCCTGCGTATCAATAAATTCATCAGCGAAACTGGTAAAACGTCAAGGCGCGGCGCGGACCGGCTCATTGAGGAAGGGCGCGTGACCATCAATGGGAAGGTTGCGAAAATCGGCAGCCAGGTTGAGCCTGGGGATGTGGTTCGCCTGAATGGCGAAGAAATCAGGATGGCGCAAAACTATGTATATATTGCTTTGAATAAACCGGTCGGCATCACGAGCACAACGGAAAGGCATGTGAAGGGCAACATCATCGACCTTGTCAATCACCCACTAAGGATTTTCAACATCGGTCGGCTTGATAAGGATTCGGAAGGCCTGATCCTGCTCACGAATGACGGAGACATCGTCAATGAAATTCTCCGCGCTGAAAACAAGCATGAAAAGGAATATATTGTATCTTTGGACAAGCCCATCACTCCAGAATTCGTCAAGGCGATGTCAGAAGGGGTGAGGATCCTTGGAACAAAAACACTTCCGGCAAAGGTCGTACAACTATCAAAGTACGAGTTCAATATCATCCTTACACAAGGATTGAACAGACAGATCCGCCGCATGTGCGAAACCCTTGGATATCAAGTTGTCAGGCTGCAGCGCATCCGAATCATGAACATCCATCTCGGGAACCTGCCAATTGGCCAATGGCGTGACTTGAATAAGAAAGAGAAAAGGCAGCTTTTCAGCGACTTGAATTACGAGCCAAAGGAATGGTAATAGGATGAGCGACTCCGCTCATCCTTTTATTTTTGCCTTTTATCATTCTTCGTGCAGGTATGAGAATTCATAAGCGGAGAATTTCCTGCTAATGTATATAGAGGAGGCTAATGAAGCAGAAATAAGCGGAGATATTCCGGTTAACTGCTATAAATTAGACAAAATCAAACGATTTGGCTGAAATAACCGGAAAAACTCCCCTTATTTTTTAAAAAATTTGGGGAGTTTCCAACTTAAGCGGAGTTTTTCCGACTATTTTCAAATACTGTGAAATCAACATTCAGTTATAGAACATTTAGATTGATGCTGCTTTGGGCTGGTCTTCTTCCCGCAGCAATGTTAGGAACATCTTCTCGCGGTAAAGATAGAATACGACTGCGAACAGGCTGGTTCCACAAACGCCAAGCAAAAGCCACACAGGCAATTTTTCAAGCAGGAAACCAAACAGGATAAACCCTGCAGGGGTCATCGCGCTTGAACCGGTTTCAAGGAGGGCCATGACCCTTCCTCGATACTCGTCAGGGGTGTTTTTTTGCAAAAGGACACTTACAGGTGTGTTGATGAATATGATTGAAGCAGAGAGAATCAGGACTATGCTGATCAAGAAACCGAAGACCACTGCGTTTGGCAGGTGCATGAATCCAGGCAATGCTGGCAGTCCAATCATCATCAAGGCAGCTGAAAGCAGCACCATCCCCCCTGTGATGGATAGCTCCTTCCTTCTCATCTCCTTCCTTGCTGACAGGATGAGTGCCATGACCATCATCCCAACCGAAAATGCTCCTTCAATGACTCCCAGCTGAATGGAGGACATTTCCCGTACTGTCAAAACTAAATACGGCATGGCCACCGGAAAGACTGCAAACCAAAAGTTAAGCCAGACGCTCAAGATGACAAGATGGAGGAGAAATGGCTGTCTCTTTATATACGAAACGCCTTGCCTCAAGTCTTCGGTAATACGAGATGTTTTTTTGTCTGGTTTTTTCTTTGAAAATAAATTGTATTCTATGAGGATGCTTGCAAAAGCTGCGAAGAGATAAGTAAGTATGTTCAACGCCATGAAGAGGTGTATCTGGATCATGCCAAAGAAGACTCCGCCAAGAACCGGACCAAGAATCGCAGAAAGGGAAATGGCTGCCTGGTTCAATGACATTGCTCTCTGCAGATGATCCGGCCCGACCATGTTGTAAATCGATGAGGTAACGGCGATGGAATAAAAAGTGCTGATGATGCTCAGTCCGGTCGTTGCGACATATAAAATCCAAATCTCCTGTGTGAAAAATAGGAAGGACCCCAGAATGATACAAAGCCAAAAAGCACTCGCAAAGTTCGAGAAGATGATGATTTTCTTGCGGTCCAGCCGGTCGCTCAAAGTACCGGCAACCGGGGCAAGCAATATCCGCGGCAGCATGCTGAGAACAAGCGTGAGGGCAAAATTGAGGCTTGAACCTGTTTTCGCCAGGATATACAGTCCGATTGCAAATGCATAAATCGAAGACCCGAGGACAGAGGTCACCTTCCCAATCAGGAATAAGACAAGGTTTTTCTTAATGGCACTTTCCACTCTAACTCTCCTCCTCAATTTCTCTTTTTAAGGAGAAATTAATCTCATATGAAACTTTATCCTTTTCACTCTTCTCTGCTGATTTTTTAACGTATTTCAAAAACAATCTGTCTATATCATCCTGCAATTCCTTCCTGTCCTCTTCAGTTAAACTAATATATGTCCCCTGACTCACTACTCGCTCCGTGACCGGCTTCTCCTCTTCCGTCTTCAAGTTAAAATGGGTCGCCTTTGAGCGATAATATTTTTCGATGATTCCCCTGTTTTCCTTCGTCTCCTCCAATTCCAGAATCCCGCCATTATACAGCTGCTGAATATGGTAATGAATGCTGCCGGCTGACTTCCCCAGTTCATCGGCAACCTGCTTTGCCGTCATCGCTTTCATTGCAAGCAGATAAATGATTTTTACCCGCAACGGACTCGAAATCAATTTTTGCTGCTCTAGATTCACATCCATCGTTTTCTTTATATAATCCACTACGTATCACCTTCCAATATATTACTACGTTCTAATTATATTTTACGTTCTAACTTTTTAGAATGCAATAAATTTTTAGAATGATGCATTCCTCATTTTTACTTGTGCATGGACTATTTTGCAGTATGGTGTAATAATCAATCTAACGTTCTAACTGATGGGAGTTTCTTATATGAAAAATAATATGAAGAATGCATTAAGTGAAGATGAGCTTACCACAATATTGCTCGCTGCTAATGAAATCATTATGTACGGCGGGAAGGGCCTCCTTGGCAAGATTCTCGCAGGCTCAAAAGACAGAAGAATCTATACAGCTGACCTTCATCATTCCTCTATGTATGGTGCTTTTGCAGGCATTAAACAAAAGGAAGTCATGGAGAAGGTTGAATGGGTGCTTGCTAATGGCTACCTGACAACAGACGATAAGCTTTCCCTTCTGATGTATACAGACAAAGGCTGGGACTTCATTAAGGATGAACTGGCAGAAAGAATTTACACTGAGTTCGCTCTGGCTGCTGAGTTTGGGAGATATGAGTATGTGGATTTCATCCTTGTCCAGCATCCAGAAGTAAAAATGGATCTGCTTGATCTCATTGAAGAGAGAGACAGCAAGGAACTGATCGACATCTTGATTGAATGGCTGGAGCATGAAAGTTTCAAGCCAGTCCCGGAAAGGATTCACGAGGTCATCCAGAGACTTGACCAGGCAAATTCCCTCAGCCCACAAAAACCGGTTGAAACAGGCTCTTTTGATGCCAATAAAAAATGGCTTATGATTCCTGCTGAAGTCCGTCAGATGCTCGTCCGGAATGTTTTTTGCGGACATTGCAAGGACACCGTGCAAATTGAGAAATATGTAATTAAGAGCTTCCAGGACAGTGTGGTGCTCGAAGGAAAATGTAAAAACTGCGGCAAAGCAGTCGCAAGAGTTATTGATTAAAGGTACTTGGTTGAATCTATTTTGTTGAAACATCAACGGAAATTCAAACTAAAAAAACACAGTGGAATCTTTTCCACCGTGTTTTTGTCTTTTCATCAGCACTTGTTATTACTGATTCTCTTAATCAAGAGTGATAATCGCCTGAACAAAGTGGGTAATTGCACAAACTCTAAGCTAATTGCATATTAATTGAACGAAACTCAATCATAATTGTACCATTTCCCAGAAAATTAGGATTTTTCATGGTCGATTATTATTCCTTCGCCTTACTTCATGCCTTGTGATATACATCCACATGGCGATATAGGTCAGGAAAAGCAGAACCAGAAATACCGGTGCTGATAATACATTCTGTATCAACAAGTTAAGCCACCTCTTTTACTTAGGCATTTTTCGTAAATTTCGTTTCTTTCTCAATCAAAAGCAAAAGCCGGCACCTGGGTTTTTGCGAGTACTGAAGCAAATTTTATTCAGAAGTCTTTCGAAAAGAGCCCCGACACCATTTTTAGCCCAATTTTCGAACATGTACGAAAAGCAACAATCAATGCCAAAAAAGGCCTTTACTTTAGGCTGTCCAGCGGAAACGGAAATAATAAATAGAACATAACAGCGATTGGGATGGATATGATCCAGGCGATCACCGGTTTGCGATAGTGAATCCACAGAATCACAAACAAAACTAAATTCAGCAAAATATTGAGCCAGCTGTTCCAGCCATTATCGTAAACGAACATTCCCCTGTGTGCGAATAGAGCTTCGATTATTGTGTAAAAGCCTACCCATACACCGACATAGACCAGCTGGTTCCTCCTTGTTGCAGGAAAACGCTGGAGGTAAATGATCAGTCCGACCGGGCAAATAAAAAAAGTGAACGCGATATTGATGAGGGAATGGTTCAGCCAGTCAGCTGTGATACCGCGGAATGCCCATAGAGTGTGATTATAATAAAGAGTGTTGTAGAGCAGGTTGACCACCATAAAAAACAAGATTGTCGAGTACTGCTTTTTCCATTGCGACCAATCAATAAATTTATAAGCGAAAAAAATCCAGACAACTATTACTAATAGTAGATACATCTTCTCTCTCCCCAAAAATACTGATTTTATCAGTTATTACCGGGAAAATCTTTTTTATACAAGGCTCTTTCTGTAACGTGGTTGCTTTCAACAGCGCAGCAAAAAGACCCCTGCAGCCATTAGCCGCAGGGATCTTTAACAAGACAGGAACTTAAATAGTTTTTTCTGTTTCAGGTACTGTTCTTGCGCTTCTCCTATCGTGACTTCTTTAAAGCGGATCTTTGTTCCAGGCATCGTCTGGGCAAGGAACGGAATATCGACAGAGATGACAGTAGCAATTCGGGCATATCCGCCGGTTGTTTGCCGGTCTGACAGCAGTATGATCGGCTGCCCGTTAGCAGGAACCTGTATCCCTCCGAGCGGGATGGCATCGGATATGATGTCAGACCCGCCGATTGTCTCCAGCTTGGGGCCTTCAAGACGATATCCCATTCTGTTTGATTGTGACGTTAGAGTATATTCACTTGATAAAAATCGATCCTTTTCAGTTTGTGAAAATTTATCCTGATGAGGGCCGATGATCACCCGAATTTCAATCTCCCTTGGGTACTCAGGAATCAAGTTCTTATGTACAAAGCGATTTTTCCTAACAAATGGTTTTCCGTATACTAGATCTCCCGACTCCAATGCACGGCCCTTAAAACCGCCAAGCTTTCCATTGATAAACGTGGACTTGCTGCCTAATACGAGCGGAACATCGATTCCACCGGCAAAGCTTATGTACGCTCTTGCGCCATTTATCACCGTTTTAAACGAAAGGATATCGCCTTTTTTTAAAGCAAAGCATTTCCACATCGGCACTTTGCTGCTATTCACCATCGGCTCAAGGTCACCCCCGCAGATGGCGATGGATGCATCAGTCAATGCTTCAAGGCTTGGACCAAGCACGGCAGCTTCCAGCACGCCTTCACCAAGCGGGTTTCCGACAAGCAAATTGGCCATTTGCATGGAATAGGAATCCATTGCACCTGCCGGACTGATGCCATATTGCTGATAGCCTGTCCTCCCTAAATCCTGGACGGTTGTCTGCAGGCCGGGCTTCAGGACTTTAAACAGTCGTTCCGTCATTTGGCATCCCAGCCTCTGCCGACTTTGATTCCTTCTGCCATTAAAGCTTCCTTCAATTTTAAAGCAAAATGTAGTGCCTGTGGTTCATCGCCATGGATACAGATCGTATCAGCCTGGATGTCAATGTCCGTCCCATCAACTGCCTCTACTTTTCCTGCTCGTATCATCCGGATTACTCTGCTGATCGCTAAATCAGCATCATCTATCATCGCATTTGACTGTGTACGGGGTGTCAACGTTCCATCAGGCTGATAGGTTCGGTCAGCAAACACTTCCTCAGCCACCTGCAGGCCATGCTCCTTTCCTGCTTTCACAAGGAAACTGCCTGCGAGACCGAATAAAACATGTGTTGAATCAACATCAGCCACTGCACCAGCAACAGCATCCGCGATTGATTTATCTTTTGCGGCCATATTGTACAGTGCTCCATGCGGCTTAACATGAACGACTCTTGTACCGCAGGCCTTCGCAATCGCAGAAAGAGCCCCAATCTGGTAAATAGTAAGATTGTAAACTTCCTCAGCACTCAACTTCATTTCTCTCCTGCCGAAACCAGGAAGGTCTGGAAAGCCAGGATGCGCGCCAATCCTCACACCGTATGCTTTTGCCATTTTTACCGTTTTCATCATGACATTATGATCGCCTGCGTGATAGCCACAGGCGATATTGGCAGAAGTGATATGCTTTAACACTTCCTTATCATTGCCAATTTTGAATAATCCATAGCTTTCACCTAAATCACAGTTAAGATCAATATCAAACAATTTCCTCACCTCTTTTCAAACCTGTTTACCTCGTATGCATCACCCATTTGTTTTATGGTTAAAAATTGCTCCTTACTGATTGGCACGAATTTAATATAATGACCGGAACTGAACAGGAACGGTTCTTCCTTCTCAGGTGAAAACAGTGTAACAGGAGTCGTACCGATAATCCTCCATCCTGAAGGAACATCAGCAGGGTAAATACCTGTCTGATTCCCCCCAATCCCGACAGCACCAGGCATCACATTTCCCCTTGGTTTTTCAAGCCTCGGGACAGCCAGCTTTTCAGGCAAGCCTCCCAGATACGGAAAGCCAGGCATAAATCCCATCATATAAATCAGATATTCCCTGTTTGCGTGGAGATTGATGACCTCCTGTTCAGTCACCCTATGATACTCAGCGACAAAAGCCAGGTCCGGCCCTAGCTCCCCTTCATAGCATACAGGGATTTCAAAGACTATCGGACGATCACGCCCCATTTTTGATGGAGATTGATTGACCCGTTCCAACTCCGATATGAGAGTCTCGAAGTCTATCAAATCCGGCAGATAATAAATCGTTACTGTCGTGTAGGCAGGCACCCATTCAATAAGGCCTTCAATTTTTTCGTTTTCTAGATTTTTGGTAAATCGGCGGATTCGACTGTTCGTTGCTTCATCTATTGTCACTCCAAACGATATCTGTACCGCCATGTCTCCAAGCGGTGAAATTTCAAAACTCATCTTTTCCCCCTAACTTTCTAATGGTATTTTTCATACACCATCGTTGGCACAAGTTACAATAATGACCTTCAGTGCTTGTGTCATTGTTTCCTGGGGCAATGAAGGCAGGGCTGGATTGAGGGCTGACATTTTTGTCGATGCAGGAAAATGAATAAAACCAGCTTTGATTGGCAGATTATTTTTTCGGATATGGTTTAAAACAGAATATAAGGTGTTATTGCAAATAAATGTGCCAGCACTGTTCGACACCGCCGCAGGAATATTTAATCCCTTAAGATTTTTCTCAATCTGACGGTTGGGGAGAGTAGCGAACAAGCCGTCCGGTCCCTCCTCATCAATCATTTCATCTGTGGGGATATTGCCCTTATTGTCCGGATAAGGGTCACCGGAACCTGTATCCTTCATATTGATTCCAATACGCTCCGGAGTAATCGCCGTCCTGCCTGCTGCCAGTCCACAGGAAATCACAACATCCGGCTGGGTATCGTCAATCTTTTTAATCAAGACTTCTGCACACTCATCATAATTAACCGGCAACAGGATTGTTGAGATTTCAACATTCTCAATCTCGAACATCTCTGCTTCCAGCAGCAATTCTTCTGTAGGATTGATTTTCATTTTTCCAAATGGCTCAAAGCCGGATATTAGTATTTTCATTCTTTAACACTACTTTCTAAAATTAATAATAATTTGAACTTTTGTATCTCCTTTGATTCTAACAAAATATTAGGAGTTTTATGAAACCTTAAAATATTTTTATCATAAAAATATAACGTTTAAGATACAAAAGCTTAATTAACTACATTTAACAATTATTGTGGTAACATTAAACTAACAAGTAAACGTTTTCAACAATCTTAAAATAGTAACATTATTAAGGAGGATTAATAGTATGGATAATTTTATGGAGCAAATTAAAACCCTGTCCAATAGGGTAGCGAAATTGAAATCAACTATTGTAACTGAAGAGGCTACAAAAACTTCAATTATCATGCCCTTCTTTCAAATACTAGGTTACGATATATTTAATCCTGAAGAATTCACTCCCGAATTTGTTGCAGATGTAGGAATTAAAAAAGGGGAAAAAGTGGATTATGCCATTATGAACGAAGGCAATCCAGTAATTTTAATTGAGGCCAAATCAATAAATGAAAAACTACAAAAGCATGATTCTCAATTATTTAGGTATTTCGGAACTACCTCTGCTAAATTTGCAATTTTAACAAATGGTATTACCTATAGGTTCTATACAGATTTAGAAGAGCAAAATAAAATGGATACTTCACCCTTTTTCGAGTTTAATATTTTAGAACTAAAAGATAGCGCACTTGTTGAATTAGCAAAATTCAAGAAAAACAGTTTTAATTTAGAAAGCATATTTACAACAGCTTCAGAATTAAAATATTTAAATAAACTCAAAAGCTATCTTAACGACCAAGTGGAAACCCCAACTGAAGAGTTTGTAAAATTTATGATCAGCCAAATATACGAAGGTGTTAAGACTAAAAATACTCTTGAAAAATTTGAGCCAATAATTAAAAAGGCTTTTAAACAATTTATTAATGAACTCGTTAACGATAAACTCAATGCAGCCTTAAAAACAACTAATACAGATGAGGAAGCCCAAAAAGAAGCTGCAGCAACCTCTGAAGCAATCCTTATAAAAGATGAACCTCAAATTGCCACAACTGAAGAGGAAATAGAAGGATTTGCAATAGTTAAGATACTAATTAAAGATACAATTGCAGAAGAAAGGATATCCTATAGAGACAATCTAAGCTACTTTAACATTCTACTTGATAACAGTATTAGAAAATGGATTTGTAGACTTGGGTTTAATTCTTCTAATAAATACCTTCAATTTAATGATGATGAGCGAACTACTATTAACATAGATAAAGTATCTGACATTACAAAATACAAGGATAAGCTATTAGAAGTAACTAACAAGTTTAATTAAAGTGAAAGCCAATGTTCATTTAAAAGTGAACATTGGCTTTTCATTTGCAATTAGCGTAAATAAAATTGTAAATAAACCTAAGGATATTTTCCTAAATAATTTTATAATTCCATTACTCTTTTTAAACAGATGCGACACATGCTCTAAACATTTCTCCGTTAATCTATCATTGTTACATACTTTATGCAGAGGAGATGGAGAAATGAAGAAAACATTAATCGGAACCGGAGTTGCCTTAACCCTCATGCTTAGTCCTTTCCAGCAGGTTTTTGCTGCTGAGACCACCATTGGAGAATTGAGGCAGTTTGATACTGTCGCCCACCGCGGGGCTGCCGGTTATGCACCAGAAAACACAATCGCCGCATTTGATATGGGACTGGAAATGAAGGCGGATTACATTGAAATTGATGTACAGCGCAGCAAGGATGGCGAATTGGTTATCATTCATGACACTACTGTAGATCGGACAACAGATGGTACTGGCAAAGTTGGCGAGCTGACACTGGAAGAACTGCGTAGCCTTGATGCCGGGAGCTTCAAAGGGGAGCAATTTGCCGGTGAAAAGATCCCTACCTTCGAAGAGATACTTGACCGCTATCACGGCAAAATCGGCATATTAATAGAATTGAAAGCACCTCAGCTTTATCCCGGAATCGAAGAAGAAGTAACGCAGGAATTAAAGGAAAGAAATCTGGATAAGCCGCAAAATGACAAGATTATTATCCAATCTTTCAACTTTGAATCGATGAAAAAGGTGGATGCACTGCTTCCAAATGTACCTATTGGTGTCTTAACCTATTCAAGTCTCCATACAACGGATGCCGCCCTTCAGGAGTTCGCCAAATACGCTGACTTGTTCAATCCAAGTTATGGGCTTGTTACCAGGGAACTTGTGGATAAAGTCCACAGCCTTGGAATGGAAATCCAATCCTGGACAGTCCGAAGCCCTGAAGCCGCCCAATTCCTGATTGATATGAAGGTGGATGGCATTATCACGGATTACCCGGATTATGTCGATCCGCGCAATTAGGTATGTAAGCCTGCTCTCCTTAAAGAGTGCAGGCTTGTTTTTGTTTTTTATAAGAATAATTTCTCGAAACATACATATAACTCATGTCCTTCAGGCTTTCCATTCATCATTACTTTTCCGGTAATCTTATAGCCCCTTTTTTCATAAAAGCGGACCGCACCTTCGTTTCCTGAATACGTATCTAGCCTAAGTGCACCATAGCTGTGATCCTTCGCAAAGTTCTCGGCAAACTGCAGCATTTTGCTGCCATATCCGCCACCCTGTGCAGACGGGTCGACACAAAACGAATGGAGAATCAACGGTTTACCTTTTGTTTCTGACCAATTTGCATTCTCCCATGCAGGAGCCTGCCACTCATCGAGGACCATCACGCCTGCTGCGGCTTCTCCTTTTTTCAATATGAACAACTCTTCACCCTGCATCGCATTTTCGAAATACTCATGGTTCGGATATTGCTCATCCCATTGCAGAATGCCTCTCGACTCAAGGTACTCTTTGCATTCCGCAAACATGCGGCCAATGACAGGCAAATCTTCTTCGGATGCCCGTTCAATATGTTCTTCAGCCATAATATTACTCCTTCACCGCGCTTTATTCGCTGTCAGGCGTTACGTTAAAAAAATTTGCACTCTTGTTCTTCTTCTTTTCTTCGTTTTTCTTGTTATCCATTTTCCCATCGGATTCATAGCTTAATTTGAATTGATTATCCTTCTTTTTCATTCCTGTTCCTCCCTAAATCGAAATACTTACATCTCCATCCTCACTGATTTCCACTGTTGAATAGCTTTCGAAAGGCTCCATGCTCTTAAGCTCCATCTTTCCATCTTCCATTAATGAGGCCATATAGCGATCATAATCCTCACGTTTTTTCACTATGTGGTAATAATAGACACGCTTACCTTCAGAGAAATCTTCTTCTTCTTGGATAAATTGTGTCCCAAACCTGTTACTGAACCATTCCCTTGCTTCCTCATGAGTGCTGAAATCAGGCAGGCTTGCAGCAAGCTGGTCTATATCTATATTCAAACTTAACACCCCTTTATTAATAGGCTTAACGTAAATTCATAAGCAGCTTTTTCCCAGCTTCGAGTTATAAGGCCTCCGCTGTAAAAAGTGCCTGGTTTAAAAGATAGTTTGTTCCTTTTTTACCGCGAAATGCATAAAAAGCACCGGTTTCTAAGAAACCGGTGCTGGTCGCACTCTTTAATACGCAAAGTGGTGATTGCCTATCTGTTTGGTCACTGTCCTTGTAAAAATCCATTGATCAGTCGCAAGATTTGGATTGTAGTAATAAACGGAACCATAAGAAGGATCCCATCCGAGCATTGCGTCCTTTACAGCATGGTAAGCTGTATCATTCGGCTTAAGATTGTACTGGCCGTCATTTATCGCTGTAAAAGCATTTCTTTGAAAAACGACATCATGAACGCTATCAGGAAAATCTTTAGACTCTACTCTGTTCAAAATCACCGCAGCCACTGCAACTTGTCCCTGGTAACTCTCCCCCCGGGATTCCCCATATACCACATGAGCCATCGTCTCGATTTCCTGAATCAGCCTGGACGTCTGCGGGCCGACGCCGCCAATCGGTTCAAGGCCAAAGTCCCTCTGAAGGTGCTTCACTGCTTCAGCAGTGATTGGCCCATAGTAGCCAGTGGTACTCGTATTAAAATAACCAAGCTTTTTCAAAATAGATTGCACATATGTAACATCTGACCCAACTGACCCCATTCCTGTGCTTGCTGCCTGAGCTCCTGTCTGCCCAAAACCAAGTACAGCAACAATCAATCCTGCTGCTGCCATCCTCTTTATGTACTTTTTCAAATTTCCCACTCCCACTTCTCTTTAACTTGTATGTATGATTATTTCCAGCGTCCTAAGCAAAAACACCTCCCTTTTCATATCCCTTTACCATTCCCTGTTGCAGAAAAGGGAAAACTCGTACAAAAGAATGGAAATAGTTATTTTAAATGGTATAAATTTCACAGTCCCGTATCTTTTTTCATCAAGTTAACGTTATGAGAATATATTATTAAAAATATTTAGCTTTACGAAGTTTCACTAATATCAGATAATTGAACATATGAAAAAATTCATTAGAAACCGAGAGGCACTATCAGTATGTGGAAAAATAAGAATGTCTGGATTTTATTGACCGGCGAGTTTATTGCCGGGTTAGGATTATGGCTTGGAATCATAGGAAATCTTGAGTTTATGCAGGAACAAATTCCTTCTGATTTTTTAAAATCGCTGCTGCTGGCTGCTGGATTACTGGCCGGGATTGCTGTTGGACCACTCGCGGGAAGGTTGACCGACCAATACAGCAAAAAGTCTGTCATGTTGGTATCAGGCTTCTTACGAATAATCAGTGTCGTTTTCATGCTGATTGCCCTTCAAACCAGTTCAGTGTGGTGGATGCTTGTGTTCCTTGTGTTATTGCAAATATCTGCCGCTTTCTACTTTCCGGCACTCCAGGCAGCGATCCCGCTTGTTGTTAGTGAGAAGGACTTATTGCAGCTGAATGGAGTCCATATGAATGTGTCAACCTTGTCCCGTATAATCGGGACTGCCGCTGCAGGAATCTTGCTTGTTGCCATTCCTTTGAATGCAGTGTATCTCCTTTCTATGGCTGCCTACATCGTCCTGTTCGGACTGACCTGGTTTTTGCAGTTTGATGAAAACAAGAAAACCACTAATGTCACAGAAGGCGGGCAAAAACAAGGCTTCAAAGATGTGTTTCCTGTCATCGTCAAGCTGCCGATTGTGATGATGACCTTGATTTTGACCCTGATTCCGCTTATTTTCCTGGGAGGCTTCAACCTGGTTGTCATCAATATCAGTGAACTCCAGGACAGTACTGCCATCAAGGGGTGGATCTATACCGCAGAAGGTCTCGCCTTCATGAGCGGCGCATTTTTGATCAAGAAAATCAGTTATAAGTTTTCACCATATAAAATCCTGTTTGCCAGCTCGATGCTGATCGGCTTCTCACAGCTGATGCTCTATTTTGCTGACCAGTCAGTCCTGACGATCATCGCCTTTCTGTTGTTCGGCTTTTCTGTAGGCTGCTTCTTCCCGACAGCCGCTACCATCTTCCAGACCAAAGTGCCAAAAGATTTTCATGGCCGTTTCTTCTCGTTCCGGAATATGATGGACCGCGTCTTCTTCCAGGTTGTCCTGTTAATGACCGGATTCCTGCTCGACGCAGTCGGCCTCCAGAATATGAGCGTCATGTTCGGTGCATTGTCGATCGCGATGACCACGATTTTTTTCCTAAGGTCACGCAATTTAAGAGCCTCCGCAGAAACCGAGCAAAGCATAAGCTCGTAAATAACTGTAAAAGCTGCCGGTTGAAACTGGCAGCTTTTTCTTTTTGGCATTAAGTGAGTTAGTAAATAGGAGATGCTGCGTATTAATTTAATGACGGACACTTTTTCATCTCTACTGCCTAATTTTTGTCCGTCATCGGGGGCGTGACGGACACTTTTCATCTCTATTGCCTAATTTCTGTCCGTAAGCGAAACTTATGTTCCAGGCAATTCGTATTATAAGAAAAGGTATTGTTGTGGGGGTGTTTTTGATGACTTTATTTATTGGCATCCAGCTTTTTACGATCCTTCTGTTCCTGTTCTTCGGCTGGGCGATTGTGAAAAAGGAGTGGTACTGGCTGATATCCAATTTCAATGGCAAACCAAAGGATGAGCAGCAGCAATTAATCAAGAATGGCTATCCACAAAGGGTCGGGAAGCTGATGCTCGCCACGGGCGCGGGAATGGCCATTTTGCTGCCATTAAGTTTCACATCTTTTCAATATGCCCTGGAAGTCCAGTTTGGCTTCCTGATACTATTCTTACTCGGCGGTCTGGTTTACCTTTCCAAATATGAAGTTAGGGAGAAGCGAAAGCGAAGCTATATCTTCAGCAGCCTTCTCGCCATTGGAACGATTGGGTTTGTGGTGGGTCTTTATTTTTTGGGGTATCAGGACTTTGAACTTAAGGACTATGATGATTCTTTTGAAATCACAGGCATGTATGGCAAAGAATGGGACTATGCAGAAATTCGTCATGTAGAACTTCTGGAGGAAATGCCCGAAGTGACATGGAAAGAAAATGGGTTCGGCCTTGCAACGTTGGCAAAGGGACATTTCAAAGTAATGGGTTACGGGAGCAGCCTGCTCTTTATCCACAAAGATTCCCAGCCTTATTTATTTATAGAAACGGATCATGACAAGATATTTATCAATAGCAAGAGTTCTAAAGAAACGGCAGAATGGTATGAATTACTGTCTGAAAAGACTAAGTGAGGGTGTTTCGTGAAAACGGGCACCCTTGCTTTTTGTCTCCCTCTACCTTCCCATAGCCAGTTATTGGAATGACAGATTCCGGTCATACTGTTTGACTTCATTACTTACTAATAGTAACCTGTATACTGCTTACTAAAAGTAACTACAACTTTGGAGGAATTAATAATGAACACACCTGAGACAAGCCTGTCCAGTGTCATACGTGAACGACGTTCTGTCAGAAAATATGATCCTGACTTCAAGATTTCACGGGAAGAGATTTTAGATATTTTAAAAGAAGCTGCCCTTGCCCCATCTTCAAGCAATCTTCAGCCATGGAAGTTCATCGTCATCCAGGACGAGGAAACAAAAAAAGAACTCAGAGCAATCGCCAATAATCAGGAGCAGGTCGAAACTTCTTCAGCCGTTATTGCAGTTCTCGCAGACAGAGAAATGTACCATAATGGCGAAAAAGTATACCGCAGTTCATTTGAAGCTGGATATATGGACGACACAACAATGAACAGAATGATTGAGAATACAAATAAATTATACCCTGCTGCACCAGTCGGTATGAGGGAGAACATCGCGTCTTTCGATGCCGGCCTTATTACCATGCAGATCATGCTGATTGCCAAAGCGCGGGGTTATGATACTGTTCCAATGGGCGGGTTCAACAAGCAGCAATTCATCGAAAAATTCAACATTGATGAGCGCTATATGCCAGTCCTTCTCCTGCCTATCGGAAAGGCTGCTGTGCCAGGACATCCTACGACCCGTATACCGGTCGAGGAAATCGTGGAATTTATATAAGAACAAAGAAAAGAACTAGTCCGGGGACTAGTTCTTTTTATTAGGAATTTCGCAGCCATCGTCATCACAGGTCATTCCGTCATCGCCGCTCAAAACGGTGATTTCATTTTCGGCAATGACTTTCTTTAGTGACTGGACAATCACATCAGTCGGCTGTGCACCGGTAATCGCATACTTTTTATTGA
The DNA here is from genome assembly GCF_018613295.1 of Bacillus sp. ISL-39. NCBI lineage: Bacteria > Bacillati > Bacillota > Bacilli > Caryophanales > Bacillaceae > Bacillus > Bacillus sp. ISL-39. The sequence continues at coordinate 153,543 of NZ_JAGGQM010000005.1, forward strand.
TCAAAAAGAATGGTACACCTGTGATGCCGTACTGTTGGCCAGTACTTTCATCTGCACGGACTTCCTCGGCCATTTCATCGCTGGCAAGCATTTTCTCTACTGCTTCGCGGTCAAGCCCAACTTCAACAGCCAATTCTGTCAATGTTCCATGGTCTCCAATGTGCTTCGAATCGGTAAAGTAAGCACGTAATATTCTTTCAGTCATCTCTGCCATCAGTCCATGCTTTTTCGCAAACATCGTCAAACGGTGAGCATCAAATGTATTGGTCAAGATGAGTGTGTCAATATTATACTCAAGCCCGGATTCCTTCGCCATCTGCACCATATTTTGCGTGCTCGCTTTCGCCTGGTCAATGCTCATCCCATATTTTTTTGAAAGTGCTTCATACATATTATAATCGATATCCCGTTTCATGTTCGGATCGAGTTCAAAGCATCGATACGTCACTTCAATTGGGTGATCTATCTGTTTAATAGCGTCATCCAGACGCCTTTTGCCAATATAGCAGAACGGTCAAGCAAAGTCAGTCCACATTTCAATCTGCATGATGGATCCCTCCAGTTCGTTATTTCACATTATAGTATAGGTGTTAACCTTGTAAAATACACGAGATTCGACTCGGGGAGTGCAGACTTACCAATCCAGACAGTGATTTCTATTTTATTTCATAAACAATCCAGTCTGATTGTCTTCCACCCATTTTATTGTAAAGGCTTTGGGCAATATAATTATCCTTGGCCGTTTCCCATGTCATATAGGCAAATTCATTCTCCCTGATATGATTGAGGCATTTTTCAAATAGCTGTTCACCTACCCTCTGGCCTCTGGCGCCGTCTGCAACGAATAAATCATTCAGAATTGCTGCCCTTTTTACCTGAAGGGTGCTGAAAGTATAATACAAGGTTGCAAATCCAACGATTTCTCCTTCTAATTCTGCCACGAACTGCAAACCCGAGTCTGGATGATCAAGCAAGTGTTGAATCAAATCTTTCAGTTCAGCTCCATTCGGTTCGGGTTTCTTATAAAAATCTACTATATACTGGGTCATTAAGTGGTATAGACTTAGAATGTCCTGTTCTTCAGCAGGTCGTATAGTCAGTTCTTCCATGACTTCTCCTCCGAAAATAAATTTTTCTCAAGCTCTGCAGGCTCTCTTACAATCCACAGCTTATTCTGATGGGTGCCAAGAATGGCTACGATTTCCTGTTTGCTCTTCTCCTCAAAATACCTATTCCAAATAAACATCTTCCTGAACATTTTAAAAGTCGGAACGTAATTTGCCTTTTCGAGTCCAAGCTTTTGCAAGACGAACCTTCTGATGATCCTGTATATCCGTTTTCTATAGGAAATGTCCAAAAATATGATCATATCTGCGTTTTCAAAGCTTTTCGAAACCCACTCATAATGGACACCCTCGATTATCCACGCATCCTCTTTAATGATAGACTGCAAATAGTCATCTCGGTCCTTTTCGCCGCGTCTAACATCCCCTGTATCTGTTCTTTGCCAGACAACATTGTCAAGCTCATGATGAGGCAAGTTGTATCGGGTTGAAAGGCTCCTGGCGAGGGTCGTCTTTCCGCTTGCAACAGACCCGATGATATGGATTTTATCAGGTTTCATTTTAGTCATAAAACATCATCACTTTGTCTTTAGATTAGGTTCTTTTCTCAAACTTTGCTGCTATTGACCGCAAAATAGGATTGAATGAACTATGTTTCTTTGCAAAGTTGACTCTAATAATGAGAAAAGAACATGCAAATTTAATACCGACCTACTAAATAGCTTGAATTACGTTTAAATCGGCTTTGGGATTTTAACAACAATCTTTACGAAAACAGACTTAGATTAAATAAAAAAATTCTCTTCTTATATGGTAATTCCTCCTTTTATCGCAAAAAAAAAAGCTGCCTGAGCAGCTTTTTCGAATCTATGCATTTTACAGAGTCTGGATCTCTTTGAATGCCTGATGAAGATTTGATTTTACCATTATGCCCTCAAGGTTTAGACCAAGCGTCACCATTGTATGGGCAACCTCAGGACGGATACCCGTCATGATTGTTTTTACCCCTACTAGTGACAGGGCGTTAATGACCTTGAACAGCTGGTCCGCAACCATCGTATCGACAATCATTACCCCGGACACATCAAAGATGAGGTGAGTAAGCTTGAGTTTTACAGCCTGGTCCAATGTTTCTTCCATCAATAGCTGGGCCCTTTCAGTATCAACGTTTCCGACAAGAGGCAATACACCGACTCCAGGCATTAATGGAACGACTGGCACTGACAGCTCAAGCAACGCTGTTTTGGCATTTTCAAGGCTTTTTTGGTGAGCGTCGACGAACGTAAGGCTGAAGCTGTATATAGCATGGTCCATTAATGGATCAATTATATCTAATACACCAAAGATGGCAGAAGCGGACATATCCTTCGCTTCTTCTTTGATTGCTCTCCAGATATGCTCTCGGTAATAGCTTGTATCTTTAAGTGCTTCATCGAGTGATGCACCGAGTTTGTAGATATACTCTCCGGTTTCTTTTCCCCAGTCTGTAATTTTATCAAATGCTTTTTCCTGGTCTTCATGATCAATCAATGCCTGGCCGAAAATTTCAATGAAGTTCGCCCGGATCTCAAGAATCTGCTGTTCAATTTTTCCAAGGTCATATTTCTGTGCTTCCGTTAAAACTGCTTCAGAATACCTATCTTTGTGGACAGATTTAGCGATTTCATGCTTCCTGCTGACAATTGCTTCTCCTAATGCTTGCAGTTCTGTGGTCATTTAGATTCCTCCATGTGTTCAATGACAATTTTATATATATGCTTCTACGGCTTATCTTCAAAATGCACTGTTATAAACCATCATACCGCAGGTTCAGAATGCAGGACAAGTTTTTGCACTTATAGGCCTTGCCCATCTTGTTCTGCTAAACAAGTGAGGCAGCATTTTTTTGCCTTTTCCGGCCTTCCATACGGGAAATATGTAATGGATAAAGACTGTTTCTTATACCTCCTTGCTTCGTAGGTATCTCATTGAGAAAAATAAAAAGAGGACTGGCAGCCATGCTTTAATTAATAGATGGCAGCAGTCCTTTTTTATAAATAAAAGCAATTATATTCATCGCAGGTTCTGGCATTTTCTTTGGAAAGCGGTCATGCCTGTAAAATTTATAAAAGGCCGTTTTTAAGTCCTCCCACTGGGAACATCGCTTTGTCTGCCTGAATCGAGCCACATCTATAAGCTTGACTTCATCATCTGGAGTGATGATAATGTTCCGCAAATGTATGTCGGATGGGTTTAATCCCTTCTCTCTCGCAAGCTTAAGGGCTTGATCGACTTCCTCAATGTGGCCCGCGGCAATCGGCATGCCATTTACCAAACATTGATAGAGTGTCATTCCTTGGACATAATCCATTACCAAATAATTGCTTCCCGATTCATGAAGAGCAGGGAAAAATGGATTTCCAGCAAGCTCCTTATAAATACCCGCTTCTTCTGCTGCAACCTTCTCAAACTGCGGAAAAAAAACCTTTAGAACAAGATCCGTTCCTTTGATTCTGAACGCAAAAGCACTTCTCCCTTCTCCAACCAGCTTTAGTGATGAATCTTTATGAACTAAAGCTGCTTTTGATCCTCGGATTGAATAAACAACACTGTTTGCCAGATGTTCATATTGATTCATTCTCTTGCCCCTTTCTCTATTTCCATAAAAGATGGAAAAGGTTTTTTATACTTACTGATTCCCTTTTACCACCTTGATCATATCTTCATCCCAGCTTTCTGTTCCCTGCTTAAAGACCAGCTTGGTTTTAAAATGATAAGAGATATCCTTGTTTGAAGGAGGAACATCCGCAGGCAGCAGGAAGCTGAACGGCACCTCATCATCCCCATCTGGCTGGATCCTTAACGGCACATCAATTGTGGCAGTATCCAGTACCTTTTCTGCTTCTGTCTTTAAGTTAACCATGACAAGGGCACACTCAATCAGCTGAAGGTCCTGGTCTACCGTACCTCCCTTGATCAAGAACTTTCCATTCACTGACTCCCCAGGAATTAAAACATCCTTCACCAAAATCAGGTCAATCTGGGCGGAGCCTACTCCCAGCAAAGACATATACTTCCGTAATAACATCCTGTTCCTCCGTCTATTAACTATTTTGGGTTGGTGTATTTGTCATCAAGCCGCTTCTCAATTATCTCGATCCGCTTTTGGTCTGCTAACAATTCTTCCTTGTTCTTTTTGACAAGATCATTAAAACTAATTCTTAATTTCTTCACAACATCCACACTCCAATACTTAAATTTATGTTTATCGTTAGGAAAATGCCTCTTTATATCTATAGAAGATTTATAAAATGTTTCTACATTCCTTTCTCATGCGCGTGCTTATGGGAAACCCTCTTTTCTACACTTTTCATTTTTACTTGAATGTGGCAAAGGGTACTTTATCGGCCTTATTGTGACCATAATTTCTCTCTTATGATCTTATAAAGGCTCATTCGTATATGGTTACCCATGAAAAGACCTTCACCCGCTCAGGTGAAGGTCCGAAAACAAATAAAGACCTTCACCAAAAAATATGGCAAAGGTCTTGCTAACAACGATCGTTGCCAACAAAGCCGGGAGTGATCTCCGTAATGACGACTCTGTTGTGAAAGCTACTCCCCTTTAGGAGAAACTATTCAAGTGTATAGGATTATGATACATGACTGGGCGCATTCCGTCAATTGATTGGAATCTAACTGCCAGGTAGTTTTCTGGCATTGACTTATGTTAACTTTTACTTACCGTTATTTTTCCCTTTTTCCTTGTTTCCCTTTTCATCACCGTCATCGTCCTGCTCATCATCTTCTTGGTTGGCTTCATCTCCTTGTTTTTCTTTATTTTTCTTGGCTTCTTCACGCTTTTTTTCTTCAGCTTTTTTGTCTGCTTCTCTTTGTTGCTCTTCAGCTTTTTTTGCATCTTCCTTTTGTTGCTTTTCTGCTTTTTCGGCTGCCTCTTTTTGCTTGGCTTCAGCTTTCTTTTCAGTCTCAAGTTGTTTTTCTTCAGCTTTTTTTGATGCTATAGCCTGTTTCTCTTCAGACTTCTTTTCATCTTTTTCAATACTTTGTGTCGAAGCAACACTCACCTGCTCTACAGTGGATTGTTCAGTGGCTGTCTCATCACTTTCATTTTCATTTACAACTTCAGTTTCATCCACTTGCTGTTCGGCTTCTTCTGTACTGCTCTCTTCTTCGGACGCCTCGATGTTTTCATCTGTTTCTGTATCTTCATCTATTTCTTTTTCAGATTCCTGTTTTTTGCCTGATGTGAGACCTTTCATTTGCGATGGATGGACACCTAGCTGTTTGGCGGCCTGTCCGAACCCAATCTTTTCCTCTGTATATAAGGCAGTGATTTCCTCGACTGTTTTGCCAGCTGCTTCTGCAAGCCAGAAGATTTGGGCGATTTGGCCATATCCTAACTCCTGTTCACGCAGCTGGGCAACCATTTCCTGGTCCAAGTCTTTCACAACATTAGCAACGATCTTTGCTTGCTCGGTTGCCTCTTCCACTTCTTCCTTCAGCTCATCCTCAAGGCCCTCAGTCAACTCATCTTCAACTTCAGATGCTTCTTCAAGCCCATCTGTCAGATTTTCTTCACCTTCAGCATCGGTCCCATCTTCTACAATCACTTCCGTTACCTTTTCCTGGGCTACCTCAAGTGCCGCTAAGTATTCCTCAAAGGCTGCTTGAACGAACTCTTCTTTTTCTTCAGCTGACATTGCTGTGGCCTCAGCTAATCTCTCATTCGCGAATTCAAGCAGAAGCTGGGCTTCTTGTTCATCATCAAAGGTTAGCAGAAGCTTCAATTCCTCAAACAATTGATCAAAGGTAAATAAAAACTCGTCAGGAGTCGTACCCGGATCTACTGTTTCGACTATCTCATCTGCAGAGACTCCTGTTCCAAAAACCAGCATTCCTGTCAAAAATGTTGATGCTAAAATCTTCTTCATTCCAATACCTCCACTTTTACCATATTGGAATTAAAATCGACAAAAAAGTGCTGTCCGAAGAACAGCACATGCATAAGCTATGTGAATCTTCGGCAACTGGCTGGCATGGTCGATGACTTTAGCCCCTGTAGCTTTGCGTCCCCAGATTTCCCTGGGTTTGCCATTATCGGATTTTAATTCTACTTTTATCTTACTTTTTCGACAGAGAAAAATAAATAGAAACTTTAAAAAAGTTTGGTTTATTCAGCCGCAGTGCCGAATTTCCCTTCCTGATAATCACGGTAAGCCTGGCGAATCTCCTCCATCGAATTCATCACGAATGGTCCGTAGGCAACCACTTCCTCCTTGATTGGCTTACCGGAGTATACCAGCACGCGGGAACGCTGATATGCTTTTAGTGAAATTTCACTTAGGCCTTCGCCGCCGTCTTTAAAGGTCAATGTTGCGGCGGAAGACTTTTTAAGGTTTGTATGGCTTGAGCCTGCCTGGACGTCACCTGAAAGTACATAAAGGAATGCGTTATGTCCTTCCGGCAATTCATATTCGTACTCCGCTCCCTCCGCCAGCTGAATTTCTGACAGGGTAAAAGGTACCAATGGTTCGAGAGGGCCTTTCACTCCCGCTGTTTCACCTGAATACACCTTTAAAGTTCCGCCTTTAAACTGGACAAGGGGTGCATGTTCGGAATACACGTTTTGATAAGAAGTGGCTGTGCCTTTCAACTCCTTAGGCAGATTCAGCCACAGCTGCAGTGTATGGGCAATATCGTTATCAACCGCCTCTTCAGCATGCCGCGCACCGCTGCCAGCGTTCATGTACTGAATGTCCCCAGACTCCAGGATGCTGTGGCCGCCATGGTTGTCAATGTGCTCCAGCCTGCCGTCTATGATATAGGTGATTGTCTGGAAGCCGCGATGCGGGTGATCAGAAAAAGTACCACGCTTAAACCAGTCTTCCGCCATTAAAATGAAGGGGTCCAATTCCCTCCAGTTTTGGGGATTCAGCACAAGTCCTGCCTGGACATGCGGCATCCCTCTTTCCTCATATTGAACTGTCCAATGTTTCTTGACATCTCTTTTGAACATTTTGATAACCCCTTTTTTTACTAGCTGTAGTGACTATCCCCAAATTATAACAATCCCGCGATATATTTTAAATAAGACTGCTTTCGCATGTTTTGATACTGTACGAACACGTACCGTTATCCGCACTCTTAAAGGTTTCGGGCTCTTTTCGAAACTGCTTCCCAATCGAATATACGTCAATAATCGTAATAAGAGGAGTTATAAAGACCATCTAGTGCCGAAAAAGCGGGTGGCGTGGTGGCGTGGTCTTTAGAAGAGTTATAATGACCATACAGTGCCGAAAAAAGCGGGTGGCGTGGTCTTTAGAAGAGTTATAAAGACCAGCCAGTGCCGAAAAAGCGGGTGGCGTGGTCTTTAGAGGAGTTATAAAGACCAACCAGTGCCGAAAAAGTGATTGGCGTGGTCTTTAGAAGAGTTATAATGACCATACAGTGCCGAAAAAGTGATTGGCGTGGCCTTTAGAGGAGTTATAAAGACCAGCCAGTGCCGAAAAAGCGGGTGGCGCGGTCTTTAGAGGAGTTATAAAGACCATACAGTGCCGAAAAAGCTGGTGGCGTGGTCTTTAGAAGAGTTATAAAGACCATACAGTGCCGAAAAAAGCGGGTGGAGTGGTCTTTAGAGGAGTTATAAAGACCATACAGTGCCGAAAAAAGCCGGTGGCGTGGTCTTTAGAAGAGTTATAAAGACCATACAGTGCCGAAAAAAGCGGGTGGCGTGGTCTTTAGAGGAGTTATAAAGACCATCGATAGCCCAAAAAGCCGGTGGCGTGGTCTTTAGAAGAGTTATAATGACCATACAGTGCCGAAAAAGTGATTGGCGTGGCCTTTAGAGGAGTTATAAAGACCAGCCAGTGCCGAAAAAGCGGGTGGAGTGGTCTTTAGAGGAGTTATAAAGACCAGCCAGTGCCGAAAAAGTGATTGGCGTGGTCTTTAGAGGAGTTATAAAGACCAGCCAGTGCCGAAATAGCAGGTGGCGTGGTCATAAGAGTAGAGTAAGAAAGTCACTTCAAAGAGGTAGCCTTATTGGCTTTCTTTCGAATGATTCTGACTGGGCGCCTTTTATTTTTAGTCTTGGAAAGCTACCTGTATTCTATAAAAATAGTATTGTGAGAAGGCCTTTTATCCTATATAATATTAAATTGGCTTTTAAATAACGTGGTTCGTAACCATCCCACGTAAAAAAACTAGGAGAGATTATAAATGAATACTAGAACGATTGTCCGGAACGGAATCCTAGCTGCTTTATACATTGCCGTTTCTGCCGTCTTCCAGCCATTTGGCTTCACCAATGTGCAGTTCCGCGTATCCGAAATGTTCAACCACTTGATCGTTTTCAATAAGAAATATTTCTTTGGAATAGTTTTAGGTGTATTTTTAACAAATCTGCTTTTCTCGCCAATAGTCGCATACGACCTTGTCTTTGGAGTCGGGCAGTCAGTAATATCGTTGCTGATCACGATTTTCACAGCAAAATATATTAAGAGTATCATGGGCCGTATGATTGTGAACACATTAGTCTTCACGTTCACGATGTTCCTGATTGCGATTGAACTAAACCTGGCATTCCAATTGCCATTCTGGTTCACATGGCTGACAACAGCTGCAGGTGAATTTACGGTAATGGCTGTAGGTATTCCTGTCATGCTTGCGATTCATAAGCGCGTAAACCTTGAAAAATTAGTGTAAGTTAGATGAAAACGCATGGACAAGGGGTCCATGCGTTTTGTTATGGGCTGAACCTGGAAACGCGCTGTAAACATAAATCTAAGTTTCCAATAAGATTTTCACCATACAAGCCAGATATCTTACTATGTTCTCTTTCGTTTCTTCACTTTCCTCCGCGAAAAATGTTTTCCAAATCTATTTAGAGATTAATAAACGTTCCTCCTTCAACATATAATGCCTTTTTTTCTCATAGCATATTGTAGGACTTTTTCCTGAGGGGGTTCATTATGATCATTCATGTTGTGCAAAGAGGGGAAGCTCTGTGGCAGATTTCAAACAGGTATCAGGTGAGCGTAACACAAATCAGCGAAATAAATGGCCTTGAAAACCCAAACCAATTGGCCGTGGGCCAGGCTTTGCTTATTCCATCTTATGATGCTTTCCATTCAGTTCAATATGGTGAAGCCTTATGGTCTATTGCCCAGCGTTACGGGACGACCGTAGATGCCATTATTCGGGCGAACGCCATCACCAACCCTTCTCTGATCTACCCTGGAACCGTACTCCGCATACCCGCTGCCCGCCACACCATTCAACGCGGTGAAACCCTATGGCAAATATCCCAGCGTTATGGTGTAACCGTACAGGCAATCATCAAGGCCAATCAAATTCAAAACCCGAATCTGCTTTATCCAGGGACGATCCTGGTCATTCCCAAACCGAAACCAATGATTGAATCGAATGCCTTCACTTACCATTCCGACGAAAAAGCCATTGAGCTGGTCAACGAAGTTGCCGATCTGATGACCTATATCGCTCCATTCGCTTATGTCATCCAGCCTGACGGGTCTCTAGTCCTTTATATGAAGGACGACACCGAAGCTATCCAGACAGGACTGGCAAAAGGGGCACTGCCAATGATGTCGATCACCAACTTCACAGCCACTGAGGCTGGGGAGAATATTGCCCATGAAGTTCTTGCCAGTGAAGCAAATCGTAATACACTGCTCAACAATATAATTTCTGTCATGCGTGAAAAAGGTTACCGCGGCTTGAACATTGACTTTGAAAATGTCCTTCCTGCAGACCGAGAGCTTTATAATACATTTCTTCAAGAAGCCGTTGATACTCTTCATAAAGAAGGCTATTTCGTTTCAACTTCCCTTGCGCCGAAAGTCAGGGCAGACCAGAAAGGATTATTATACGAAGCGCATGATTATCCCGCACACGGCAGGATAGCAGATTTCGTCGTATTAATGACCTATGAGTGGGGATACCGTTATGGATCACCTCAGGCTGTTTCACCATTGAATGAAATCCGCAGGGTGCTTGATTATGCGGTTACGGCGATTCCAAGGAATAAAATCCTGATGGGCTTCCAGCTATATGCCAGAGACTGGATCATCCCCCATGTCCAGGGCCAGCAAGCTGAAACATACAGCCCGCAGGAAGCAGTCAGCCGTGCCATCAAATATGGAGCTGCAATCCAATATGATACAGTGGCCGCTTCGCCTTATTTCCGCTATACCGATGAACAGGGCCGGCAACACGAAGTATGGTTCGAAGACGCTCGAAGTGCCCAGGCTAAGTTTGACCTGATTAAGCAATACAACCTGCGTGGCGTCAGCTACTGGGTGCTTGGCTATCCATTCCCGCAAAACTGGGCATTGCTGGAGGATAACTTCAATATAAAAAAATTGACATAGATCCCTGTTTGAAAGTGCCCGGCTAAAAGCCAGGGGCTCCTAGCCAGTAGCTCCTAGCCAGGCACTTTCTATTTATATATGATAAACCTTCCGTCTTTTAAAACGGGCACGATGTCCGTAAGATTTAATTGGCTGCAATAGTGTACATCTTCCTCAAAACCTCTTTCGCGCAATTCACGTCCGCTGCCTGAATCCCAAACCAATTCTTTTAAGCGAGATTCTGAACTTTTAAAAGCTCCTGAGCAAACCTCTGCTTCCGGAGATTTCTTACCGCCCAGCTCTGCAAGGATTGCACCAGCACCTATATAGTCCTCAATCGACGGCCTTAGCCGATCTTCATTTTCACGAGCATCATTCCACATTTCCCCGCATGGCACGACTGTGATGTCTGCACCTGTTTTCTGCTGCAGCTTATCGGCTAGAACAGCTGCTGCTGAAGCATTGAGGAATGACCCGATCAACAGCGCCGGCACACTGGAAGCAATCCACGAACAAAATGCACCATTATGAGAAGTTAAAACATAACGCTCGTTGCAATGCTCCTCATTAAATGTCACCGGCGACAAGCTGGGATTACCCGTCCTTTCTGCTTCTGCCCTGCCAAGTATATACTTGGCCCTAATGCTGCTTGCATATTTTTTCCCATCGAGATTTGGAGGATAGGGAAAGATAATTGCCCCCGCACTCAATGCAGCGACAATTGTTGAGGAAAAGCTTAGTACATCAACAATGATGACTATATCCCCACGCTCCGCTGCTTCCCTCGCCCCGCGCCTCCCCCATTCCAGTTTGCATTCATAAGGAGACTGACTGAACATTTGAACTCACCTCTCATTTTTCTATGGACATTAACTATTCTCCTTTTTACTTCCTATTCCTTCTCAGTCTTCAGCCCTATATAAAAATCTGTCTCAGGCTCATTATGCGGCTCTTCTTCAAGGGATAAAATGGAAATATCTTAAAGGACCTAAAAAATTCTATTTTTCACTCAGCTCCATTTATGGAAATGTAATTATAAATTTACAAAATAATAGTTATATTTTCCTATAAAAGTGTGTATAATCTGTCCTTGGGTGCATAAAATAGAAATTTTTTACATTCCTATTTTGCGATAATATTGGGGAGGATCTTATGAGTTTATTGAAATTTATTGTTCAAAGAAAAATCTTGGTTAGTTTAATGGTTGTATTAGTTTTATTGATTGGCAGCTTTTCAGTTTTAAAGCTGGATAAGGAGCTCTTTCCATCGATCAAGATGGACGGTGCTTATGTGGAAATCTATGCTGGGGAGATGGCGGCAATTGAAGTCGAAAGAACCATCACTTCTCCGCTCGAAAAAAAGATCCTCGGCATTGAAGGCGTAGAGGAAGTCCTTTCGAGCAGCAATATCGGAAAAAGCTCCATGCAGCTCACGATTGAACGCGGGCGAGGAGAGGAAGTGTTCAAGGAAGTCGAGTCGGTGGTTAATTCCACAACTTCTGATATAAGCGGTGTCAAAGACGTGATGACCGGACAATTCGGCACTAGCCAGGCTTACGACTTTTTCATGGATGTTTCTGGCTCTGACATGGAGAAGATGACAGCCTTTGCTAAGAATATCCTGGAACCGAGGCTGGAAGCTCTTCCTGAGGTACATGATGTTTCGCTGTCAGGCAGCCTGGAAAAAGAAGTGACTGTAGAACTTAAGCGTGAGGAACTTTTAAAAAATGGACTGGATGCAGCACAGGTGATTGGCGCCATCCAGCAGGCAAACAATGAAGCAACCCTGGGCCAGTTGAATAACGAAACAAACTCTCCTTCCCTTAGATGGAATACACAGCTAGAATCAGTTGAGAATGTTAAAAACCTGCAGATTCCGGCAGCGAACGGTTTTATCAAATTATCCGAAATTGGAAACGTAAAATTACAGCCACTGGAAAGCTCCTCATTCGTCTGGAAAAATGGCTCGAAGGATTTTATTTTTGTCCAAGTAGGCAGAGTAGCCGATGCCACTCAAATCGAGATGGCCGAAGCGGTGCGTGAAGAAATCAAACAAATCCGCGAAGATGGCTTGGTCAGCGGCGTAGAATTGAATGAAATGGTCGCCCAGGCGGATTATGTCAAGGACTCAATAGATGGAGTGACAAGCAACATCCTGATTGGAGCTGCTATTGCCGTTGCAATCCTTATGCTGTTCTTGAGAAATATCCGCGCTACACTGATCGTCGGATTATCGATCCCAACATCAGTACTGCTTACTTTTGCTTCGATGTGGGTTTTTGGTTACAGCTTCAATATGCTGACCCTGATTGGTCTTGGACTTGGAATCGGAATGATGGTCGATTCATCCATCGTTATTCTTGAATCCATTTACCGTAAGAAAGAGCTTGGCATCAATAGTATGGAGGCTGTAATACAAGGAACCCAGGAAGTAGCCACAGCCGTACTGGCTTCGATGCTGACGACGATTGTTGTCTTTTTGCCAATCGGCCTGCTTGGCGGTGAGATGGGTTCGTTCATGATCATCCTTTCTGTTGTCGTCGCCATTACTCTCATTAGCTCTGTGATTGTTTCGTTCACTTTGATTCCTTCTCTATCCGAGAAGTTTCTGAAGCTGAAAAAGAAAGAAAATACCAAGAAGGAAGGCCGGCTTGTACGCGGGTACAGCAAAATGATTTCCTGGACCATCAAGAAAAAGCGCCACAGCTTTGCTGTCATCGGACTGTTCTTCCTGATGCTCATCGGATCCCTGATGCTGGTGACAAAGATTCCAATGACCATCATGCCGGACATGATGAACCGTTATGCTGAACTTTTGGTGACCGTCGAACCGGGGCTCAGCCTGGAAGAAAAACAGGAAATCGTAACCGAAATGAACAAAGCATTAGACGGAATTAAAGATGTTGAATCAAATTATATGATGGATAATGGCAACATGATGTACACCATCATCAACATGACAAAAGGCGATAAAATCACAAGAGAACAAAAAGATGTAAATGAGGAAATTCTTAAGTCATTAAGAGATCTTGATGAGAAGGTTCCTTTGAAGAGCGCAGCAGCGGCCATGTCTGGAGGGGGCGGGTCCCCTGTTCAAATCAATATCTCAGGTGAAAGCTTTGATGAACTCCAAACAATTGCTGATGGATTTATAGGAGAGCTGAAGTCTATCGAAGGAATTGTCGCGGTCGAAAACTCCATTGAAAGGACTTCTGTTGAACAAGTCGTACAACTGAATGAATCTGAAATGGAAAAAGCGGGATTGTCCCAGCCGCAAATCAAGCAATTCATCGAACAGGCCTTTTTACAGATGCCTGTAGGTGAACTGAAAATCAATGAGGAAAACGTTCCGTTAAAAGTGAAGTGGGATGAAGAGATGACGACCAAATCCGCTTTGCTTGACCTGATAGTCCCAACTCCTTCAGGTGAAAAAAAGCTATCTGAATTCATCTCATTGAAGAGTGTCGAAAATCCAAATGAAATCTCGCACAAGGATGGCGAACGTTATATCTCGATTTCGGCAGATATTGAAGGTAAAGACCTTGGCACCATCAACCGTGAAGTCCAAAAGCTAATGGACAAATATGATGTACCAGAAGGCTACAGCATTGCACCTGCAGGAGATCTTGAGCAGCAGCAGGAAATGGTTCAGGATATGGTTCTGATCCTGGCGATTTCCATCTTCCTTGTCTACCTGGTCATGGCCGTCCAGTTCAACCATCTGGGCCACCCGCTGATCGTCATGTCGGTCATTCCGATGACCATCGTCGGCGTCATCCTTGGATTATTCCTGACACAGCAGGAATTAAGCATCATGTCCGGAATGGGCATCATCATGCTGATCGGGATTGTTTTGAATAACGCGATTTTATTGATCGACCGCACAAACCAGCTGCGAAACGAAGGCTGCACTGTTCAGGAAGCACTGGTTGAAGCAGGCAAAAACCGTATCCGCCCAATTTTGATGACAACACTGACAACAGTTGGCGGCATGCTGCCACTGGCATTGGCTACCGGAGGATCAGGCAATTACCAGGCACCAATGGCAACAGCCATCATTGCCGGCCTGAGCTTTGCAACACTAATCACTTTGCTGTTAATCCCGGCCGTTTACCGCATCTTCACAAGAAGCGCTGAAAAGCGAAGCTGGTTCAGCAGAAAAGCCAAGAAAAGACAAGATTCCATCACACCTGTTCCAGAGATTTTGAGCTAAACAGCGATATGAGGCAAAACGATTATTTTCATCGTTTTGCCTTCTTGCTTTTTCATGGCTGTATCAGGACAGCCTGGATTTTTTCATGCGCGATCTCTCCTTGAGCATTTTGTGCTATCGCTATAAATTTAAAGTGCCTAACCACTTGGTTAGACACCTTTTTTGTTACTGCAATATTCCGCCAGCCTGGACGTAGCGTGCATTGAACTCCTGTACGAACTGGTTGGTGATGGCTGCGTCATGGATGATCAGCATGTTCTCATCATTCACATTGTTTCCGTTGTTGCTCCAGTTGGTTGATCCGACGATGACAGTCGGGTCACTGTCTGTATCGGCATCAATCAGCATTGTTTTGCTGTGGAGTTTGCGTGTCTCTGCATCCGCGTAAACAGGTGCTGGGTTATTCCAGCGCGTGTTTGGATTGTTCACGCTTGTCTGTGAAGCAGTCCGCCCTGTCATATCGACACTCGCAGACCACCACTGGTTCCAAAAATCTGAGTCGAACAACCCTTTTACATCAAAACCAGTCAAGGTTCCTTCTCTATCATTGTAGGACCCTTCCCACTTATTCTTCAATTCATCCGCTAACGCCTGGTCGCTCCAGGCAAAAATCGAAAAGTATGTATTGAAGTCAGCTTCGTTGCGAATCAAATCGGCCATTTTCCCAACAGCATTGTCCCCTGCTGAAAAATAGATTTCGACTTTTTTTCCGTTGATATCTATCACATGTGTTGTATTATCTGTTTTACGCGTGCTGAAGTTCGACGCGACCGGATCTGGATTCACTGTATTGCTGCCCCACATCTCATTGAATTCCGTTTCATAAATACCTGCCAGCTGTGGCCAGTTGATTTCGACAATCTGGTTCTGGTTGCCGTCAAGGATTCCCTGCTGCATGTTTTCATCTGAACCATACAAGCCAGTGACGGTAAAATTCCATGTCCCTGTGAATACCCAGCGGTTATC
Organism: Bacillus sp. ISL-39; assembly: GCF_018613295.1. NCBI lineage: Bacteria > Bacillati > Bacillota > Bacilli > Caryophanales > Bacillaceae > Bacillus > Bacillus sp. ISL-39. The sequence goes on from NZ_JAGGQM010000005.1 coordinate 169,149, forward strand.
CACAATCGCGAATTTATTGTGCATCTGGTTGCCAGGACTATAGTAGCTTCCTGCCGCTTTTGCCTCAGCATCAACAAACAGTCTGCCAGTCGTTGTACTGTTTCCGACAGTCACAGTTACCTGTGCTATATCACTTACACTGGCCGGCAATCCTATAGCTGTTCTTTTTACACTGTCCTCCACGGCAAACATCGGTGAGTCTGAAAAAACCACAATGTCATCTTCGGTGCCGATTTTCGCATCCACCCCTCGCACCATTTTTTCCAGGTAAAGTCGCATCGTTTCAAATCGTTCCGCATAGTGAGGGTCTGCTGCGTCCTTTGAATCTGCAATAACACGTACATCTACACCCTGTGCTGCTTTTGCCATCAATGTATCAACCACTCGCGGGAGGTTAATTTCATATGTAGCAAAATCAATACTTTTTGTTGCCAAGTTCAGCCTCTTGATTAAAATATCCTCAAAGTTCACATTATAGTTCGCTTCGTTCCCTGCTGAAGCATACTGTGGAAATGCACATTTATTAAAATAAACATTCATTGCTCCCTCAGCTTCGGAAATATTATTCAGGCGCTGGGTCCTGTCATCACATACACTCGGTGCCTCAGGAGGTGTGGAACCGCCACCTGCATCGCCGCCAGAACCGCTGCCATCGGTACCTGTAGAATTGAAGGCCTTCGGTGTTCCAATACCATCAGCATAGCTTTCATTCGCAGTCGCCCAGTTCGTGGAATCCAGACCGGAAACACCTGGGTCGATTCGTTCCATTGTCGCTTTTGCCGTATTATCTCCTGCATACCAGCTGTCAACCTCGTCGATTACAGTACCGGATGCATCAATCAATTTAAGATGTTCAACAGTATTCCCCAGTGAGCCGCTATAAACAAGGTCAGCTTGTATTCCTGTAACGGATAGGTCATCTGTCTTTTCAAGTAAAAAATAGCCATTTGCCGGAAGAGTGCCGCTTAGCGTGATGGCAGGTGCACCATCGGTGGCATTCAGCTTCCAGCCGTCCAGCACTACATCTGAGCCGGAATTGTTATAAAGCTCAATCCATTCATCGCTGTAGCTGTTGTTCGTGCCCATCCAGGCAACTTCACTGATGACTACATTCGCAGCCTCAGCAGCATTCACGGTTGGCGCACTGGTCATGAATGACGGGTAAAGAGTTGAAAACAATAGGATCATTGCTGGTAAAACAGAAATCATTTTCTTCAACTTTGACTACCTCCTCAAATATAAATCCAAGATAATCATAATGTAAAAAAGTTGTCGAAATATGGTGGATTTGTAAATTTTCCGAAAAATGATTCCTATTGAGGAGTTTAAATTTGTGTGATGAATCACAAAAGAAACTAATGACCCAGTAACCTTCCATCCTGTTTCCATTCCCGGGAAGAAAAAAAAGATTCCACTGAATATGGAATCTTTGCACTTATAAAACTGCTGTAGGAGGAGAAAAGACACCCTGGCTTGGAAAGATCACATTCAAACTTTGTCCAACCGCCACCAGTCTGATCTTGGCTGGTCACCAGCACTCACTGTAAAAGTCTCGCCTATCTTAGGCGTTGCAATATCAACTCCGGCTTCTTCCGCTTTCCTGACCGCCCTCTCGACCGGGCCATGCCATGCATGCAGCGACAAGGTGAAAGCTCCCCAGTGTACAGGAACAAGCAGCTTCCCTTTTACATCCTGATGTGCCTGAACTGTTTCTTCGGGCAGCATATGGATCGCGGCCCAGCGAGCGTCATACTGGCCGCATTCCATCAGGGTTAAATCAAATGGGCCGTATTTTTCGCCGATTTCTTTAAAATGCGGACCATATCCACCATCTCCGCTGAAAAAGATTTTTGTCTCCTGGCCAATGATTGCCCAAGACGACCAGAGGGTGGCATCCCTGTCGTTAAGACTTCGGCCTGAAAAATGGCGGGCAGGAGTACAGGCAAGCTGGAGTCCTTCGAAGGTTACTTCATCCCACCAGTCATGCTCCTGGATGATTTCAGGAGCGATTCCCCATCGCTGTAAATGCGCCCCTACTCCGAGTGGAGCGATAAAGTTCTTCACCTTGTCCTTTAGCTTCATGATCGAACCATAATCGAGATGGTCATAATGGTCGTGTGAAAGCACAACTGCATCTACAACCGGAAGTTCTTCTATCTTAAAAGGCAGCTCCCTGCTGTACCGCTGATTTCTTACCGGGAAAGGAGTGGGCGCTTTCCCGAACATCGGATCGAATAAAAGAGTTTTGCCTTGTATCTCCAGCAGGAAGGCGGAGTGGCCAAACCAGGTTACACTCGCTGCTGCATCTCTTTTTGGCCCAGGTGCATAACTTGCCATCGGAAGTGGTGCTTCCGGCCTTCTCTCCGGACTGCCTTTTAAAAAATCCTTCATCATGGATATGATCGAGCTGAAGCTCGTATCCCAGGAAGTTTCAACCTGGTTGGCAAACTTACCGTTCCGATATTGCGGAGACCTCGCGTATATAGATCTTCTTTTTTTCGTATGCTTACCGCCAAATGCCGGATAGTAATTCTGGACTGCATAGGCTGCAAATACAATCACAGCCAGGATTATTAGTATATTTAACATGATTTCTACCTCATTAGTTCTGATTGATCATCGGCCTATTTCCTGGATTCTTTCAGAAGGATATACGGTCAGTCCCGGCGCATCCTTCTGGGCAACTTGATACATGGCCGACGCAACTGTCCTGCCTTCAATCGCTTTATATTTCTTGAATGGCCCCCTAAAGAGAAAAGGCACTTTTGTGAAAATAGCGGCTGCCGCCTTCTCACCAAGCCTAAATTCATTACGCTCTCCCAATAACAATGATGGACGGAAGATTGCAGTTGTTTCAAATGGGATTTGTTTAACTTCTTCTTCAAGCTTCCCTTTCATTTTTGGATAAAAAATAGGGGATCCAGGATCGGCATTCATCGAGCTGACAAGCAAAAATTTCTTCGCACCCTGTGAACTGGCCAATCTGGCAATCGCTACTGGATAATCGACATCAATTTTCCACATCGCTTCCTTCGTCTTCGCCTTCTTGATCGTCGTCCCCAGGGCGCAGAAGACATCTTCAACAGAAAAAAACTCTTTGTATTGTTCCAGGTGATCAAATTCCACGATTCTTTCATCCAGCTTAGGATGCTCTATTCCAATCGGCCTTCTCACAATCGCAACAACTTTATCGTATTCATTCGCATTTAATAAAAACTGCAAAAGTTCTTTTCCAATCAAACCGGTCGCACCGGCAATCAAAGCTGTTTTACCCGCCAAGCAAGTAACCCCCTAATAGAAAGCATGATACTCTATTATTTCACAATTTGGCTGAGAAGAAAATTTAAACCAAGAAAGCCAGCCCGCAATTGGACTGGCTGCCGTGATTCTAGTTTACCTTACTTTTCTTTTGTAACTGAGTCCTTCTTGCAGCGATGATCAAATCTTCTACCGGAGATACACGTCCGAGTTCGTCTTTATGAACAATGTGCTTCCTTTCGAATTGTGTCGGGCTGTCAATTCCAGCAGCCGCTGCCAAATTGTAAAGTCCTTCACGCAGGGAAATGATATAGTTGGCAACCCGGTACATTTTTTCTTCTACAACCAGCCCATCCTGCAGCTTTTTATCTGTAGTAGCTACACCTGCCGGGCATGTATTCGAGTGGCATACCTGTGCCATGATGCAGCCGACGCTGATCATCATCCCACGGGCTATATTCACAAGATCTGCTCCCATAGCCAGGGCGATGGCGATTTTATCAGGAGTGATCAGTTTTCCTGATGCAATCAGCTTGACTCTGTCTCTGATTCCATATTGGCGAAGCATTTCGTCCACAACAGGAAGCGCTGAGTTGATAGGAAGGCCAACCGTGTCCGCCAGCTCCTGATAGGTTGCACCCGTGCCGCCTTCACCGCCGTCAACCGTAATGAAGTCAGGGCCTTTTCCGCTTTCTTTCATGTAGGAAATCATGTTTTCAAGCGCATCCATATCACCGACGACAATCTTGATTCCAACCGGCTTTCCGCCAACCGAACGCAATTCCTCAATCCAATCAAACATGGAAGGGACGTCGCTGAACTCATAAAATCTGTTCGGACTGTTAATTGTCTTACCGACTTCAACAAGGCGGATTTTTGCGATTTCTTCGGTTACCTTTTCCCCTTCAACATGGCCTCCGCGTGTTTTCGCTCCCTGGGCAAGCTTGATTTCAAAAGCTTTAACCTGGGGCATTTCACTCTTCTTCTTGAACTCTTCCCACGAAAACTCGCCGTTCGGCTTGCGGACTCCAAATAAATCTGGCCCGATTTGCATCATGATATCCGGATTACCGGCGAGATGATGTTCAGACAATCCGCCTTCACCTGAATTCATCCACGTTCCGCCTGCAAGTCCCAGGCCTTTGGACATCGCCTGGATTGCTTTTTCCCCAAGCGCCCCATAGCTCATCGCAGACTGGCCTACCTGGCCTTTTACACGGAATGGATAGCGGCAAGTGTGCCCGCCAAGCACTACAGCGTCATCATCCTGCAAATAATAAGGGTCAGCCAGTTTTTCCTCGCTATGTTCTTTTCTTGTAAAAAGGCCCTCCCCATCAATCTTGTAAACTCTTGTTTTAATTTTTTCCGCGTTATCGACCTTCATTTCATTAGTCAATTTAGGAAAAAGTGTATTCCTGATGTAAAAGCCTTCAGCGTCGAAATCCTTCAACGACCCGAAACCGATTAATCTATCCTTATACTTGCCTGCCTTGACGACATCCTGATATTCCTTGCGTGAAAAAGGCTTCCCCTCATTATCTCCATTGAATAAATATTGTCTTAGCTCTGGACCAATATGCTCGGTAAAATAACGAACCTTTCCGAGCACGGGGAAATTCCTTAAAATTGAATGCTGCTGCTGGTTATCGTCTTTAATGTATAAATAGATAAATAGAAGGACCGGCACCAGGATAATCAAAGCTATGAAAATAAACAAGCCGATCACTAGATAGTCCGTCAAACCCATTGAAATCCTCCTTTCCTATAATGAAGATAAAGCTTTTGTTATGACTGTATCTCCTTCTGCCACCTCGAAAGTCTTGTTAAAAGCGGCCTCGTTTTCGAGCGACATGACCAGCACCTCCGCGATATCCTCTTGTGAAATTTCAAGCTCATTCGAATCCAGTGTTTCACCTGCAGATATTTTTCCATTACCAGGTTTGTCTGTAAATGCTCCCGGCTGCACGATGGTATATGTCAAATTTGATTGCCGCAGCAACTCATCGGGCATCTCTTTCGCGCCAATTTCCCGGCTGTCATCTCCTGCCTCTTCATTGGCCATGATTGCGCTCATCATCACGAAACGCTTGACGCCCTGCTTCTCTGCTTCCTTTACAGTCTCAATGACCGACTCATGATCTACCATTACTGTTCTCCCAGTTTTAGCCTTAGGATTGATACCAGTAAGATAAATGGCAGCATCATATCCGTGGAATAAGTTCGGCAGGATTCTTTCTTCATATAGAACTACTTCTGTAGCTCCTCTCTTTTTCAGCAGCTCGATTTGATTTTCATCGCTGACGACTGCGCAGGATGTATATCCATTTTCCATCAGCTTACTGACAACAAACTCCCCGACACTGCTATGCGCACCAATCACGATTACCTTCATTACATTCCCTCCTTTGTAAAAAAGAGAAACAGATTAACCGTTTCTCTTTTTCCCTTTTGATTCGTCTTGAAAAAGTAACACAGTCTTATCTACATCCATTCTTCCTGACTAATTTGGAAGGTAATAATAAGAGAACCTATCATAAACGAACGAAATGTTGCTTTAATGGTCGTATACCACAAGCGAAAGCCCGCTAAACGATTAGTCAGCGGGCTTGCTTTTTATAAATTTTCATTCAAGTATTCCTTCGCTTCCTCAGGAGAGGCGAATGGTTTTATAAAGGTAACTTCTTTGCCGTCGTTGGCAACTGCCAGGAATCCATCCGCTACCTGGATAATATCTGCAGAAACATTCTTCTGTCCCTCTGGTTCCACGGTATCAGCGATTGTGGCCTGCCCCTTATCAACCCAGGATTGAACCTCAACAGCATAAGCATCATAATCCATTCCTTCATAGAACCTTTCCTGCAGGTAATCCGTGGTCACCGGATCCTCCTCAGTCTTCACTTCCGTTTCCGGCGGTCCCTCCTGCCCAATTTCACTATCATCAGCGCTGCATCCAGCAAGGATCCCAGCCGCTGCTAAAGATATAAGTATTTTCTTCATAAGATCCTCCTTCTTGTAAGATTCTCTTATCATCCTTTTACCCTAAATACCAGGCAGAAAAAGTATTCGTGACTATTTGGATGGAATTGGCAAAGTCAGTGTGTTAACTAGTTAAGTTGAAATCTCTCAAATGGTATTAAATTCGTTACAAATGGGATTATAACTCTTTCGTTTGTTAAAACTGGGATTAAAAACACCGATACCAGGATTATATGTGATGAAACTGGTATTATGGCTGCAAAACTGATGTTCAAACTCTGCAAATCTTCATCAATTCTACTCAACCGTTAATATATTTCTCCTAACCGTCGATAAATCTCTTCTAACCGTCGATAAATTCCTTCCAACCGTTAATAATCTCTTATAAACTGTTAAATAAAATTCTATAACTGGTAATAACTAAGCAAGAATTGTTGAAATGCATTCATCATCAGGCCAAAACAAGCGAATTTTCAAACATCCTTGCTAAAAAGGACTCTTTTTCAACAATATACACAAAAAAAACAGGATTCCGACCCTGGAAATCCTGCTTTACTACTTTATTTTCACTCTGGTGCAGTGAATGAACGCTGTGCGAGTTCGTTTTCTAGCATGAAGAATGCGTTGCTGTCCTGGTCGATCCGGCGCAGCTTCTGAATCAGGCTGTCGAACAGGGCTTCTTCTTCAACCTGTTCTTCAATGAACCATTTCAGGAATGTCATCGTCGCGTGTTCGCGCTCATCAAGGGCGATATCCGCGAGATTGTAAATTCGGCGCGTGACTTCCTTCTCATGTGCCATGCCTTTCTTAAAAACATCAAGAACAGATTCGAACTCGTTTGATGGGGCATTGAAGCCATCGAATTTCACGCGCTCACCCATATCATTGATGAAATTGTAAAATTTCATCGCATGGAAACGTTCTTCTTCAGCTTGTACCAAAAAGAAATTCGCAAAACCATCCAGGTTTTCCGCTGAACAATACGAAGCCATTGCCATGTACGCATGGGCAGAATAAAACTCATAATTCATTTGTTCGACCAAACCATTAACCAACTTATCGCTGATCATTGTGATTCCTCCTCAATTCATGCAGCTCTTTTCTTTTTACGCTAACATAGTTATTTTACCTTCACAATTGAATTTTACCCTTTTGCGCTTCTTAAAACCATGTTTATCCAAAGGTCGGCAATAAAAAAGGACAGCCCGGATGCAAACGCTTATGCCATACCTCCTGAACTGTCCTTGAAACATTAAAGGCTGTTTGCTCATTGATTATTGCTATTCGTCTAGGTTTTAGTAACCGCTACAAAGCTCTTTCGAGAAGACTTCTGAATATGGATGGCCCTAAAACTCGTAAAAACGCAGGTGCCGGTTTTTACTTTTGGTTGAGAGCAACAAAGTTTACGAAAAGAGCGTCATTAAAATAAATCCATTAAAAGATCCCAAAACCCTTTCTTTTTCTCAGGCTTTGCTTGTTTCTCTTCTTGTTCTTCTTTTTCAATCGCTTCTGTTTTGATGACGAATTGTACGGAAGTGATGTTCTCGTTCTTCGGGGACACAAAAGAAACTGGCTCGAAGTCTGATTTGTCATACTCCTTGATCATTTCATTGATTTCCTGCTGTATTTGCTCAGGCAGGTCTTTCGTTTCCTTATGCAATTCGCTTGTTCCGTTGTGGAGTTCGCCGACTCCTTTATTCAATTCACCTGTGCCATCTGCCAGACCGGCAACTCCTGAATGCAGCTGGTTATAGGAAGCTGCCAGCTTGCTCACTCCTCCTGTATAACCAACAAGACCGGAGTGGAATTCTCCGTATTGAGAGGACAATTCCGCGAGCCCTTTCTGAAGCTGTTCCAGACCGCTCATATCCATATCCTTAAGAGAAACAGACAGTTCACCGGCAATCGCTGTTAGTCCTGCGCTCATCTCCGTTACCGATCCGCTTACCTGCATGAGTGTAGGATCAACGGCTGCAAAGGCTTCCTGTACTTGTGAATAAGTACCTTTGACTTTCTGGGCAGCTGCATAGGACTCAACTAGTTTGTTGACAACATTCGCATCCGCGCCGCTGCTGTATAATGCTTTTATCTCTTCATCTGAAATCTGATGGGCCGGAATTTCTTTAATTGCACCATCAAGTGCACCGTACGCCAAAGCGTAATTTTCGCGCAAAGTTGTCAGCCCACCTGCTGCCTGGTTCATCCCGCTGGCTAATTTAGTCAGGACCGCAGGCAGTTCACTCAAACTCGACACATCCATCTGGGCAGAATCCCCGGAAAGAGAGATGCTCATTTGTTTCAATGCATCGCCAATCGAACTGGATGCACCGACGATTTGTGAGGATGAACCATTCAGCTCAGTCATGCCGTTTTTATATTTTGCCGAACCATCACGCAGGCTTGCTGCGCCATTGTTCAATTGCGAAACACCACTCTTGAGGTCGGCAACTCCATCATTCAATTCCCTGATTGCATCCGATAATGCCGACATATCATCGGTCATACTCTCCATTTCAGAAGTATCAATCGGCAGGGTCGACGGAACAGCTGCAATATCGACACCGGTGAATTCAAAATCCTCCACATCTGCTTCGACAATGAACTCTTCCTCCTGTCCAGGCAATACTGTGAAAGTAATTTGCTTGTTCTTTCCGGCATTTGCAACCATGCCGCCATCTGCTTCTATATTTTGATAATTATTTGAGAGTTGCAGGGAAACTTGCAATAAGTAATTCTCAAAGTAAATACCGTCTGCGTTTTCATTGGCAGCAGTATTGATCTTTATTTCTAAACTGCCTTCTTTTCCAGCAAGTTCGGATGCTTCAACCTCCCGCCCATCGAGTAAATAGGAAATCTCAATATCCCATGGCAGCTCAGTGTTGTCTTCCATATTGCCCTGATAATAAAACTTTCCTTCAGGGGCATCAATCTGGACGGCCTGCCCATTGTGAGCAAGTTCGAAAAGGTCAGTCAGGTTTTTGACACTGCTGTAGTTCCCATAATCGAGAATTTCTCCAGCCTTCGCTACCTCCAAAGTATTGACGACATAAATATCATCAAGGTCTCCATTGGATTTTAATGTTGCGTATACGACTTCGTCCTTGGCGGTGATTTTCCCTTCAGTTTCTGCCGCCGCTCCATAACTAAGAAATGAAGGCAAGATAATCATCGATGCGAGGGCAGCAGGAAGTAATTTGTTTGTTCTCATCATCATTTCTCCTCGTAAAAGTTTGCTTTATAGGTCGTCTTTTTAATGAATTTATCGAACACCAGCAGCATAGCCGGCAAGAAGAATACGACCATCACGAACGCAAGCAATGCGCCCCTTCCTAATAATAGGCCGATGGATCCAACAATCGGGTTGGAAGACGTCATCCATAAAATAAATCCGACACTCGATAAAATAGCTGCAGATATGGAGATGGAGAACGTTTTTTCATCCAATGTTTTCACGATTGCTTTTTTCGCGGACATTTCCTGACGGTAATGCTGGTATGCTTCCGTCAGCAAAATTGCATAGTCCACCGTTGCCGCCAGCTGTACCGTACTAATAATCAAATATCCGACAAACACCAGCGATGAACTTGTAAAATACGGAATCGACAGATTGATCCAGACGGCAGACTGGATTGTGATCAGCAATGCGAGTGGAATCGAAATCGACTTAAAGGTTGCCAGCAGGACAATGGCAATCGTTACGACTGTCAACACGTTCACGACGATATTATCCTTGTTGACGACATTCTTGATATCATACAGTGTCACACTCTCTCCCAGGCTCATTGCCTGATCACCATAATATCCTTCAGCAGCCGCTTCTACCTTCTGGACAATTGAAAAAGGAATATCCCCTTCTGTCCCCTGATTCGTATTGATGATGATCCGGCTGTAATTTTCCGAATAGAATTCGTTTGTGATTGAGTCATCCAGGTATTCAGGCGGAATGACCGAGCCTACCATATTCACATAGGCAATCACGCTCGTTACGTAATCGAGATCCTCCAGATCCTGGACTAGCTCCGCTTCCTTTGCTGTATCTCCTTTAGGAACCAAAAGGACAATCGGAGTCGTTTCTCCAAACGCTTCTTTTATCTCGATAAAATCACTGCCGGCACGTGTTGTTTCCGGCTGTTCGCCAAGCCCATACGTAAATGCCGTATTGCTTTGCGCCAAAAAGCTTGGTATGAGAATCGCAAAAACAAGCAGCAGGCTTGGCATCTTAAGTTTGACCACAATATTACCGATTCCAGTAAAGCTTGGAACAAAGCTTCTGTGCTGCGTTTTGTCCATCCATTTATAGAACAGTAAAGTGAGCGCAGGTAAAAACACCATGACGCTGATAAAGCTCAGTACAATTCCTTTAACCAGATTGATTCCAAGATCTGAGCCAATTTCAAATTTCATGAATGTCAGCGCGATGAATCCAAAAAATGTTGTCGCCGCACTGGCGGTGATCGCAGGGAATGACTTTTTCATCGCCAGACGCATGGCTTCTTCAGGATTATTAGTCTGCTTTCGATAATCAGAAAAACTGTGAAGCAGGAATACGGCATAATCGAGTGAAACGGCCAGCTGCAGGATGGGAGCGACCGACTGGGTAACGAAGGAAACCTCGCCGATAAAAATGTTCGTGCCCAGGTTGATCAGGACCGAGACTCCGATTGCCAGCAGGAAGAATAAAGGCTCGATCCACGACGTAGTCGAGACGACAAGAATGAAAATTATGATCGGAACGAGCAAAACAGCAGCATACATCGATTCTGTTCCAGCCATTTTTTGTGATGATGCCGTATTGATGGCTTCGCCCGCAATCGCTCCGTCTTCACCAATCAAGTTATATATCGCATCGGTGATCGCAACCTCATCACCAGAGCGGACACTGATCGAGAACAGCGCATTACCATCTTTGTAGTAGTTTTCGACTGTCTCTTTGTCTGCCATTTCGAGGGGTTTCTTCAAATCCACCACATCATCAAGCCAAATGACGTCGCCAACACCATCAATGGCTGACAATCTCTCTTTAAGACTGAGCGCTTCCTGCAAGGATATATCCCTTACCATCACCCTTGTATCTGGTACCTCAGCAGTGAACTCCTTTTCCATGATTTCCATTGCCCTTGTTGACTGGGCATCTTCAGGCAAATAATCGACCATATTATAATTGACCGAAACAAAAAATTGCGCCACTGTCGAAATTAACGCAAATACAACAAACGCGATCACAACAGCTTTCTTATGTTTAATGATTTTTTCTGCAATGCTTATCATTCTTCAACCTCACTTGAGTCTTTTGCCATTTCACTTTATCATTATATAAACACCGTGTTGTCTATTCAACAAACAGTTGGGCATATAACGTGCAATAAACAACATAAAGTCAATATCTGTTGGTTAACTCTATGTTTTGAAAATAAAGGAAGGGTTTAAGGAAATGGACAGACGTAAGAGATATACAAGGATGGTTTTAAAGGAAAGCCTGATGGACTTATTAAAAAACAAGCCAATTTCCAACATCACCATTAAGGAAATCTGTGAGCTGGCAGACATCAACCGCTCCACCTTCTATTCTCATTATTCCAGTCAATATGACCTGCTTAATGCAATTGAAGAGGAATTTATTGAAGACATGGTATCAACGCTTAACCAATATAATTTTTCCAAAGAAGAAGAAGCTCTAAAGATGACCGAGAAGATCCTTAAATATATTGCCAAGAATAGCGATGTATGCCAGACACTTCTGAGCGAAAATAGCGATATTCACTTCCAGAAAAAAGGAATGATGATCACCCAGGAATTCATCTTCAAAAACTGGATTTCCGACAGCCAGCTTGACCGCGAAACATTTGAATACATTAATATCTTTGTTGTCAGCGGAAGTATTTATGTGATTAAAAACTGGGTGGAGAACGGGATGGATAAAACACCGAGAGAGATGGCAGATATCATCTATAACTTCATAAATAGAGGATTATCAAATATACGATAAAGCGCCGGCCCTGATTTGGGCCGGCGCTTTCATTATTTCAACACCAGTCTCGTGACGCTCTCAATCTGAGAAGTGTGCGGGAACATGTCGACTGGCTGAATGTATTCAACTTTATATTTTGAGCCGAGTGTCGTGATATCCTTTGCAAGTGTTGAAGGATTGCAGGATACATACACAAAGGTTTTTGGCTTGATTTTCAGGACGGTCTGGAGGAATTGCTCGTCGCAGCCTGTCCGCGGAGGATCGACGACAATCACATCCGGACGCCATCCTTCCTTCAGCCATTTCGACAGCAGTTCTTCCGCTTTCCCCATATAGAATCTTGCATGCTTGACTTCGTGCTTCTCGGCATTCTTTTTGGCATCCTCGACAGAGTCTGGAATGACATCCATTCCACGGACCTCGCCTGCCTGACCGGCCATCCACAACCCAATCGTTCCGACTCCGCAATAAGCATCCACAAGCTTTTCCTTGCCTGTCAGCTTCGCGGCTGCCTTCGCTTCATTATAGAGTTTGACGGTCTGTTCTGGATTCAGCTGGAAGAATGTACGAGCCGACAATTCGAACTGCAGGTCTCCCAGTGTCTCCTGGATAAAATCGCTGCCTTCTAACGTTGCGGTTTCGCTTCCAAAAATGACAGAAGTTTTTTCTCCGTTGACGTTTTGGACAATAGAATTCACCTCAGGAAGGCGCTTCTTGATTTCCTGGATAACGATATCCTTCTTCGGCAGCTCTTTTTTGGTCGTGATCAGGACAATTTGGAGCTCCCCGGTCTGGACTCCCGTTCTCGCAACAATTGTGCGCACGAGCCCTTTGTGCTTTTTCTCATTGTAAATCGGAATCTTCAAATCCTGAAGAATGCCTTTTACAACCTCTGTAGCTTTAGTCGTTGCCGGATGCTGTACCGCGCATTGCTCGATATTGATCAGATTATGGGAGTTCAGGCCATACAGGCCGGCAAGCACTTTTCCATCCTTTTCACCTACCTGGAATTGGCTCTTGTTCCGGTAACCCCAGGGATTCTCCATACCAATCGTTGGCCGGATATCCAGGTCATCGATTTTCAGCTTTGTGTGGCGCTCCAAAGCCTGGATGACAATATCGCGCTTTTCATTAAGCTGCTGGTCATAGCGCAAATGCTGGAGCTGGCAGCCTCCGCACTGATCATAAACCGGACATAGCGGCTTGATCCGATGCTCTGATTGTTTGCGGATTTTCTTGATTTTCGCCTCAGCAAACTTAGGGTGGACCTTTGTCGCCTCCGCAACAATCTCCTCACCCGGCAGAGCACCTGGCACGAACACAACCTGGCGCTTGAAATAGCCTACGCCTTCTCCATTGATGCCAAGACGCTTGATCGTCAGCGGAAAGGTTTGTTTCAGCTCCAGCTTCGCTGTCTGCTGGTCTTTGTTCGTTTGCTGGCCCATTTTCTTATATTGGCCTTTACTTTGTACACCTTTTTTTTGCTGGACTTTGCTATCTGGACTTTTCTTGTGCTGGGCTTTGCTTTGCACCCCATTGGTGTTGTGCTGATCTTTTCTGGTATGCTGATCTACTTTTATTTGCTGCTCTTTTTTCATAAAACTTCACTCCAATTATTCAATGCTTCTCCATAAATAGAGCGAAGCATAGCTTAAATAAGGGTTCCAGGGTTCTTTAAACTTTTCCATTTCGGCAGGAGTCGGTTTTTCCTCCAAACTGAAATATTTTTTCAGCGCATTTTGGATGCCGATGTCCCCCATCGGAAACAAATTCGGCCGCCCGAGCGCGAACATTAAAAAGTTTTCAACCGTCCATGGACCGACACCGCGAATCTTTATCAATTCTCTGGTGACTTCCGCATCAGGCATTGTCTTCATTTTTTCAAAATCAAGCTGGCCAGATGCTGTCATCTCTGCGATTCCGATCACATATTCAGCCTTCCGCCCGCTGAACTGTAACTCCCGCAGCTGTTCAACTGTCAGCTGTGCTACTTTTTCCGGGTTAGGATAATACCAGACACCATCCAGTTCCTCGCCGAAAGATTTCACAAACCGTTCTGTTAAAGTAAAAGCGAATTTAAGGTTGACCTGTTGATGGATAATGCTCTTGACCAAACTTGAAAACGGATCAAACTCAAGGACGAGCGGAGTGCCATAATGTTCAATGAACAAGTCCTTTAATTCCGTCGTCTGAAAATGCTCATGGATCTGAATCAATTTCACATCCCACTGAAAAATTTCGGACAGTCGATCGAGCGTACTTTCTTTTTCGTTGTCCGCACGGATCAGGAATTCGGGCTTTTCCAGAGTCCCAGTTCCGATGACTTCTGCAACGATTTTTTTATTGTTAAAAGAAAGCGGAATCTTAACATGCCGCTTTTCGATATCAACAGAATGCAAAGGATCGAGCGCCAGCCTGCTTAAAGCTAAATCAAAATCATAGGGTCCTGAAAATGACACCTTTTCTTCCCACATATACAAACCGCCCTTTAATATTTTCCCCGTATTATAGCATTTTCAGAGGATTTTTACGAAAACAGTATAGAATCCGGCGCTTATTTCACAAAATCGAGTTGAAGACCAGGGGGATAATTTGCCCTTTCATGTTTTATTGGCGGAGTTCACAATTTTATTGGCGATAATCTCATTTTATTGGCGAAGTTCACAACTTTATTGGCGATAATTTTATTTTATTGGCAAAAATTCGATTTTATTGGCGAACTGGAAAAAATGAGCCCTTTTTTCCAATTCCAATAATCCCGACACCAGAAAAGATGCCGGGACAAACAATTTCTAGTACAACATCGGATCCTTCATTCCGCCTTTGCTTAGCATCAGATCATCCAGGCTTTTAAATTTGTAGCCTTGTTCTTTTAAATCCCTGATTACTTTTCCAAGGGCGTCGGCATTGTCCTTTGATACGGTGTGCAGCAGCAGGACTGCGCCCGGGTGGATCTGCGTCATAATTTTATCATAAGAGTATTGAGCGCCTTTTTGCTGGTCGGTATTCCAGTCAACGAAGGCGAGCGACCAGAATACATGGGTATAGCCGGCTTCCTTCGCAACTGCCATCGTCTTTTCGCTGAAAATCCCGCGCGGCGGACGCAGATACGCCATATGCTTGTTTCCAGTGATCCTTTCCGTTTCAGCCCTGACCATTTCCAGTTCCTTTTTGATTTTCTCATCGCTGATTTTCGTCATATCAGGATGGTGCCATGAATGATTGCCGATGATATGGCCTTCATTGGCCATTCGGGCAACCAGCTCTGGAGCACTCTCGAGATAATGGCCAGTCACGAAAAAAGCAGCTGGCACCTTCTCCTCCCTTAAAATATCAAGGATTTGCTCAGTATAGCCATTTTCATAACCGTTATCGAAGGTTAAATAAATATCCTTTGAATTCTTGTCTCCTTTGTAGACTGCTCCGTGGTCTTCAAGGATGACCTCAAACATCCTGCCGGCATCCGCCTGCCTTCCGTTGCGGCCCTTCTTGAAACCCCAGTGCAATGGTGAGTTGGAGTTTTCCTCCGCACCTGTTGTCGCTGGCAAGGTAATCAACAGCAGCATCGCTGAAGCAAGCAAAACTTTAACTATCTTTTTCATGATGTTCCTCCATTGATGTTTTTCCTTAGTGTTCGCCAGCTTGTCAAAAAAATTCTTATAAGTATAACTCGAATTAAATGGCGAATAGTAAAAACATACAAAACCCTAAGGAGAAAGTTATGTCAGAAGAACAAAAAATTAATTGGACATCTGGAGAAGTGGGCAATCTTTGGAATATATACATGGCTAACTCAATGGCTGCCTGCATGTTCAGGCATTTTCTATTGAATGTGGAAGACGAGGAGATTAAGGATTGCCTGATATCAGCGGATCAATTGAGCAAGAAGATTCTCTCGGAATTGGAGGAACTATTTTCAAACGAAGGAATGGCAATACCAAATGGATTTTCAGGGGCCGACGTGAACGAACAGGCTCCAAGGCTGTTTTCAGATAGTTTTTACCTGAACTATCTAGATATGATGGTCAAATATGGGGCGCTCTATTACAGCGTCGCTTTGCCTGGTTTCTCGAAGATGGACCTGCGCCATTCAATCACGAATATCCATATTTCTACCCTTAATCTTTCAAATAAGGTAACTGAAATGATGCTGAAGAAGGGATTGCATGTCAGGCCGCCATACATCCCGATAACGAATGAGACGTCTTTTGTTGAAAAACAAAGCTTTTTTAATGGTTATTTTGGTGATAAAAGACCTCTTTCAGCTTTGGAAATAACCCATTTATTCCTGAACATCCAGGTCAATGCGGTTAAAACAATCCTTGTAATGGGATTCAGCCAGGTGGCTAAGAATGAAGAAGTAAGGAATTATTTTTTACGAGGAAAAAAAATCAATATCAAGCAGCACAATACACTTTCCCAGATCATGTACAAAGAGGACTTGCCTGTAACAATTCCAAGCCAGTTTATGATTACAGAATCGACTCAGGCTCCTTACTCAGATAAGCTGATGCTATTCCATATTTCAAACCTGTCCTCCGCAAAGGTACGTAACTTCGGAGATTCAATGGCAGTAAGCCCGCGACATGATCTCGGGGCGACCTACACAAGATTCCTGATGGAAACAGCCAACTTTGCTGAAGATGGCGGGAATATCCAAATTGAAAATGAATGGCTGGAAAGGCCTCCGGGAAATGTGGACCGCGACCAGCTCGCAAAACAGAAGAAATAGAAAAGCGGAGGGATTGCCCAGCTCTTACAAGCGTCTTAAGGAGTCATAAGCACAGATAGGCATGTAAAAGGAGACTCTCAAAAAGCGAGTCTCCTTTTGTTAGTATTATTTGTAAACTCGATCTGCGAACTGTGCCAATTTTTCAAGGGAAGATTTCTCAACATCCTCGTGCAGGCTGTTCCCGTGTGAGTCCATTGTGACAACAGCAGTAAAGCCTTCCACGTTCAGGTGCCACATTGCTTCAGGAATACCAAAGTTCATCAGGTCAACACCCTCCACTGACTTAATGCAGTCAGCATAATACTGGGCAGCTCCACCGATGGCATTCAGGTAAATACCGCCATGCTCCTTCAAGGCAGCAAGCGTCTTCGCGCCCATTCCGCCTTTGCCGATGACCGCGCGGATGCCGAACTTTTTCATGATATCGCCCTGATAAGGCTCCTCACGAATGCTTGTTGTCGGGCCTGCTGCCTTCACATGCCAGTTACCTTCTTCATCCTTCAGCATAACCGGGCCGCAATGGTAGATGATCTGGCCATTCAGATCCACTGGCGAATCATGGTCTGACAGATACTTATGGATCGCGTCACGTCCGGTGTACATCATGCCGTTGATTTTCACGACATCTCCCACCTTTAGCCCGCGGATTTGCTCCTCTGTAATCGGAGCGGTCAGTGTGACAACATTCTCTTCTGCCGGTGCTTCAACAGCTGCCGCAACTTCCTGGGCAGCAGGCTGGGCAAAATCGATCTTCTCACCCTCCTGATACATCCATTCCTGGATATCCCCTGTTTCAGGATTTACTGCAACACCAAGACGTCGGTATGCCCAGCAGTTATAGGCCACGGAAACGTAGAAGCTTGCAGGAATTCGGTTCATGACACCGATTTTGCAGCCCAGAAGTGTCGTTTCGCCGCCAAAGCCCATCGTACCTATTCCAAGCTTGTTCGCATTTTCCATTACATATTCTTCAAGATCGCGAAGGTCAGGATGCGTGTTCACATCGTCTACCGTACGGAACAGCTGCTCTTTCGCAAGGTCATACCCGGAAGAACGGTCGCCGCCGATACCAACGCCGATGAAGCCGGCGCTGCAGCCTTGTCCCTGTGCCTGATAAACCGAATGCAAGATACATTTGCGGATGCCATCTAGATCGCGTCCAGCACGTCCTAGTCCTTCCAATTCTGCAGGAAGGCTGTATTGAATATTTTTATTTTCACAGCCGCCGCCTTTTAAAATCAGACGAGCATCAATATAGTCCTTTTCCCATTGCTCAAACTTGATGACAGGAGTGCCTCCGCCAAGGTTGTCACCAGTGTTATCCCCCGTCAGTGAATCAACGGAGTTCGGACGAAGCTTCCCGTCCTTCGTTGCCTGTGCAATCGCGTTGTAAATCGCTTTTTTCATTTCAAGCTGGTTTGCACCAACCGGAGTTTTGATCTTGAAGGTTGGCAGCCCAGTATCCTGGCATATAGGCGATACCTTGTCATCAGCCATTTTAATATTATTCGTTATCGTATCAAGGCTCATCGCCGAACGGGTACCCGCGTTTTCACGCTCCGCTGCCGACTTGATCGCCCTGCGCACATCCCTAGGCAGGTTCGTGGATGTTTCAACAATCAGCTGGTACATGCTTTCCTGAAACTTTTCAATATTCATCTGACTTCCCCTCTCCCCTTGTTTGCTGTCTCTTTATATGTGAAAATTTTATAACAATTTCTCCGATATCATTATACTCCTATCATCTATGTATTTAAAGATAGAAATTGAAATCGTTTACAAATACGAAAAGCGGAAGCGCCTTGGTTAGCCCTGACAAGCGTTGCCCGTCTACAACGCCGCGCCTCCCAATTAGAAGCCGCAGCTAGACAAGCTCTCTAGCTGCTCAAAGCTAACGCTTCTCACAAAATACTCGAAGAGGACACTCGGTATGAAAACTGGCTAGGCGCTGGAGCCGAACACCGGAAAAGTTTATGAAATAAAATAAGAGACCACATAAAAGGTCTCTTACTAATCGCGATGCTTAAACTCGCGGCATTTCGCGTCCATTTCTTCAACGATCTGGATCATGCGGTCGATATCCTCCAGATCCGCTTCCACTGGATCAATTGCTTCAAGCAACTCAGCAAACATATCCAAACGCTGCTTCAAAAATACCACCTGCGTATTTTTATCATTTATCGGATTACCCAAAATTCTCTCTCCTTTCACTGCCACTAACATCCTACCTAAAAATGGGCGAATGTGCAATATGACAGCTAATAGTTAACACATCATTGATATCTATTGGATAGTATTCCCCCTTTCATATATGTTTGCCCCGGCTTATTTAGGAAAAAACATATATGAGGTGATGAAATGTTCTTTAATTCATGGGATGCGGTTTGGCGAACCTTGATTGTCGGAATACTTGCTTATGCCGCACTCGTATTTATACTGCGGATATCGGGAAAAAGAACGTTATCCAAGATGAATGCTTTCGACTTGATTGTAACCGTGGCTCTTGGTTCAACTTTGGCAACTATTTTGTTGAATAAAAATGTAGCCCTCGCTGAAGGAATCTCTGCCTTCTTCATCTTAATTGCCCTTCAGTACTCGGTGGCATGGCTCTCCATCCGTTCAGACCTGTTCAAGAAGCTAATTAAGTCAGATCCGAAGCTGATTTATTATCAAGGCAATTATTTAAAAGAAAATATCGTTAAAGAGCGTGTGTTGGAGGTTGAAATTCTCCAGGCTGCGCGTTCCAGCGGCATCAATTCTATGGAACAAGTGGAAGCCGTTGTACTAGAAACAGACGGCCGCATTTCTGTCATAAAAAAATCAGATTCAGAGACCAACACGCTGAATAATGTTGACAAATAGAAGAAGCAGGCTGAATTAACAGCCTGCTTTGTTTTGATTTATTCATCAAGCCCAGTGGCCTTCCCTTCCCGGCTTGAATCGGCTGCTCCATAAAGGATGCCTTTTTCTCGATCAATCTTGATCGCCTGTACATTTCCGAGTGGGAATGGTCCATCGGCGAACTCAAATCCCCTCGATTCCATTTCGCCTTTCGCCTCCATGCTGATTCCAGATTCCCAGCCAACGAGCGGGCCGCTACTATTGAAAATCCTCGGCTCCTCAATAGCATCTTTGAGGTCCATCCTAAAATCAAGAACATTGACGATTGTTTGGAAAACCGAGCCAATGATTGTCGGTCCGCCTGGAGACCCCAGCGTTAAGACAGGTTCATTATCCTTGAATACAATCGTCGGCGTCTTGCAGCTTACCGGACGTTTGCCTGGCTGAACTTCATTCAAGCCGCCAGGGACCGCATCAAAATCAGTCAATTCGTTGTTTAATACAAACCCATGGTCCTTGACCATAATTCCAGAACCAAATGGATGCTCTACCGTTGATGTGCAGGCAACAATATTGCCCCATTTATCCATGACAGTGAAATGGGTCGTTTCGCTTCTCTCCTTTTCTGGCTCGAACGGCTGGCGCACCACGTTTATTTCTTTTCCATCCATATAAGCCCACGGGTTGCCGAAGTCGACTGCGTCATTTCTCCGCTCGAAATTAATCAGCTTGCGGCGGTCTGCAAGATACTCTTCACTAAGCAATCCTTCTAACGGGATACCCCCAAAATCAGGATCTCCGGAAAAAGCGATTTTATCTGAAAAAGCAATCCTCATTGCTTCTGTAAACAGAAAATATTTCTCCCATGATTTCACGTTATACTTACTGAGATCAAAGCCTTCAAGCAGTTTTAAAATTTGCAGCATCGTTGTTCCGCCGGCACTTGGCATATTGGAAGAAGCTATTTTGTAGTCTCGGTACGTTCCCCAGACAGGCTCATCAATCGAAATTTCATAATCTCTAAGATCTGACATTTCCATGATGCCGCCAAGTTCTTTTAGGGTCGAGATAAGGGCTTCCCCGATCTCTCCTTCATAAAAAGCTTCGATGCCGTCGCGCTGAAGGATGCGGAATGTTTTTGCAAGATGCTCCTTCTGGTAGACATCCCCTTCTTTAAGGGATTTGCCTCCAGGCTGAAACAGTTCCTTCGCATCATCGCCAAGACGGTAATCAAAGGTGTTCAGGATTTCCTCCATCACCCAGTTAACCTCGACGCCCTTTTCAGCCGCCTGGGCAGCGGGTTCGATCAATTCAGCCAGCGGCTTTGTCCCATATTCCTTCCTTGCCGCCTCCATTTCTTTCAGGATTCCAGGGACACCAACTCCAGTGGCATGTGTCGACCTTTTTTTAAATGGGATGACTTCTCCCTTTTCATCTAAAAAAAGTTCCGTATGTGCCGCTTTCGGGGCCCTTGTATGACCATCAAAAATTTTCGTTGTCTTGCTTTCGGCATGATAGACCATAAAAAAGCCGCTGCCGCCGATTCCAGTCATCATCGGTTCTCCGACATTTAAACCAAATTGGATGGCAATTGCCGCATCAATCGCATTGCCTCCTTCACGAAGGATTTTCTCCCCGGCATTCGTTGCAACTGGATGGGCTGAAGCCGCCATCGCAATTTTACCTGTCGCTGTTTCTCTATCATAATCACATCTGTTTGAGCGTGGTTTAAATTCCTTATCCATTGGCTGTGACCTCCCAATTTCTGCTTGTACTTATAAATACCCCCGTATGGAGGATAAAAACAAACAAATATATGGGAGAAAAGACAATAAAAAACCAGTCCTGGAGTTCAGGACTGGTTTCTCACATACGTTTATCGGTTGTTATCGTTCTTCTGGTTTTCCGGCGATACAGTGAAGGTATTTGAAGTATTGCCTAAACCTGTTGTATCAGACGGTTTGCTTTCCATGCCTGTAGCGTATCCGTCAGCGGCCCCGTTTGAACCTGAACCTGAGTTTGATTCAGATGCAGAGTTAACCACTGGGTTGTCCATTGCAGCAGAACCCGCCTCCTTCACTTTTGAGCTGACTTCCTTCAAGTCATCCTTTGCGTTCATCACAGTTAAGACCGCATCTCCAGAGATGGATTTAGCATCACCCATCTTGCTGAATACATCATCATTCAGGCGCTGGTAAAGGTTTTGAGCATCGCTGATCGCTTCCTTTAGAATGCTGGATGCTTCCTTGAAACTGCTCATCATTTGATCCTTTACTTCTGAAGGATTGTTTTTGACTTCGCTGATTACATTCATTGATGTGTCTTTTGCATTGACAGCCTTATCCTTCACCTTTGTACGAGTGTTCGAATCAAGCATTGCCATTGCACCGCCAATCGCTGCGCCGATTAGCACACCCTTCATAAGCTTGCCGTTTGATGAGCTAGAGTTACTTGAGCTGTTTACTCCGTAGCTGCTAGAGTAGCCACCCATTGAATTGTTGTTCGAATACGAATCACCTGAAGTGGTGCTTGCGTATGTTGTTGTTCCAGTTGTTGTATCATATGAAGCATTTTCCGTTGAAGAAGTGTACATGTTGTTGTTCGTATTATAATTTGAAGTGTTACCTGTTTGGTTAGAAAAAGTGTTGTCAGCCATAATGTATTTCCTCCTTTTAATGTTTGGTGTTTTATTTTGTTATGTCTAACTAATTCCCGCCTTGGACGACCGTTAAACAGGATATATATACCTTTTGTCAAGAGGAAAAAATTACTAGAGGATTAAAAAAGAACCTAACTCCTAAATAAAGGAATAAGGTTCTCTTATTTGATATTTATCTGGGTCTATCGCTGGAAACAAAACCAAAGCTGACATGATCCTGCACCGGGATCCATGCTCCAATCCCCTGTGAAACAACATTTTTGACGACAATGAATTTCTTGCTCCCTTTTAGCATCAAATAGACCTCTCCATATGTCACCTTTCCCTTTTCATTGATCGCCGGGGCATAAGCATAAAGGTAACCGAGGCGTTTCGGCTGGATATTATAGATATGATCTTTTTTCGTACCAGCGCCGACAATGGTTTCAAACGCTAACGGCAGCCCTGTATTCTTTGCTGCTTTTAACAGCATCATCTTTTGCACATCTTCGGCATTCTTGATTTTCGCGGTCAAGCCGCCCTTCACGACCTTTTGCTGTTCCTGTACATAATGGATTTGATAAATAGAATTCCCGCCGCGATTATCAAAGTAGTTCGTATTGATTTTCTGGAACTCCCAGTTCGGCGAAGTTTCAGTCGACACATAATTCAACGGCCATTCCCCAAGATAAACAATCGCTCGATAGCCGATTGCAAAAGGAGTGCTGTTAATGGAAGTTTCATTCAGCATACGAATCAAATCAGGATTCTCAATCTTCACTTTTGACGTTTTCAACAGATTCTTCGTCAGCTCACTTGGCTGAAGGAAAGGCAAATCCTCCGTCGGGTTGGGATAGGTGTTATCCTTTGTGATATTCATAACTGAATTCGGAATTGTATACTTTGCCTTTTCCGACTGCTTAGGCTGCGGAGCCTTTTTACCTTTCCCTTCCTCAGCAAACCCAGGCGCTAAAATGGACATCATGAAAACAATCGTCATAACAAGGATAGCTGCTTTTTTCATTGGTGTTGTCTTCTCCTTTCACTACGGGAAACTTATAAGTTTGTTTATAGTGTTTTCGGAGTTCATTAACTTTATCCAAAGTTTAGGCTGCTTTCAGAAAGTTTGTGGTTTACAGGCATAATGAAAGGCCCTGCCCAGGACAGAGCCTCACAATTATCGTGCAGACGTGAGCAGCTTATTATAGAGTTTTTCACAGTATGGGTAGAACAATTGGATCAGCGGTCCGATTGCGAAGGTTACAATCAACGTACCAATTCCGATTGGTCCTTTAAAAATGAATGCAGCGGATAAGGCAAATACTTCACCAAGCGTTTTTGCTGCCATCAGGTTAAGACCAAACCGTTCCCTTAATGCCATCATAAAATTGTCGATCGGAATCAATGGGAACTTCGGCTGCAAATAAACTGCCAGTCCAAAGCTTAGCGCGACCATTCCCAATAAAAAGACTGCAAATTGTTTTCCGTAGCCGGTTACAACCAGATCCTCAAACACACGCAAAAGCCAGAAGTCGATCAGCACACCTGTGATTAGCAGCGTGATAATCGCAGCCAAATCCGGACGCCTTTTTACTAAAGCTGCATTGATGAAGATCATGATGATACCAACGATCACAACCCAGCTGCCAGGTGTCAGTCCCACAGTTTTCGATAAACCGACATTAAGCGCATCCCATGCGCCCGTTCCCAATCCCGCTTTAATGGTCATCGATACTCCAAAAGATAGAATAATTAACCCAATGATGTAAAAAAGAGTGCGATAAACAAAAGCCATATTTCATATTCTCCTTCTTAGTAAAACCGTTCTAATGTATTGAAGCTTAGGATACTTTTGTTCCAGAAAGGCCTCTTTTTAGACATTTCCTCAGCTTATCCCGCCTGAAATGTCTATTAAGTGCCTTTTCTTAGACATTTCATCAGCTTATCTGCCCTGAAATGTCTATTAAGTGCCTTTTTTTAGACATTTCGTCTACTTATCCCGCCTGAAATGTCTATTAAGTGCCTTTTCTTAGACATTTCGTCAGCTTATCTAGCCTGAAATGTCTATTAAGTGCCTTTTCTTAGACATTTCGTCAGCTTATCTGGCCTGAAATGTCTATTAAGTGCCTTTTCTTAGACATTTCGTCATCTGATCCAGCTTAAAATGTCTATTAAAAGCTGATCCCTTCTGAACAGCGAAAAAAGAACCCTGTCCTCCCGGAACAGAGTTCATTATTTCTATTATATTAAGACAGACAAAATCCAATACTCATTATAGCATATTGCATTAATGGTGTAACTCGCATTTTTGTCGTTTTATAGAACGATTTCAAACGTTTCCTCAATCTCAATGCTGCCAAGTACAGATTGGACCATTGAGCAATTTTTTCTCGTAAGAGCCATCGCCTTTTCGATTTTCTTTTCATCGAGATCGTTGCCGGCAATGCGGAAATGGACAGTAATCTTGCTTACCCTGTTCGCTTCCTCCTCTACACGTTCTGCATCAGCCTGAATATGGATATCCTGGATGTCCATCCTCATTTTTTCCAGTACCTTGCGAAGGACGCCGCCGCTGCACACGGCAACTGATGAAACGAGCAGCTGGTAGGGCCTGAAACCATACTGATCATCACCGGCCACATCAAGCCTGCCAAAACCTGTCTCTGTAAAAAAACCTACATCCGGTTTCATTTTGAATTCCATGTTACTCTCTCCCTTTCCACAACCTCTGATACACCAGTTATATTTGACTATTACCATGAGATTACACTATTTTTTCCGTAATTAAAAATAAAAACCGTTGCACATAAAATTTTATATCGTTAACATCTAAAGAGTATTAAGTACTCAGGGAGATTTTATGATATGAATATAAGTATTAAGCTTCGTTTCTGGATTTTGGTCAGCATTGTTGCGATTTCAGGTTTTTCACAGGGAATGCTGCTTCCGTTGATTGCAATTATTTTTGAGCAGGATGGCGTGTCATCATCAATGAATGGCTTTCATGCCACAGGCTTGTATTTGGGAATTTTGATTGCCTCGCCATTGATGGAGGCCCCTCTTCGTCGATTTGGTTACAAGCCCATCATTCTCATCGGCGGTTTTACCGTAGCTATCTCACTTGCCCTGTTTCCATTATGGAAATCATTCTGGTTCTGGTTTTTGCTGAGGCTGGCGATCGGGATTGGCGATCATATGCTTCATTTTGCGACACAGACTTGGATTACTTCTTTTTCACCTAAAGACCGGATTGGAAGGAATATTTCCCTATACGGATTGTTCTTCGGGCTGGGGTTCGCTGCTGGTCCATTGATGACAGGTTTCGTGAAAATTAACACTACCCTTCCTTTTATTATTTCTTCTGCCATAAGCCTTGCCGCCTGGCTTACCGTCTGGCTGCTGAATAATGAGCGTCCCGAACATGATACTGACAGCAGTTCATTCTTCGGAACCATGAAAAGGTTTGGAAAAGTATTTAAATACGCCTGGGTCGCATTCCTGCCTCCATTTGGCTATGGATTTTTGGAAGCAAGCCTAAATGGCAACTTCCCTGTCTACGCCATGAGATCTGGCATCGGCGTCGATGCGGTTGCACTCCTGCTTCCGGCATTTGCAATAGGCGGAATCCTTTCCCAGCTTCCGTTAGGCATATTGAGCGATAAACTCGGCCGGAGGAATGTGTTGATCGTCGTCACGCTAGCCGGTTTCATCAGCTTTACCGCCGCTGGCTTGCTTGAGAATTCAACAGTTGGTCTGCTTATTTGCTTCTTTTTAGCGGGAACGGTGGTAGGTTCCACTTTCTCTCTCGGCATCAGCTATATGGCAGATTTGCTGCCGAAACAGCTGCTCCCGGCAGGTAATTTAATGTGCGGGATATTCTTCAGCTTTGGCAGCATAAGCGGTCCGTTCATTGGCGGACTGGCGATACAGTGGCTGAAAGGCATCAGTTTCTTTTATGTAATCAGCACGATGCTCCTGCTGATTTTCATCGCCCTTGTGGCGGTTCGGCATGATGGTCCAACACAACAGGCAAACTCTGTGTAATTAGAAAAGCGCAAGCGCCTTGTTTAGCCCCGACGAGCGCTGCCCGCCTAAAACGCCACATCGTGTGGCAGTGAAAATTTATACTTTCTTATCTTAAACCCAAAAGCGCAAATGTCTTGTTCCTGGTAAACAATGCAAAACAGCCTCCCTATTTCGCAGGGAGGCTGTTTCTTTTTCGGGCCGGCCGGTTGACAAGTACGATACCGACGACTACAAATATTAATCCGGCAATGACAAAATAATGTATTGGTTCAGCAAGCAGGAGCGCTGATAAAATGACGCCGAATACAGGGACCAGGAACAGGTACAAAGACACTTTGCCGACCTGGTTGTACTTCATGACATTGTTCCATAAAATAAAGCCTGCTGCTGATAGGAACGCAAGATATAGGAGCATAAGACCAGACTTAAGGTCGAAATCGAATGGAGCAAGCCCCACTGAAAAAGCTCCGATTGCAATAAGACCAAGGGAGCCCAAAATCATCTGGTAAGCTGTTAAATAAATGACCTCCATCTTTCCGCTTCCCTGTTTGGCAAGGATATTTCCGTAGGCACCGGCCATCATAGCTCCCATTAGCAGGACCTCTCCGATGCCAAAGCTGATTTCATAATCCCCATTAGGCCAGTTCGCGAAGATGACCCCGGTGAATCCGACCATCAGTCCAGCTACCTTCAAACGGCTCATCCTGTCATCGGGGTAAAGGAAATGCGCAAGCAGGATCTGGAAAAATGAAGTTGTTCCGGCAATGATCGAACCCTGGATTCCGGTTGAATAACTGAGTCCGATATAAAACAGGACATATTGTAAAAACGTCTGGAACAGGCCAATTTTCAGAAGAGACTTCGTCGTTTCCGGCCTGAATCTCATATTCCTTTTCAAAAGGAGGAACATGATCAGGATCAGCAGCCCGGCAAGCAGAAAGCGGTATCCTGCGAACAGCATTTGCTCACCCATCTCTTCCGGCCTGATATCAAGGCTGTTATAGCTCAGCTTAATAAACGGAAAGGCACTTCCCCAAAGGAAGGTCGCACCGACTGCCGAAACAGCAATTCCAAGCGGGTGGGTAAAAAAGTCTTTTGTTGTCATTAAACTATCTCCTTAGACAGACGCATTATTCTTTCAAAAAGCATATATTGTATGGTAACATAATAGTGAACACAATATGTATTTTTTGACTTGGATTCTCGCTGTCACCAATTTGGTGGCAGCTTTCGTGTTTTTTAAGGGTATTGATTGTGATTATTAGTATCATTTAGAGATTTAAAAAGGAGGAGAAAAGGATGGCACAGGGAGCAAATGCATTAGCAAAGGAAAACTCGGTTCCAGAAGTTAGCTTTTTTGGAAAGATACAGCCCCATGCGGAACTGATCGCTGCCGGAACCAGCGGAATCCTGATCGTTTTAGGCTGGATTTTAAGCAAGGGAGATTCACAAACGGCAGCTGTCATCGCTTTTATCCTGGCCTATGTAATCGGCGGTTTTGCTAAAGCGAAGGAAGGCATTGAAGCCACAATCGAAGACAAAAAATTGAACGTCGAGATGCTGATGATCTTTGCTGCTATTGGCTCGGCCATCATTGGTTACTGGACAGAAGGCGCGATTTTGATTTTCATTTTTGCGATGAGCGGAGCGCTTGAAACGTATACGATGAACAAAAGCCATAAGGAAATTTCCTCTTTGATGGAGCTGCAGCCGGAGGAAGCATTGAGGATTACGGATGGCGTTGAGGATAGAGTGCATGTTGCAGAACTTGAAATTGGCGATTTAATCTTGGTGAAACCAGGTGAAAGAATTCCCTCTGACGGGAAAGTTGCCAGGGGACAGACGACGATTGACCAGGCTGCCATCACCGGGGAATCGATTCCGGTTTCAAAGGATTCCGGCGACGATGTTTTTGCCGGCACGGTCAACCTGACTGGATCACTTACAATCGAAATTACAAAACGAAATGATGAAACATTGTTTCAAAAAATTATTCAGCTTGTCCAGAACGCACAAAGTGAAAAGTCTCCTTCCCAGCTGTTCATCGAAAGGTTTGAGGGCACTTACGTAAAAGTTGTTCTGGCAGTGGTTGTGCTGATGATGTTCGTTCCCCATTACTTGCTGGGCTGGAGCTGGACGGAGACGTTTTACCGAGCGATGATCCTGCTTGTCGTCGCTTCACCGTGCGCACTCGTTGCCTCGATCATGCCTGCTACTTTGTCGGCGATCTCAAATGGCGCAAAGCACGGAATTTTGTTTAAAGGCGGCGTCCACCTTGAGAACCTCAGCCATCTTAAAGCCATTGCTTTTGATAAAACAGGAACACTGACGAAGGGCAAGCCGGAAGTGACGGATGTGATTGTAGCTGAGGGACTGGATCCTGAGGAAGTGCTGCTCAAAGCAGCATCGATTGAGAGCCACTCGAACCACCCTTTGGCCAACGCAATCGTGAAACACTCAAAGGAGAAGCTTGGCAAGGAGCTTGTTCACCCAGAAAGCATCGAGGATGTATCAGGATGGGGCGTGAAGGCTCATTTTGAGAATGAGGATTGGAAAATTGGGAAAGCTGACTTTGTCGGAAAGTCCGCTGCTGAAGCATTTTCTGGCGGAGCGGCAGTAAAGCTTGCAGCACAAGGAAAAACGATCGTGTTTATCGAACGGAATGGGCAGCTAGCCGGCCTGATTGCCCTTAAGGATGTTGTCCGTGAAGAAACGAAGCAGGCAATCGACCTGTTGAAGTCAGAAGGCATCTACACCGTCTTGCTCACAGGCGACAGCCAAAACACTGGTAAGGCGATCGCTGCCGAAAGCCATGTCGAAGGATATATTGCTGAATGTCTGCCAGAAACAAAGGTAGAGGAATTGAAGAAATTGAAAGAACAATATGGCCAGGTTGCCATGGTCGGAGACGGTATCAACGACGCCCCGGCGCTAGCGACCGCGAATGTAGGAATCGCCATGGGAGAAGGTTCCGATGTCGCCCTGGAAACGGCAGACGTCGTCCTGATGAAAAATGACCTGCCAAAGATCGCCGAAGCCATCAACCTGTCACGCCGGATGAACAAGATCGTCAAACAAAACATCGTTTTTTCAATTCTGGTCATCATGGTGCTGATCGCATCCAACTTCCTGCAGCTGCTCGACCTGCCATACGGCGTCATCGGCCATGAAGGCAGTACGATTCTGGTTATATTAAATAGCTTGAGGCTGTTGAAGTAAATATAGCTCTCACCGGGAAAACCCAGTGGGAGTTTTTTTCTTAGAAACGACTATGTATGTAGTGTAAAAGATGACGGACACTTTTTCATTGTTTCCTCCGATTTCTGTCCGTCATTTCTCCTCTAATATCTATAAGCATTTCCGCAACAGAAAAGCGCCCACCGAGGGGGGCGCTTGTTCATTAGTGATATCCGTTTGATCCGTTTGCTGAACCGGATGTTTTTTGGCTGTGGTTGCTTTTGCCTTTCTGCTTCGTGCTTCCGTCTTTTTTCGTCTTCTTTGCCATCCTGATATTCCCCCTATTATAAGAATAGCGCAAGCGCCTTGTACAGCCCCGACAAGCGTTGCCCCCCAATAACGCCACGTCCTGTGGCTGGCGGGTCTAGCACATCGTGTGCCTCAGAGGGCGACCGGTGAAGTCGCTCTTTGACTTCATTGGGCGGACCGAAACGACTCGAGCTGCTCAAAGCTAACGCTTCTCGCAAGATACTCGAGGAAGCATTCTCGAGATGAAAACTGGCTAGGCGCTGGAGCTGGACACCAATCTAAGTGCCAAAAATCGAACTACTTTAAGAAATGAGGAGCAAGCCTCAACAGTATCTTCTGCTAAAACAGCAGACCTTACCTGAGGTAATTTCAGGATAAATAATGGTGTCAGCAGCCTGCTTTCTTTTCACTATAATAGGCATTGATTTCTCCGCCGATGATGATAATGTATGCGGACAAATAGAGCCAGATCATCAGGACGATGATTGCTCCGATACTGCCGTAAGTAGCAGTATAGGAAGCGAAGTTACTGACATAGTAGGAGAATCCCAACGATACGAGCACCCATCCACCGGTAGCAAAAATCGATCCCGGCACACCACTGATACACGTCAGTTTTTTATTGGGGGCGATCCAATATAGCCCGAGAAAAACTATAAACAAGATCAAGATACTGATTAGCCAGCGGAACATATTCCAAACATAGACGAACTCTTCCTTCAGCCCGAAATTAGCAAAAAGCCAGCTGCCGATTTCTTTGCCGAACACTGGCAGGATCAAAGCGACCAGAAACACGAAGATCATGGCAAATGTCAAAAAGATCGCCATTATTCTGTTTACGATGAACGACCTGGTTTCCTCTACCCGGTACGCACGGTTAAATGCTCTTACAACCGCATTGATTCCGTTCGAGGCTGACCAAATTGTCGCCAATAAACCAAAGCTCAGCAATTTTCCGTCTTTTTTCATGATATCCTCCAGGCTGTTCTTGATCAGATCCATCGAGTCACCTGGCGCATAATCATCAAAAAAACCGAGGATATCCACTTCTGAAATGGGCAAATAAGGGACCAATGTGACCAAAAAGATCAACAGCGGAAACAAGGAGAGCAAAAAGAAATATGCAAGCTGTGCGGCAAGTGCCGGAACATCGTCCTCCTGTATCCTCTGCCACATATGCCTGAAAAATGATATATCAACCATTGTTTCACCTCATTTATGCTTTCCTTGTCCTTCCTTGAGCTTGTCAATCATCATTCTTTTTCATCTATATGCTGCTGTGTTTGCCCAGATGCGGCAATCTTCCTAAGCGTTTCTTTTGTATCTTTGACCAGCTCAGTAACCTGAGGCGGTACATCCTTTATTTCTTCGACCTTCTCAGTGATAAAAGCCACGTCCTCTGTTACTTGTTCCACTGTAGTCCGCACTTTATTCGCTGTTTCCCTTAGGTCTTCAATAAATTCATTTGGATTTTTGACGACATACATAACGCCGCTCGATACCTTACTGAAATCCTCTTTTACAGCCTGCCGGGTCGATTTTTCCAAAAGAGTAACCGCTCCGCCGGCCATCGCACCTAAAACCATGCCCATCCAAAATTTTTTCGAACTGCCCATTTTTTCTCCTCCTAGAGTCTGCCTTTTCGTATTACAGGTTCTGTTTGCCTGTCTCCTAACTAACATTTTCCACGATTGCCATCACTTCATGCAAGTGTTGTGAAAACTTTTTTAAATATCCAATCGAAATGAGTAATTAAAGTACTCTATAAAATTTTTAAAAGTTGTATAATAATTTTTATAGGGAAAAACCCCTTAGCGACAACTATTCACGTATGATTTCACCTGCCCTCCTAAGTTTTACCTAATAGATATCGCTTGACTTACTACTAATTATCAGAATATTCTTGTTGAAGAACATTTTTTGAATATAATTTCTAAGGGGGAGCACTATGACATTTGAAGAATGGGTTGGAAAAATAAGCGGCTGGGTTTGGGGCCCGCCTCTATTGATCCTGCTTGTTGGGACGGGGATCTACCTGACCTTCCGCATTGGCTTCTTGCAAATGAGGCTGCTGCCTTACTCACTCAAGCTGGCATTTACTAAAAAACAGGACAAAAAATCGGAAGGTGATATTTCACATTTCCAGGCATTGATGACTGCACTAGCTGCAACTGTGGGTACTGGTAATATAGCCGGTGTCGCTACAGCGATCTTTACTGGCGGTCCGGGTGCCGTTTTCTGGATGTGGATTACAGCATTTTTCGGAATGGCTACAAAATACGCGGAAGCTGTTTTAGCCGTTAAATACCGGGTCGAGGACAAGGATGGAGAGATGTCCGGCGGACCGATGTATTATCTTGAACGAGGTCTTGGCCAAAAATGGCTTGGTGTTTTATTTGCCTTCTTTGGCGCGATTGCAGCTTTCGGGATTGGCAACCTTGTTCAATCAAATTCCGTTGCGAGCGTCGTCCAATCAACCTTTTCAGTGCCTGCCTGGATAACTGGTATTGTACTGACTGTCTTCACTGCACTTGCCCTGATTGGCGGGATTAAGAGCATCGGAAAAATCACTGCGCTTTTCGTGCCAGTGATGGCTGCATTTTATCTTCTTGCCGGCCTTGTGGTCATGATTATGAACTTTGACCTTGTTCCAGCGGCCGTTGCACTTATTTTTACAGATGCCTTCACTGGAGAAGCGGTAGCTGGCGGGGCACTAGGAACAGTCATCCGGATGGGTGTTGCCCGCGGTGTCTTCTCGAACGAAGCTGGTCTTGGCTCGGCACCTATTGCGGCTGCCGCAGCTAAGACGGACTTGCCTGGACGACAGGCCCTTGTGTCGATGACCCAGGTATTCATTGATACAATCGTCATCTGTTCGATCACGGGAATTACCATTGTAATGGGCGGGTTGTACACAGGAGATACAACAGCAGCCGACCTTACTTCTGCGACCTTCGGCAAGTTCCTTGGCCAGACCGGATCTGTAATCGTTGCGGTCGGATTGCTGTTCTTCGCATCATCAACGATCATCGGCTGGTCTTACTACGGGGAGAAATGCTTCTCCTATCTGTTCAGCAAAAAGGTCGTGTTATACTATCGAATCGCGTTTGTCGCTGCTGTATTCATCGGAGCAATTTCCCAGCTAGAAATTGTATGGGGCATAGCCGATGTCATGAACGGTTTGATGGCCTTCCCGAACCTGATTGGACTTCTCGGATTGTCCGGCGTAGTTGTAGTTGAGACCCGAAATATCCTGAATGCGATTAAAGAAGAAAAGAATCACCCTGACACGTATAGTACCTGATTGCAATCCGGCGTTCGAAAGGCGCCGGATTTGTAATTGACTTTTTTTGACGGACATGGAAAGATGGTTGTACAACCATTGAAAGGATGAACGGAGTGGACTTAACTAAAAATTCCCCTGAAAACGTTGATTTCATGATCGAAAAAATCAAGGAAAAATTGAATGTCATGAACCTCGGCGCTATCAAATCATCACATTTTGACGGCGAGATGTATGAAGAACTGAAGGAAATCTATGATATGATCATGCGAAAAAACACCTTCAGCCCGAATGAAATGCAGGCGATCGCTGAAGAGCTTGGAAACTTAAGAAAGCAGTAATTGGAGCAGGCACTTGTTAAGGTGCCTGTTTTTGTTTTGAGAAAAACGTCAAAACTTTTTTGTTTCCACTGTGCATATATTGTTATACGATTGTATTACTACTTTTGGAAGGGAGTGTGGGACCGTGAAAAAGCTGACCATTAATTCTCTGAGTATATTCATTTTGCTTTTACTCAGCTACGGTGCTCTTCCTGCCGAAAAACTGAAATTATTCGAGCCTAAATCAAAAGCAATCATCGCCATGGACCAAATGCACGAGGATGCTTCCGGCCCGGGTAAAGAAGACAAACAAGTTGCATTCATCCCACCCGTATTTGTCCTTCTTGTTTTAACCAGTTTTTTAAGCAAAACAATATACAGAACAAACAGGATTTCGGCTTTTGCCGCTTTTCTAACTGCAGTCTTTTTCCAGTCGAATTATGTGATCAAGTCTCTTTGATTTTTTCTCTAATAAAATCAAGGAGGAATGATAGTATGTGGTTCCGGTTTCTGATGATTGGTTTCTTTTCTATGACTGCAATGGGCTTCATGTTTTATCAGGGTTTAGAGTTTTATCAAGCGTTTATTGATCTCTTTAAACAGAATAAGTAGAAACAGCAAATTTTGAATAAAATGAAACGGTCCCCAATTATGAGGACCGTTTCATTTATGCTGCCTCCACCCAGTCTTCACTCATCAATTCAGAATAAAAGCTGAGAAACTCCATAAAGAATGGATGGTTGATTTTTGCATCCGCGTTTTTGAGCAATGGTTTCAGGACCGGCTTGATGAATCTTGTCAGCATCTCTGCCTCTATTTCTTCAAGCTGCTGGAGGTATTCCCGATCGCCTTCTTGTTCCGCTTTGATCTCTCCCTGTAAAATCGAACTCATGAACGCTGTCATGCTGCCAAAATGGTCTGGCAGCCGATCTTGCTCGAGCGGGAAGTAAAAGGCTGTTTTTTCATAAAGGCCGATCAGGCAAAGCAATTCATGCCTGCGGGCTTCTTCATCTTCATTATTTTTTGTATAAGAAGAAAAGTAAGGGGAGACAAAATGATCTCCCGGTATGAAAAAGTGATTGTCATACCAGAGCTGCACTTCATCCCGATTGTATAAGGAATGAAAGGAGAGCTCCTTCCGCATTCCTTCAGGGACGTCATTCAGGAATGCTTCATAGGTGTCCCAGTCCCCCAGCCAGATGCTTGTCATGATATTCGCAATCGCCAGCTTTCCATATCGTTCTTCCATCATTGTCTCCACCTTCATTTTCAACAAGATTTCAGGGGTGCCCACCAGGCATCCCCCGATGTTGTTTTACACTCTTTCCACGTCCACGAATACGTCCTGCTGTGCCGGTCCGCCGATCAGCAAGTCTGCGAGATAGCCTTCGAAGTAGCTTCCATCGCGGTCTGATAAGGCATTGACTGAGAAGCCCAGTCCACGCGGTTTTGCATAGCCAGATTCTTCATGGAGCGGTTTATTGAATTCATAGCTTGTATGCCCGTATTTGCCGGCTGGCTCGATTGTTTTGCCGTCCACTTTGACTGCCTTAGAGCCATAAGCATCATGGCCAAAGCTGAAGTTCGCTCCGACCACACCCGGCTTGATTCCTGGTGTTACGAGCGCGCGGCCTTTTACTCTTGAGTTATTGGATGAAATGTAGATTTCATCATCAGTCTTGATGCCTTTTTTCTTCGCGTCGATGGGGTTGATCCACAGATAGTTTTCCGGCTTCACTTCACGGAGCCAGGCATTTCCTTCAGTACGGTGCGTTGCCATATTCCTTGATTTCCAGTTGATGAACTGCAGCGGTTTGTTTGGCTTGTAAACTTCGCCGTCGTAAGTCTTGATTGCCTCTGCCACCGGCACGCCTTCAAAGAACTTGCCCGTGTAAGCACTCTTGAAGCCTGCTGCTTTTTCATCGTAAAAATAAACCTGTTTTGCCCACTGATACTTAAGCTTGTTGCCGATATATTCATCGCCTGCTGCCTCAAAGCGTCCGCCGCGATTCAGCACGTAGACAACCTTCTTCCATTCTTCCGGTTTCACAGCACTTTTGAGCTTCTGGATGTCAAAATATTTACCGAGCGCTTTTTGTCTTGCTTTTTCAAAAATCGCCAGCTCTTCAGCGTTTGCGTCCTTGACCGGCTTCTTGCCGTCAAAGGCGATGTTTGCGATGCGTTTCAAGTAGTAGTCTTCAGGTGTGTGTATCGCCGATCCATCAGCCAATGCATTGTCTCCGACACCTGGAAGGCCCAAACCTTTTAGTAAATCGATATAAACTTGCTCCGTTGGCCGTGCGTCAGGTACAACCCTTGTCACCGGCTGGATGACACCTGCGAACTTATGCTTCAGGATCGGGAAGATGTCTTCCGCGTTCCAGCTTTCCAGGTACGCAAGATCCGGCAGGATGAAGTCTGCATACTTGGAAGTCTCACCAATGATGACATCTGATGCCACAACCAGTTCAACCACCTTAGGATCCCTGATGAATTTCGCCTGCATTTCCGATCTTGGCGCAGACATGACAGGTGAAGTCCTATTGATGAGCAATGCCCTGATTTTGTATGGATAGCCTTCAGCCGAGCTTGGAAGGACATCATGGATTAGTTTATTGCCGAATGGATACCACGGGCGTTTTGCAGGATAGCCATCTTTTTCAAATAATGATGTTTTTTCATAAGGTACTTTATGCCTTGTGACCGGGATGCCCCAGCCTTTGTTCGCATTCGGTACTGTCGCAAGATCGTATCGTCCTTCGGTTGCTTTGTACTTGGCTCCAAGGACAGTATCGCCGCCTTTCCAGTCGTGGTTGCCGACAAGGTGGTTCAGCATATTGATGGCGCGTACGCTATAGTAGCCATTCGTATGCATCGCCGGTCCGCGGTAGGAATGGATCCCGACCTTTTTGCCATGGGATGTGAATTCACGGGCAATCTGGACAATCTGGTCGACTGGCACATCTGCCTGCTTTGCATATTCTTCGATCGATTTTTCCATGACCCTTTCTTTAAAAATCCGGAAGACAGATTTCACTTTGATGCCATTTATTGTTGTATCAACATCAAGCTCGCCGTTTCTTGCCTTGGCATGTGAAACTGGCTTGCCATTTTCGATGACCACAAACTCCTCGCCGCCGATTCCAAGATCCTGGGCACGGACGAACGGACGCTTCTTTTCGCCGACATTGACAAGGAAAGAGGCATCGCTCCAGGTTGTTTCGCCATCCTCATTCGCTGCTTCCTGGTTCGGGTTGCGAAGGTAAATATCGTCATATCGGTTGTTTTCAATGATCCAGCGGGACATCGCCATCGCTAGCGCACCGTCCCCGCCCGGTTTTACCGGAACCCAGACATGCGCTTTTTCGGCTGTCTTGCTGAAACGCGGATCGATCACGACCATTTTCATGCCGCGGTCGATTGCATTTGTGATTTGGGGCGCGAATGTAGTCGGCCCACGGTTTGCCACCATCGGGTTTGTACCCCAGACAATGACCATTTCAGCATTATCATAGTCCGGAATCATCCGCTTCTTCGGTTTTTCAGAATCATGTGAGCGGACATTACCCATAACGCTGGTAATACCGCAATAGCCGCCGTGATCATAATAGTTGGCTGTACCAAGGCTGTTGGCTGCGAGACGCTCGATGAATTCACGCCGATGTCCTGCCATGACCGCAATTTGGTTTGCTTTCGGGCCAAAGTCCGGGTGATTCGTGTCGATCAGGACATCCTTGTATTTTTTATCAAATTCAGCTTTGGTCATTTCGCCAGCCTTCAATTTATCCCAGTCGGCCATGACCGCTGCTTCCGGTACGTACTTCCACATTTCTTTTAACCCAGGAGTTCGAAGGTCCTTGCTGCCCTCGAGGATTTCCTTATAGGCCTCTTCCCAGCTGACCGTTTTCCAGACGCCGCTGCCTCTTTCACCAACACGCTTGAGCGGCTTCTGGATCCTGAAAGCATCATAGTTTGTCTGGATGCCGGCCTGCCCTTTCAAGCAGGTTCGTCCGCCGCGGAGTCCGCGCCCCGTTTTAGCGACATCCCCTGTACCTTTCACAGCCTGTGATACTGGAGTGTCGTAATTGATATGTCCGATTTGCACCATATTGATGGGGCTGTACTGGTTTCCGGCAATCTTGCGGACGATGGAGGAGTATGCCCCGCCTGCCGCTCCGGCTGTGATATAGGTTTTGATCGTACATGTCGCATTACACTGCTGGCATGACGTGAAAATGACATTTTCGGCCGTGTAATCCTGATAATCCGTCCCGGTTCCATGCGGTGAATCGATCCAGACATCGCCCATGACCTGCTTGATTGGCCCGACGAATGCTGGTCCGACGAACGCGACCGCTCCGAGCGTTCCGAGCGCTTTTAAAAACCCACGGCGTTTCATTGGTTTATTTTCCATTATGGCTCACCTCGTCAGAAGTTTCTTCGATTGGCAGCAGCAGCTCGCCGAATGAGTAGATTAATAGCCCCATCGCGACGACGCCGACGCTGACCATCCATTCCTTGATCGTTGGCGCGTAATTGCCCCATGGCAGTTCGTGGAACACAGGCACCACAAGCGGCGGCAGAACAATATTGAAGCGGACGCCGATAATCCCGATAACTATCAGTACCGCGGCTGCAAGAAGCGCATTGACGTTCTGGCTTGTTTTTTTCCAGAAAACAATGGTGATTGGTATGACTGCTCCCATGAGCATTTGCACTATCCAGAATGACCAGGCTTTTTCACTGGCCATCATCGTTGCCAGCGTATCAAGGTGTTCTGCCTCAAGGCCGTACCAGCCAATTAGATATTCATAGAATTGTAGGCCCAGGTCGATGATCAGGAAGCCGACCATCAGTTTTGCCAGTGATACAACCATTCCCTGGTCAATTGGCTGTTTCTGCACCTTTTTCTTAATGATATACATGGCTAAAAGAAGAGCCGTTCCTGAAACCATCGCGGATACGACGAAGATGATTGGGAAAAGGGCTGTATGCCAGGCCGGGCGTGCTTTTACCACAGCGAAAATGGTTCCTGTTCCACCGTGGACCCCGAGGATCGCCAGCGGAATCCCGATGGTGCCGAGAATTTTCATCCACATATGGTCACGCTTTTTCGTAGCCGCATTGATGGTTGCATTTTTGAACGTGATCAATTTTGCGACAAAGCCTTTCAATGAGTTCGTTTTTGCAGCGCGGACGAGGTCTTCCCTCATCGCGATGTAAAGCTCGACTGCCAGAAGTCCGATATAGACTAAATAAAAGTGGACTTCCCAGGCAAGCGGTGAAGTGACATTCCAGTAGATGATCGCATTGAGCATGCGCTCCGGACGTCCAAGGTCCATCAGGACGAAGGTCAGTGCGACGATCATACAGACTATCGCGGTAAAGAGCGCCGCCTTACCGACTCTCTCATACTCTTCCATCCCGAAAACGTAGATCAGGGTCGAAAGCAGGAATGAACCCGCACTCAAACCAACAAAGAAGATGTAAAAAGCAATCCATGCTCCCCAGGGAGTGATGCTTGATAGATTCGTAGCCGCCAGCCCGGTGATGAAGCGCTCTACAATAAAGTAACCGCCGATCAAAAAGGCAACAGTTAGGGCTGAAATCCATATTTTAAAAGCTTTTGATACGGTCACATTGATTTTTGATTTTGATGTGCTTTTCTCTTTTAAATCAACAGCAAGATTGGCCATCGCCAGTCCCTCCTATCTTAGATAAATTACATTTGGATGAGTTCCAAGCTCTTCCTTCAGGCGGAATGCTCTTGGACTTGCAGCAAGCTTCGATACCACACTGTTCGGGTCACTGATATCACCGAAGAAGCGGGCATCGCCAATGCATGTTTCCACGCAAGCCGGCTCTTCGCCTCTTTGCAAACGGTGGAAGCAGAAGCTGCACTTACGGACTGTGCCAATCGGTGTCTTGCCTTTTTCGCGGCTGCCGCGTTCGACGCCGTATTCAGGGCTTGTTACATCATTTGCGCCTTGCATTTCCTGTTCATAGCTTTCGCCGAAATCGAAGGAGCGAGCTCCATAAGGACAGGCAACGATGCAGTAGCGGCAGCCGATGCAGCGGTCATTGTCGATTGCGACAATTCCGTTTTCCATTTTATAAGTCGCTCTTGTCGGACAAACCTGGGCACAAGCCGGTTTGTCACACTGCATGCACGGCCTTGGCAGGTTGACTGCCTTAATGTTCGGGAATTCTCCTTCAAGTGATTCCATGACGACGTTGTAGGAGATTCCCGGCGGCGTCCTGTTCTCCGCCTTGCAGCTAACCGTACATGTATCGCAGCCTACGCATTTTTTCAGGTCGATGACCATCGCCCATTTCGGGCCGTCACCCTTCCTGATATCCGGTCCATCAGCTGAAGCGTAGTAGTTGCCGAATTCCTTTGTCAGTGATGAAGAATAGACTTTATGGAAGTCTTCGATTTTCAATTTGCCGCTGATAACCTTCCTGGCATCGCGCGCCATGTTCAGGCCAAGCTCTGTGTCATACTGTGATTCATCCATTTCCTTCTTAGCATCTGGAAGCATTTTGTCGACGATTTTATCGTAATCTACCTTTTTCTCATTTGAAAACAGACCCATTTCCACTCACCTCTTTTTATGCGTTTAGATTTCTTTTTTGATTTCCTTGATGTCATCCGCGATATCATCGGTAATATCACTTGTCAGCTCACGAGTCGATTTCTTGAATTCCTTCAGCGTCTGTCCAAACGCCCTGCCGATTTCAGGCAGCTTTTTCGGACCAAAGATGATCAACGCCAGGGTGAGGATTAAAATCAAACCAGGAATCCCAATATTGGATAGCATAATGCCACTTCCTTTTTAAAATTTTTTCTTTGCTTACTTATAATGCAAGCTGCGTGCCAACTTTTTTGATATGGTTGGTTATTAAGGAACCGGACTGGTGGAGTGCTTGTGGGAGTAAGGCGCGGGGTAATCGTGACACTTTTGTGAACGAGAAAAAACGGATGAAATCGAATTTCTGGTTCGATCTCATCCGCTGGTTATATGACATTTTGGCATGGTACTGCAATTTTGACATGTGACATTTTGGCATGGTACTGCAATTTGGGGCATGTTAGATTATTAGAATGGACTGCAATCATGGCATGGTACATTTTTTTGCCATGGGCTGCAATGTTGGGCACGTTACATTTAACTTAGTACTAATTTTACATGTCGTGCAGGTCTGGCCTAGTTCATTCCCATAAGTGAAAGTTTTTGCCCGGGGTGTAAATTTTCCCTTTTGTGGATCCAGCACTATCAAGGTCCAGCGCCGAAAGCAGCCTTTTTGACTGGTGAATGGATGAAATGTTGAGGAAATTGCTGAATTGTCTGCTCGTAATCGCAGGACCATAAATGATGAAAAAATCGTTAAGCCCATCAATATGAGCATCTTTCGATAAATGTCCGCATTTTTTACAAACCCAGTTGCCATAAATTTTTTTCATGCCGATCTGGCGGCATTCCGGACATTGGACTCCCTTCTGTACTTGATCCATAGGCAAGTTCATTGAAGAAATATCAGGAATATACGGTTCATGGCTTTTCAATAACAGCTTGGTGATTTTTCTGATTTCTTTAGTTGATAAAACCTCGTTATGATATTTGTCGTTAAAGGACTGAATCTTATAGGCAACAGCAGGTGTTTTACAAACCCTCATTTTTACTTCCTGGTTGTTCCCAGGATTTCTGATTATAGCCTGTGAGTTGCTGATGGAAACAAGGAATTCGATTGGGGGTGGGGAAAAATGATTTTTAATTAGGAAGGATTTTAATTGTGAAGCCTGGGTTCTCGTTTGCAGGATTGGATCTGGATAGACTTTTTCAATTCCATTCCATGTTTGAAGCAAATAATTGAATTCCGGATAGAAATCCAAAGTGCCAGCGTAATTTTTTGAGTCAATGATAAGCATGAAGTTGTCTGATATTAGGAGGGAATCAATCTGGAAGTCAGTATTCTTATGTGGAATCCTTAAATCATGTAAAATATAGAACTTTGTGTGGTCAAATTGCGACAAATGGTAGTCTAGTTCCTTTTCACCTTTGTAGCCTGCTAATTTTCTTGATAATTTGCTTTCAAGCTCTGATTTCAGCTGCGGATTTAAGCTGAATCTCTTTAATATTGTCTTCAAAACAGTAATTTCTCTTGGAAAATCCCGATTTTTTTCAATCAAGCACATCACTCCCTTTTATTTTTCCACTATAATGATTCTCTTTCCACTCTTCAAAACCCTTTTATCATTTCACTAAAATTTTTATAGCGAGTTTTTTGTTTTTATAGCGAGTTTCTCATTTATATAGCGAGTTTTTCTTTTTTATAGCGAGTTTTTCAATTATATAGCGCAAATAAAATTATTATAGCGAACTGGAAATTCTAAGCGATTTTTTCCAGTTCGCCGTCCACCCAAAAACTATTCTTTCAACCCATACTGATCAATCTTCCGATAAAGATTCCGGACGCTGATTCCCAGCACGTCCGCAGCCTTTGTTTTGTTCCAGTTCATTTGTTTCAAGGCGTTTTCGATATGCACTTTTTCGACTTCTTCCAAAGAGCATAGCGGAGAAAGCCGAACTTCTGTCTCAGCTTTTGTTTTTACAGACTGAGGCAAAAGCAGATCTTCCGCTTCAATCAAACTACCTTTTGATAATAGCACGCCGCGTTCAATCAGATGGCTGAGCTCGCGGACATTTCCCGGAAAATCATATTTCCCCAGCGCGAGC
Organism: Bacillus sp. ISL-39; assembly: GCF_018613295.1. Classification (NCBI taxonomy): domain Bacteria; kingdom Bacillati; phylum Bacillota; class Bacilli; order Caryophanales; family Bacillaceae; genus Bacillus; species Bacillus sp. ISL-39. The sequence continues at coordinate 211,415 of NZ_JAGGQM010000005.1, forward strand.
CAGGCTTCTGCCGACAGCCGCTTCGATGGATCTTTGGTTTTACCGATGAAATGGTCGATCAGCGCAGGCAGGTCATCCTTTCGTTCACGCAGCGGCGGGATGGTCAGCTTGACGACATTCAACCGGTAATACAGGTCTTCACGGAAACGTCCTTCAGCCACTTCTTTTACCATGTCGCGGTTCGTGGCAGCGACGACGCGGACAGTAACATGCCTTTCCCTGACATCGCCGACCCGGCGGAATTCTCCCGTTTCCAGGAAGCGCAGCAACTTTACCTGAAGCGCCAGCGGCATTTCCCCTAGCTCATCTAAAAATAAGGTTCCGCCTTTTGCAGCTTCAACAAGACCTTTCTTATCCTGGCTCGCTCCGGTAAAAGCACCGCGGGCATGCCCGAACAATTCACTTTCCAGCAGATGTTCAGGGAGCGCACCGGAGTTCACCGGCACGAATGGTTCATCAGCACGGCTGCTCCAATAATGGAGGGCCTTCGCGAACAGCTCCTTCCCTGTACCGCTTTCACCCTCAATCAGGACAGGTACATCGCTGTCGGCAATCTTCCTGGTCATCTCAAGTACTTCGCAAAAATTGGCACTGTCGCCAATGATATTGAACCCATTATGCTGGGCGATAATTTTTTTCATAGAATCGTTTTTTTCTTTCAACGCTTTATTCTCTGCAGCCTTCCCGATCGTCAATTCCAATTCAGATAGATTATAAGGCTTTGTGATATAATCGAACGCCCCCACTTTCATCGCTTCAATTGCGGTATCAATCGTCCCGTGCCCGGTCAGAATCAACACTTCTACATCAGGCTGGATTTTCTTTGTTTCTTTTAAAAGCTCGATGCCGTCCATATTCGGCAGCCTGATATCATAGACGCCAATATCGTAATCCTTCCTCTTTACCAGTTCAAGGGCATCCTCGGCCGTGCCAGCGCTGTCCACATCAAATCCCTTACGCTTCAGCCTTCTTACCAAAAGCTCAAGCAAATCCTGTTCATCGTCAACGACTAGCAATCTTGTTGCTGACATCGCAGCCCACCTCCATTGTTTCTTGTTTCGGCGGCTCGCCGTTTTCTTCGCGATCCACTGCTGATCTATCTCCCGGGACACGACTGCTGATACTCTGATCCACTGCTGATTTATCTCCCGGGACACGACTGCCGTTACTGCGATCCATCACTATTGGCTGATTCTCCACATCCAGTGCACCCCCTGCAGGCAATTGGATTTCCACTGTCGTTCCTTCTGCTGGTTTGCTGTCTATCAAAATATTTCCGCCGAATTGCTGGATGATGCCGTAGCATACTGACAAACCAAGGCCGGTTCCTTTGCCGACTGGCTTGGTCGTAAAGAATGGGTCAAACAGTTTATCCATCGCTTCGGCGGGGATTCCGTGGCCGCTGTCGGTCACTTTTATTGAAACTGCTTCCCGGCTGCTTACTGACGCGGAAACAATCAGTTTTCCTTCGCTTTCCATCGCATCCACGGCGTTGTTGATCAGGTTGACGATGACCTGCATCAGCTTTAGGCCATCCCCATTCACGGCTGGCAAGCCTTCATCAACATGAATTTCAAGCTGGATTCGCTGCTTTTTCAATTGATGCTCAACCAGGCTGACACTATTTTCAATGATTTCCTTCACTCGAATCCGGTCATCTGTCCAGTCATTCTTCCGGGAAAAATTCAGCAGGTTTCCGGTAATCCGTTTGCAGCGCTCGGTATTTTCCTTGATTTTACGGAGATAATGCTCCATTTCCTGTTCATCCAGGTCATCGTCACCACCCTGGATTCTGTCGATCAAATCCTCTGCGTAGACATTGATTGTCGCCAGCGGGTTATTGACCTCATGCGCAAAGCTCGAAGCCATGATCCCGAGCGCGCTTAGTTTATCTGTCTGGATCATTGTTTCTTCCATTTGTTTTTGCTCGGTGATATCCTCTAGCACGACAAGGAATTCTCCCTCTTCTTCGATCGCGTGGTTGAGCGGAAATACTCTGTGCCTGAAAATCCGCTCACCATTGGCACCGTCCTTGAATTTCATGACTTCGTCGGCGATTTTATCAAGGTCCGGACAGGTAATCGGACAATTCAGGCAAGGCATACTTTCCCCGCCAATCACAGCGTAACAAGGCAGCGTCAACCGGTCCTCCTTCAGCCACCCTTTTAAAATCGGGTTCATCCAGGTGATCCGGTATTCTTTTGTCACAAGCGCCAGCCCGGCACCAATTCCGTTGACAACCACATCGAGCCTTTCCTTCTCCTGCTCAAGCAGCCTTGATTTTTCAAGCAACTCCTTGCTCATATCATTGAACGAATCAGCAAGCTTTCCCAACTCATCTGTCCGTTTCATCTTCACCGGTTCGATTTTGCGGCCTTTCTTCAAGTTGTTCATTTCCCTGTCAATTGAAACTATTGGCCTTGTAAAATAAAGCCCTGCCCAAACGCTGATCAAGCTGACGGTTAAAATCAGCAGGGCAACTGCACCTATGCCGCTTTGCAGCATCCTGTTGATTGGGGCAAAAGCCGTTGTTTTCGGCTGCTCCATCACCAGCGCCCAGTTCAAGTCTTCAATTTCTGCCGTTACACCAATCTCGTCCCGGCTGCCAGATGTCTGTTTTCGCCAGAGCTTGCTGTAATCCTGATGGGCGATGACCCGGTCGTTATCATCGACTAGATAAATATATGCGGAATGATCCTGCCTCATCGAGGAGATTTTCCCGATGATCTTCTGCAGCTGGACAACGACTCCAATTGCTTTTTTCGACTCACCTTCGTAAAAAGGGATCGCCAATTTCATGACAGGCTGGCCATATTGGTTGAACTCCACCTGGCCGTACACCTTGTCACGAGTTTGCAGCTGGAACCACATATCATCCGTGAACCAGCGCTCGTTATTCCCTGTAATATTAAGCTCGTAGCGGGACACCCTTTTTTCCACAAAGCCATTATCATCCGCGATGATGACCTCCTCGATTGATTCGCTTTGCTGCAGGAGCTCATATAAAGCGCTTTGTTTTTCATTCAAAAGATTAAGTGATGCAAGGACATGGATCCGCTGGAATGTCTGGCTGAAATCATATTCGATTTCCCGGGACAGATTCTCGAGCACCAGATGCTGTTTTTCCACGATTCTTGTTTCCAAATCCGCTTTTACAAAAGAATAGTAATATAAACTGATCAGCAGCAAGGGAATGGTCGACATCACTACTCCGAATACAAGGACCTTGTTGCGGATTGTCTGCGAGTGCATGAAATCAATCAGTACTCTCATCGCTTCCTGCCTCCTTGGACCTCAGGATGGATCAGTTCGGCGATATGCAGCAAATCCTGGTTAATGGTGACTCCAAGCGCGTCCTTCGTCTGCTGGTTGACAACAAAACGAATCCCATCTGGCAGTTCAACAGGCAACTCCCCCGGCTTGTTTCCCTGAAGAATCAGGCTGACGAACCTTGAAGCCTGGTAGCCCTGTGAATAAAAGCTGGATCCGTAGCTTGCCAGCAGCCCTTTCTCCGCTTCAAAATCATACAATCCCATCGCCGGGATTTTTTTCTCCTCTGTCAGCTTCACAATCTCCTCTGTAAGAGATTCAATCCTGAAACTGGGAAGAACAAGGATCGCCTCTCCATCACCCACCGATTTCCACAGAGTATCCAGACATCGTTTTGAAGCATCACATGGGGCGATGGCCACTCCCAACTCTCTGGCGGCATGCCTCGTTTCCTCAAGACTCAATTTGCTGACATCAATCTTGCTGTCATAAATTACATGCACCCTGCCAATAGCGGGCACCAGTGAAGTCAGCATCTCGAGACGCTTTCCAGAGATACTCGCATGGTAGTTGTTAATTCCTGTAAAAAGGCCTCCTGGTGACTTGTAATCTTTGATCAAACCAAGTTCCTTCGGTGCAGCAAGACCTGCAAAAACAACCGGAATCTCGATATTGGCCTCATCCATTTTTTCCTTTAGCCTAAGTGTTTCAATTCCGCCGAGCGTAACGATCAGGTCTGGACCTTCTTTTAGAAGCTGATCGATTTGCTTGTCAATCAGCTCTTCATCATCATGTGCATTTTTCACCGTAAAATGGACTTCTTTCGCGCTATATCCCAGATCCTTCAATCCCGCTTCCAGACCAGTGAATTTCTCATAACGGTTTTCGCCGATCATCAGGATGCCAACTTCTGTCGGCTTATCTCCCTTGATTCCAAGAAAAGCATATAAAAGAGCCGAAATGGCTATCGTTGTCAGAAAAAAGAAATACCACTTTGTTTTCACAGCCTCCGCCCCCATTTCCAGTAGTCACTTCCACTATAACGGAAAAAGCAACGTAGCCATCTTGATAAAAAGGATAATTTTATGAACATAAAAAAGGTTCCCCCCATATAGAGGAGAACCTAGTTTTTAATTTTCTTTTCTTTCAACCGCATGGCCGCCAAACTCATTTCTTAGCGCAGCAACCACTTTTCCTGTAAAAGTATCTTCTTCCAGAGAGCGATATCTCATCATTAATGACAGTGCGATGACCGGCGCAGCTGTTTGGAGGTCAAGCGCAGTTTCGACTGTCCATTTTCCTTCGCCTGATGAATGCATGACCCCTTTGATGCTTTCAAGCTTTGGTTCTTTATCGAATGCGTTTTCCATCAATTCCATCAGCCAGCTGCGGATGACAGAACCATGGTTCCATACGCGTGAAACTTCCTTATAGTCGTAATCAAACGGACTTTTCTCAAGGATCTCGAACCCTTCCGCCATCGCCTGCATCATGCCGTACTCTATTCCGTTATGCACCATTTTCAGGAAGTGGCCGCTGCCAGCCTTACCTGTGTAAAGGTAGCCCTTTTCAATCGAAATGTCCTTGAAGATTGGCTCTACATGCGCAAAAACTTCCGCATCCCCGCCAATCATTGTGCAGGCACCATTACGGGCACCCTCCATTCCGCCGCTTGTCCCGACATCCATGAAGTGAATGCCAGCCGCTGAAAGCTTATCAGCACGTCTTAATGTATCCTTATAGTTTGAGTTCCCTCCATCGATAAGGATGTCACCTTCTTCTAAATATGGTGTGAACTTCTCGATCACCTGGTCGATCAATTCACCTGCAGGAATCATCAGCCAGATGACACGCGGCTTTGGCAGCATATCTGCCATTGTCTTATAATCAGCAGCAATCTCTGCACCCTCTGCTTTGATGTCCTGCATTGCTTGCTCATTAATATCGTTCGCAACAACCTCATGGCCATTTTCCATTAAATTCAATACCAAGTTATAGCCCATTTTCCCAAGGCCAACCATTCCTATCTTCACATCGATGCACTCCTTTTCGTCAGGCTCTTTTTCGAATGAACTTCCCTACTGGTCTCCGTTATTCCGAAAGAGCTTCGTTATAATCTGATAGTATCAAATATTTTTTCGTATGTATATCTATTTTATGAAAATTTTTTTCATGATTAATATCTTTTAATCGATATCGCTTCCCTAATTTTTTGCAGGTTGCCAAGAGTTTGTTCCTGCCTGCGGACGGATACAGCGACGTGAAGCACATCAATCAAGCTTAGCTGAACCAGTCTTGACGCCAGTGCTTCTGACTTGAACAACGTTTCCCTTGATGTCGTATATAGTACATAATCCGCTTCTTTCGACAGAGGCGACTTGTAATGGCCTGTGATCGCGATGGTCGCTGCCCCGTTAGCTTTTGCTATCTTCAATGCTTCTATGACATCTTTATTACTGCCGCTATGCGAAATGCCGATCGCCGCCTGCCCGGAGCCGAGCAGCGCTGCCGAAATGATTTGCTGGTGGCCATCACTGTGGGCATTGCAATGAATGCCTGTCCGGAGAAATTTATGGTAGGCATCAAGTGCGATAGCCGATGACCCTCCTGATCCGTAAAAATCGATTCTCGAAGCTTTGCCAAGAACTTCGATGATGCTTTCAAGCACGGTGGCATCCAATAGATCCAGCGTTTCTTTCATTGCTTCAATATGCCCTGCGAAAACTTTTTGCGCAAGGGTGACGACCTCATCTTCTTCCTTTATTTCCTCATGGATATTCTTGATCGGTTCCACGAGTTCACTCGCAAGGGCGATTTTGAAAGCTTGATATCCCCTGAATCCAAGCCTTTTGCAAAAGCGAAAAATCGTTGCTTCGGCAACAGAGGCATGCTCCGAAAATTCGGTGATTGATAGATGGATGATTTCCTGAGTATTATTTAATATGTAATCTGCGACCGTTTTCTCCTTTGAGGAAAGAGATGAGTAGATCGCGTTTATTTTAACGATGACATTTTTTCCATTCAGTTCACTGGCCATTTTTCCGCCCCCTTTTCTGATTACTTTATTTTACCAAATAATTTTCATCATTATTTACGAATGATGAAAATTTTTTTCATAATTAATAAAATGATCGGGCCAAACTTTGGTTTAGCCCGATGAATTAGTTAATCTTGTTCTGTTAAAATGACCGGACCAAACTAACGGTTTAGCGCGAAGCATTTTTAATCCTGTTCCGTCAGAATGACAGGACCGTCCCTCATGATCGCAATGGTATGCTCATACTGGGCAGACAGCTTTCCGTCCACTGTTCTTGCTGTCCAGCCATTATCGTCCATCTTTGTTTTCCACTCACCGACATTGACCATCGGCTCGATAGTGAACACCATGCCTTCCTTGAGCCTCGGCCCCTTGCCTGGCAGGCCATAGTGGGGAATATCAGGCTTTTCATGAATAACAGAGCCAATGCCGTGGCCGATGAACTCGCGCACAACAGAAAAGCCTTCACCCTCCACATATGACTGGATCGCATGGCCGATATCGCCGACCCGATTGCCTGGTACGGATGCAGCAATACCGCGATATAATGCCTCTTTTGTTACCTCCAGCAGCCTTTGCGATTGTTCGCTGATATTGCCGACTGCATAGCTCCAGGCTGAATCGGCGAGGGCGCCATTCAAGTTGACGACCATATCGATTGTGACGATATCGCCATCATTCAACGCCTCTCTCCGAGGAAAGCCATGGCAAACCTCATCATTGATGCTGGCACACGTTGCATATTGATAATTACGGTAGCCCTTCTGCTGAGGAGTGGCTCCATGCTTTTTCAAGTAATCCTCAACAAACTGGTCGATTTCCCAAGTGGTTACCCCCGGCTTGATAAGTTTGCGCAATTCTTTATGCACGGAAGCGAGCAGCTTGCCCGCTGCCTTCATATTTTCAATCTCACGTGCCGATTTTAAAACAATCATTCCGTCATCTCCCTGATTTATTTCATCCTTTATATTATCTTATACGTAAAATTTCGCAAAATGAACCAGTTCACCGAAGGGTAAAAATGAAAATAGCATTAGTTTACTGGATTGGATCATGTGACTTGGCGTAACATCCTAAAAACAAATCTCTGCAATATTTTTTTATAGCGTAAACTTCACTTTTATAGCGACTTTATCATTTTTATAGCGACTTTATCATTTTTATAGCGACTTTCTCGTTTTTATAGCGACTTTCTCGTTTTTATAGCGAGTTTTTCGGTTTTATAGCGAGTTTTTCATTTTTATAGCGAATTGGAAATTCCACAGGTTTTTTTCCAGTTTCCACACACAATAAAAAACCCTTCTGCCGAGGCAAAAGGGTTCTCTACCAATATTATCCCAGAACCTTAAGTGCTTCACGGTTGAACGCCGGGATATCCTTCGGCTCCCTGCTTGTCACGAGCTGATTGCAGCAGACTACGACTTCTTTGTCCATGTATTTTGCTCCGGCATATTCCATGTCGACGCGGATGGACTTGTAGCCTGTCGCGCCTCTGCCTTCGAGTGTTTTAGCTGTCAGCAGCAGCTGTGGTCCGTGGCAAATCGCGAAGACTGGCTTCTTCTCGTCCATGAAGTACTTGGCGAATTGCACGAATCGGTCATCTTCACGCAGCTGGTCTGGTGAGAAGCCGCCCGGAATGAATAAGGCATCGAAATCTTCGGGCTTGACGTTGTCGATGCTCTCATCAATCTTGACCTCGGCTTTTCCTTGCTTCCCTGTTACGGTCTTCCCTTTTTCCTTTTCAATTGTTATAACTTCATGCCCTGCTTCGGTAAAAGCACGTGAAGGCTCGAGATATTCTACATCTTCAAATAAGTCTGTTATTACACAGGCAATTTTTTTACCCATAGTTTCAACATCTCCTTTTAAAAAATTCTCCACTATCTAAAATTCCCTGTCCTACGACTATGAAACATCCAGCTGAACTTCCATTATTTTGTATAACGAAGTGTAATTAGACCTATCTTATAACAAAGATAAAAAAAAGATTTTATATTTGCGTCATTCAACTATAATTTAACTTAGGACATCAATAGGGAGAGAGACACCATGAAATTTAGTTATGTCAATGTAATGGAAGAGGTCGTTTCGACTCTTGTTAATGTGCTGATGATGAGCCCGGATTACCAGACTTTTTGCAATTGTCAGAAGTGCCGGAATGATATTATCGCCATCAGCCTGAATACTCTTCCAAGTCACTATGTCACTACAGAAGACGGCCGGAAGATGGTCTACGAACAGCTAAATACCCAGGAAAACAGAGCCTGGATCAATAAAAGAATCATCAGCGCCATCCACCTTGTCGGGAAGTACCCGAAGCATTAATCAGAAAAGTACCTTTCCGACTGGAGAAGTCAGGAGCTGGAGAAGAGCACGTCTTTAAGTGAAGTATCCAGTTCCTTACTGAATAAATAAAAAGCTGCCATTTGATTGCCTGGTTCACCCGGCATCATCAATGGCAGCTTCTTTTTATTCATAGAGTCTGCGTATCCATCCGTCTGGCAAAATCAACGAACCGGAACTTGTCGGGACGGTGCCTTGACTCTGTATATTGGAACAGGGTGGCATCATCAAAATAAATATAGTTTTTCACGATGACGATTGCATGGAATCCTTCCATATCAAGAAGCTCCCGGTCCTCCTCGCTGGGTTCCTCCACCGTGAATTCTTTCTTCGCAAAGCTGATTTTTTTCTCAAGCTGACCTTCAATGTACTCAAATATTGAGTTTTCGCATTTCTCGCGTGACAGTCCTGGCACATGCCTTTCTACGAGATAATCCTTATCGAGAATCACTCGTTCTTCATCAATATGCCGGACTCTTTTTACCTTCCAAACCTTTTCATCATCCGCTACATTCAATTCCCGGGCAATTTCCCGGCCCGCCAGCTCGAGAGTGAACTCTTCCACAGTCGTTTTCGCTTTTCCGCCCATGTTCTCCGCCAGTTCTTTGAAACTGATCAATCCGGTTATCGGAAACTGATGTCGTTTCAAGTCCAGCACCAGTGAACCTTTGCCGCGGATTTTTTGGATGAATCCATTTTGAGCTAGCAGATTCAGCGCTTTGCGGATGGTTTCCCTGGAAGTTTGATACATATCCGCAAATTCGTTTTCAGAAGGCAAAATCGTTTTAGGAGGATAAACACCTTCCTGAATCTGTTTTGAAATTTCTTCATAGATCAATAAATATTTTTTCTGCATAACACATCACCCGTATCTTGTCTTATTGCTACCATTTTACCTTTTTTAGGCCCGTTTGAATACAGCGGACAACTGTGTTTGGATTTTAATTAATTATCCCTAAAATGATGTATAACTGAGCACTGCAATGGCCGATATAAAAGCAACGAGTTTTTTCCCAACATGTTTTTTATTAAAAGTAGACCAGGAAGACTTGATGTTTGGTTATAATTGTTCTATAAGTTGTTCTCAATATGGAACTATTTTATCAGATTTGTTATGATGTAAATATAAATTGATAAGGTGTGTGGATAACATTGATTGGTGAACGCGTCAAAAAACTTCGACAAGAAAAAAGAATGTCCCTATCCGAATTGGCAGAGCAAGCTGGCGTGGCAAAATCATATTTGAGTTCCCTAGAGCGAAATCTCCAAACAAATCCTTCAATACAATTTTTAGAAAAAATAGCTGGAGTACTGAATGTACCTGTGGACCATCTCATTCATGAACAACCCGATAAAGAGAACATGGATTCAGACTGGGTCAATCTTGTAAAAGAGGCAATGGATTCTGGAATCACGAAGGATCAATTCCGTGAGTTTCTGGAATTCAATAAATGGAGACTCCATAATAAATAATTCAAGGACAGCCTTCATGGCTGTCCTTTAGAATTCTCCTCGAAAAGAGCCCCGATACCTTAATAAACTCGGATTCCAGTATATGTTCGAAAAGCAGCAATCAATATAAAAAAAACAGCCATTACGAAAAAAATAAAAAGCACCTCCATAAGAGCTGCTCGATCGCACTTTTATTCTCTATGTATAAACCACTTAGCTATTTTTCGTCTTCGTTAAAAATTCCCTGATTTCTTCTTTGTTAATTCCCATTTCTAATGCTGTTAATATTAGCTGCATCCATTCTGTATCCAGTTCTTCGAAAACTACCTGCTCTTTAATCAAGTTCTTCCCCCCAAAATACAGTTAGTATTCCAGGCAGTCCGGCCATCATAGTCGATTGCACCTTAGACCCGTGACTTTGCGTCCTAGTTTTTCAACAAGTTTGCCTTTTTCTGTACCTTTTTACTCACTTCTGAACTCCCAATGTCATTGTACCTTGTTCTATATATTTAACATGTAATTATTTGTCGCCAGCATTTGAAGGTTTTTTTCTTTTTTCTTCCAAACAATTACAAAATCACAGCTATAACGGTCATTTATCTAAAAATTACAATCATTTAAATAAAGTTTTTTGTCAAATAACATCCTTAATTGTTGTACTCTTTTTATTCATTTACCCCCATAAACTTATGGATGGGTAGTTTTTTTATACTTTTGCTTTTTCCAGTCTGATAACATGGCCACTTTTTCAAGACTGATGGCATTAAAGAACGGATATCTCGTTAAATCATTTCCGCAAATCGGGCAGAGCCACTCCCCAACCTCGCTGCTGCTAAACGAAGGACGATTGCATCGATCACAATTTTTTCTGTACACGGCCATCCAGCCCCCTTTTTAAAGTGCCTTGCTGCATTATTCCATTGAAGTATAGTTCATTTGTACCAATCTTGAAAAAGTCTAAAATATGGCTAATTTTCTCAAAAAAGAACAAAAATCGTTCTTTTTTAAGAAAATACTCCGTTTATCTCAGTTTCTTGTATTTTTAAAAGAACTATTCTGTTCGTTATAATGAATTAATAGATGAATTAAAAGGAGATTCCCCTATGGCGATTGGCGAGAAAATTAAAAGCTTAAGGCTTGAAAAAAAGTATTCTATTAGCGAGCTCTCAGAAAAAGCGAATGTTTCCAAATCCTATCTCAGTTATATCGAAAGGGGGATCCAGGGAAACCCCTCTCTACAGGTGCTTTCCAGACTGGCAGACCATCTGGATACAACCGTTGAGTATTTGATGGGACAGCAAATGATGCCTGTTGATGAGGAATGGGCTGGGCTCGTTGATGAAGCGATAAAAAATGGAATCAGCAAGGAAGATTTTGCTTACTATCTGGATTTCATGAAGTTTAAAAGCATGAATAAACAGGATAAACAGTAAAGCTTTTATATAAATTACAGTGCCAGCTCGCTCTTTAGACCATGTATTTTCACGTTCATTTATGCTTAACGAACACACCAGGATGTGAATTCCTTTTTGAACTTATAAAGTGCCTAATAAGTTGTTCAGGAACTGCAATCTGGCATACCATATACGAGGTTGGAAAACCTGTCACAAAATATTCATAAAAACAGTGAGCTTCTCACGTTTTCCCCATTGATTTTTCGTATTTTAATCACAACTCCTTGATAGGATTAAATTCGATCAAAGGAGGAGAATTTAATGAAGAAATTATTTGCTGTCATGATAGCATTCTTTTTAATGATAATTGTTTCTGCCTGCGGAGAAGAAGCAGCTGAAAACGAGCAGAAAGACGGTCAGGAGACTGCCGCAACAGAAGTGAAACACGAGGATGATGGTCATGCAGATGGCCCCCATGAACCCGGTGCCGATGATGTTTGTGCTTTCTGCAATATGAAAGTATATCAGGAAGCTGACCCAATGGGTGTTTTCACAGCTCAGGCCAAAACGAAAGACGGAAAGTATGTTTTCTTTGATGACTCCGGATGTCTGTTGAATATCACACGGCGTGATGATGTAGAATTTGAAGAAAAGTGGGTACGTGACTATATTACGTCAGAATGGATCGAAGCAAATTCCGCAATTCCTGTAAAAGCAGACCTGAAAACACCTATGAAATACGGCTATGCTTTCTTCAATGACAATGAAAGTGCCGAAAAATTCATTTCAGAAAACGGCGACAAGAATCCCTCAATGGCAACATGGGAGCAAATCGACCAAATCGCAAACGAACGCTATATGAAAAAAATGAAAATGAATGGCGATAGCATGGATCAGGATAAGGACAATGATATGGATGGTGAAAGCGAAGAGGAAAGTGCCCATTAAAATAGTGGAATCAAAAAAGGCCCCAAAAAGCATTTTTTAAAAAACTCCCGGTGCAGAAATCAGCATCGGGAGTTTTCGCATTGCATGCAAGATCGTTTTCTCATTCAAGCTCTGGAAACAAACAAGAATTAATGAAAGAAGACTTTTTCAAGCGGTGTATAGACACCGTTATTTTCTATAAGTGATTTTACTGAATCACAATACTGAAGCTGCCCCTCCTGCATGAACGCAGCCCGGTCTGCCAATTCCTCAACGAGACTAAGGATGTGGGTAGTAAAAAGAATCGTCCTGCCCTGTTTTTTCTCTTCCAGGATAATTTCCTTGAAGCGGAACACCCACAATGGATCTAGCCCATTGGTTGGTTCGTCGAGGATCCGAAGAGGGACATCCGGCAATAGCACCTGCGCCAGTGAAAGACGTTGCTGCATTCCTTTAGAGTATTGTTTAATCTGCATATTCTTTACTTCAAATAACCCAACCTGCTTAAGAGCTTCCATTACTTTTTCATCACTTATTCCTCTTAACCTAGCAAAAAAGGTCAAAACCTCCAAACCTGTCAGCTGTCGAGGAAAGAGCATTTCATCCGGCATATAAGAAAACAGTTTTTTGAATCCTTGTTTTTGCGGGTCGATTACCTTACCGTCCAACAGAATTTTTCCGGCAGTCGGTTTCATCATCCCTGTAAGCATTTTGATCAACGTACTCTTACCTGCGCCGTTTCCGCCGCATAATGCAAAGATTTCAGGCTTATTGATGGTCAAGTCAATGTCGGTAATCTTTTTCGTCTCACTGTAATGTTTTGCCAGTCCTTCAATCCGCATCCATTCGCTGCTATTCATCACTAACCCCCCGTTTCGTCCTGTACACTGTGTATAGGACAGGCAGTACCGTCCAGAGCAAAACGGCAAGTACAAATAACGTTTTCCCGATCCATCCATCTGCCCAGATTGTTAAATCATATAAGCGCGGGCCGAATACTGATGCTCCCTCCAGCGACAAAATTGACTGGACGCGGATTAGCTCCACCGGATTCAGAAAGATGGAAACAGTAAGCATTGGCAGCAGCCATTGCTTCATCAAGAACATGCTTAATCCCATGATGATAAATTCATAGAAAAGCACAAGGAAAGCCCAGACAATCAGGCTTATCCCCAGTGCCTGGAATCGTGTTTTGGCGATTATGCCAATCATCATTGCCAGCGACAGGAAGGTAGACGCCAACAGGATCGAATACAGATAAAATAATATCAGCAAGGAAACAGAGACTCCCCCGCCGGCGAAGAAGATAACGAGCAAGGCTGCACCATACCCAAACGTCAAAACAGACCAGACGGAAACGAATAATCCTGCATACTTCCCCAGGATAACTGCCCACGGCGAAATCGGGTATGTCAGCAGCAGCATTAGCCCCCGGTCTTCCTTTTCGCCTGACAGGAACAGGCTGCCGATCAGCAAAGACAGCAAGGGAATCAGCAGGAAGTTGATATTCAGCAAGCTTGCTGTCATCCTGTTAAAACCATCAAACCCAGTTCCGCCGATGTTCCCAAGGAAAGCGACCATTACCGCCAGGGATGAGAACAATAAGCCAAAGCCGACAAGCCAATGGCTTCTCATCATCAAGGTCATTTGCTGCCTCGCGATGTGCCTCATTGCTCCCAGCTCCACTCATGTTTCTTTAATGACTCATAATCCAGCACTTCGCCCATTCCCTGTTCCTTAATATATTTTTCAGCGCTCTGTTGATCCTTGAAACTGACAACGCCATTTGCCATTGGTGTCCAGAAATCAGGGTGGTACGCATGGAAGGCTTTTTCCAGCTCGACCCATTCCCCTGTGTCCACATCACGCACATATTGTTTTGCAGCATTTTCTTCCTTGAGATGTTCCTCCATCTCCATGAATTCATCCATACATCCTATATCATCAAATTTATACACTTCACCATCAGCAGTGACGACCTCGGCGGCAAAGTGCTCATGGGCAAGACCCATGTTGCACACCTCACATACATCGATTTCCGGGTTGATTTCCTCCGGCTCCATCTTGCTGTTATTGCAGCCCGATACTACCGCTGCCGACATTATCAAAAAAACTCCAAGCTTTTTGATCATCGCAGTTTCCTTCCTTTCGCAATGACAAATATCGAGAACAAAATAAACAGTATGCCTATAATTCCGGGAATCATCCGGTCTTTGCTGTACTGTTCGATTTCCTGAAGCATGGTAACCGGTTCGACCAGCGGGCGGGCATCATACACATCTGCTGACCCAAATGAAGGAAACAAAGCTTCCGCCTTGGTCCACAGCTTGATCGATGGGCTTTCAAAAAAGAATTGCCAGTAAGGCTGTTTGCGCAAAAGGCGATCGTACAGTGAACCTGCCTTGTATGCTTCTTCTCCCACACCATCACCTGAAAGGTCAAAACTGCTGTAATCATCCCAGTAATTTCCCTTCACTCCATCATCGAGCCTCATATCCTCCCCAGAAATCTTTGATTGGACGACATTTCCGATAAAATTGTTTTCGGAAAACGTGTTATTTTCATTCTTGCCCATGAATTCAAGGCCAACTTGATTGGCAGCAATCTGATTCCTGCTGATCAAGGTATCGACCCCATATTCCAGGGACAGTCCTGTGCTGTTCCGAAGTATTTCATTCCCCTCAACGAGGATATCTTCTGTTTCATAAATCAGGATTCCATAGCCGCGGAAGTGAAAGTGGTCGGTTACCTTGTTTTCAATAAAATCAATGCTGACCGAATCCATTACCATGAGGCCGGTCACATTTTTTTCTACATGGTTTCTTTCTGCCAGTATGCCTTCACTGAACATGAAATGCATGCCATAGCGTGAGTCCTTGATGTGATTCCTTTGCACCTTGATGCCTTTCGTAAAATCAAAATAAATTCCATCCCGAACATTGGAAATCTCATTCTCTATCAGTAAATGGCCTCCACCCTTAAACATATGGATTCCGTTCCCGCGCTTAGAGAAATGAGATTCATTGCTTGCAATCCTATTTCCATGCAGCTTGTTTTCATTGCTGTTCGCTATATAAATTCCATTCTGGACATTTTTCAATGTATTGTTCTTGATCACATTATAATGGGCTTTTTTAATGTAGATCCCGCTGTCTTCCTGACCAGTACCGCTATTCTGGATCGTGAGTCCCTCAAGGACCACATTTGAAACTGTGACCATAATGACATTCCCTTTTCCACCGCCATCAATTACGGTTCCTTCTTCTCCTTTTATGGAGATTTCCTTTGTGATCATCACATTTTCTTTAAATAATCCAGAAGAGACAAAGATGGTATCTCCATTTTCGGCACCTTCGACGGCACTCTGGATCGATTGGCCGCTCTCCACTTTGAACTCATCGGCAAAGGCATTAACAGGGACGAGTAAAAGAAGCAAAAAGATAAAGATTGCAAATGGCTTTTTCAGCTTCCGCATACAGCTGCCTCCTCCCGGCTTTATTCTCTTTTTAAAACTAGCAAATAAATGTGATGAAACCTTGAAATATTTGTTGGGAATCGTTGAAGTTAATGATGTGAATTACTGTGAAAATAGGGGTTAATTCGTTAAAATTTTTAAGTTTTCAGAATAATTAAAAGTATTTGTGTCTATTTTGTGACAAATAAAATATAATGTTATTAATATGTAAACCTTATTAAGGTTAAGGGAGGACTTGGACATGACAATTGTTCATATTTTAAACTTCTCCATTCCGATTGCGATGATGCTCGTGATCGGTGTCTGTATCGATAAAATGTGCCAGCCGGATACACCGGAACAGGAAGCCGAGTAATGATGGCGGCTTTTTTTAACAGAAAGATGGTATTTAAGAATGTAATTACCATTTCGCTATAAAAAAGAATTTCTCGCTATATAAATGAAAAAGTCGCTATAAAAAAGAATTTTCAGCTATATAAATTAATTTTTTGCTATAAAAAAATTCCCCGTTAAAAAAGCCACCCTTTCAACGTAATTTTCGAGGCAATAATGCCTTATATTCAGGCTAATCTGCACAAAAAAAAGCAAGATTCCTTGTGGAATCTTGCTTTTTTATCATCCCTTAACGACTGTTGCTGCTGTTTTTACGAATATCTTGTTCCCCTGAATGAAAAAGATGATACTTCCGAGCACTGCAAGGGCGATGAACGAGAATAAAACCGTTCCTCCTGCTTCATTCAATAAATAACCTCCCGCAATCGGACCGAGGAAATGGCCGATTCTCCGGAACTGCGCTGCCCCGAAATAGGTTCCCCGAAGTTCATCTGTTGCAAGCTGATCGACAAGATAACTGCTTGAGGGGAAGATCAAGATTTCCCCTATTGTGATGAAGACAATCGCCAATATGCCTGTATACCAACCTGTTACAAACCCGAATGCCAGCATGCCCGCTGACAGGAAGACTGCACCGGCCATCATGACCTGCATCGTTTTGAACCTTTCTGCAAAGTGGCTGATCGGCATCTGCAGCAAGACGACCATGACAGCATTGATGGACAACATCACTGAATATACGAAAACTCCATTAGCAATTGTTGATTCAAGATACTGCGGGACATTTGATTCCATTTGGGAATATCCAAAATTAATGACGATTGTTCCTAAAATCAAGTACCTTAATGCCTTATCTTTGCTAATTATTTTCAGGGAGCTGGCGATCGTTACTTTAGAGACTGTTTGACTTGCTGGATTCCCCAAATTGTATTTCTTCATCATCAGTGCCAGAATCAGTACATATATGAAATACATGATCCCTGTTACCATGAAAGCCGATTTTGCTGAAACCACCGCGAGATAGGCACCGAGCAACGGGCCAACCGAAGCTCCGATATTGATCGCCGTATACCTTAGAGAGAACGCTCTCATTCGCTTGCTTTTTTCAGTCAGATCGGCAATCAGCGCCTGGCCGGTTGGTTCGAAAAATGACCCGCTTAAACCATTCAGCGCATTAAGAATAATGAACCATCCCGGGGTCTCGGCGATCATAAAGCCGAAATAGACGAGCGACATCGAAAACAATGAACCGATCATGACTGGCTTGCGTCCAAATCGGTCAGATAAATGTCCGCCCAGGAAACCGCCGACCACGCCTGATAATGGGCTAATCCCAATCGTGATCCCTATTAATACTGGATGCAAATCAAGATTCCTGGATAAGTAAATGGCCAGGAAAGGAAGCGTCGCAAACGCTGAACCCCTTGCAAGAACAGTCCCGCTTAGCAGAACCCATACAATCGGATGGAATTGCCGGTAATAGTTTTTAAGTTTATTCATTTTTGGTTTACCTCGTAATTTCAGATTCCTAAATCATAGCAAATAACCAAATTTATGAAAATACCTTTTGTAAAATAAAAACCGCCGCCAAATAACATGGCAGCGGTTCCTGATCTTATTGTCCCGGATTATTGCTTGTCCTTGGTAGGATTAAAATTTCTACCCGTCTGTTCCTTGCTTTGCCTTCGACGGTATCATTCGCAGCCACTGGCTGGAATTCACCGAAACCCTTGGCGCTGAACCAGCGCGGGTCAAGTTGTTCATTTTTCAAGATGATCTTCATGAATTCGACGGCACGCATGACGCTGAGTTCCCAGTTTGATTCATATCTGGCGGTCCTGATTGGCACATTGTCAGTGTGGCCGCTGATTATGATGTTCCGCGGCGGCTCCATTACCAGCAAGTTCGCAATTTCATTTGCAATATTCATATCTGACGTACGGACATCCGCCCGTCCTGATTCAAACAGGACATTGTCACGGATTGTCAGCAGCAGTCCCTCGTCCGTCAGCTTCGTATCCAATTTATCTGTCAGCCTTTTCTCTTTTATATAAGAGTTGACCTTCTGCTGGATGGCCAGAAGCTCCATTTGATCCTTGGCGATATCATCCTGGTCATTCTTTTCGACATCTTCCTTGCGTACGTCAGGCGATTCCATTTGGCCTTCCGGCATTGGACTCTGGAATTCGAATACTCCAGTACCCCCGGCAAAAACATCATTGAAGGCCTTCGACAGCTGCTGGAACTTAGTGGCATCGACCGAGCTCATCGCAAATAGAACAATGAACAATGCGAGCAGGAGAGTGAGCAGATCGGCATACGGGATCAGCCAGGACTCATCCATATGCTCCTCATGATGCTTCTTCTTCCTTTTCCTACTCATCCTTCGCCACGCTGCTTTCTTCGAGGATCATTTTCCGTTCGCCAGCTGGCAGATAGGAGGCAAGCTTCTGCTCAATTACCCTTGGTGCTTCACCTTCAAGGATTGAAAGAATTCCCTCAATCATCATGTATTTCACTTGTGCTTCCTGTTTTGATTTACGCTTCAGTTTATTGGCGAATGGATGCCATAGAACGTAACCAGTGAAAATCCCCAATAGTGTCGCCACGAAAGCAGCACTGATCGCTCTGCCAAGCTCATCGGTATTGTCCATATGGCTCAGCGCCGCAATCAAACCCACTACTGCACCAAGAACTCCCAATGTCGGAGCATATGTTCCAGCCTGGGTGAAAATGGCCGCTCCTGAGAGGTGGCGTTCTTCCATCGCTTCAACTTCTTCTGTTAAAACGTCCCTGATATAATCAGCGCTCTGGCCATCTACCGCAAGCGAAAGCCCATTCTTTAGAAACTCATCATCGATTTCACTTGTTTTCGCTTCAAGTGCAAGCAAGCCTTCTTTTCGGGCTAGCTGGGCCCATTCAGAAAATAAACGGATCAATGAAGGTAAATCCGCACTTTCCTGTTCCTTGAATAAAATCTTGAAAAGCTTGGGGACTTTCTTCAGTTCTTTTGCAGGAAAGGCAATTGTCACCGCTGCAACAGTACCCACCAATATAATTAAGATCGCTGCCGGATTGGCAAGGGCACTCGGACTAACCCCTTTGAACACCATCCCGACTCCTACCGCAATGATCGCTAATATGACACCAATGATCGACGACTTATCCATGTACGACTCCCCTGTCTGCTTTACTTCTATTTCTGTCTTTAGGTCTTCCAACAGTCATAAATATCTCTTTTTATTTCGACATATTTTAAAAAATCTTAAGTGATGGCCCGTAAAAATAATTTTTCATGAACAATAAAGATTCAGATTTCTTATGCCGATATAGTATAAGTAAGAACTAAGAACATCTAAGGAGGATTTTACGTGGAGGCTATTCAAAATCTCCGCAGGCAGGATACGAGAAAGAAAAACATCTTGATGCTCAGCACTTATTCGGTATCCTTGATTGCGACATCTGCATACACCCTCATTGAAAAAGAACCGATTTTGAAAACGATGGTTTATGTAAGCGAATTAACATTTTTTGTACTGTTTTTCCTGATATTCCAGCTATGGCTTAAGAAGGAGTCCTTGTTCCCTTATGCTGCTTTTGCGGCAATCTTCATTCATCATTACTTTTATATCGGAATGTTCGGAGGCAATGGGGGATTTTTGCTCGTCCTGCTATTCCTGGCGGTCTTTTCGGCCATCCATTTTGAAATAAAGATCTTTGTTACCGGATACACCCTCGGGCTGGTGGGAGTCGTATTGAACACGTTGCTGGCCACAGAAAACCAGGACTTTTTAAGCAGCACATTCACAGCGATTCTCCTTTGCTATATTTTGCTTGGCGCAGTGCTGTTCGTCTTGATCCGTTTAAATGGAAATGCCTTTAAATCACTGGAAGCTTTTCTTGCGGAATCTGAAAATGAAAAAGTCCGCAAAGAGCAGCATAGTGCCCTTCTGCATGGTGAGCTGCTCGTCGTGACGGAGAGTCTCGGTAAAATAAATGGACAAATCCAGACCCATCTGTCTTCGCAAACAGAAATGAAAATCGCTGTAAATGAAATTTCTGCCGGAAGCCAGGTTCAGACTGAACAGATCAACCAAATCTCCGAAAATGCAGAACTGACAAAGCAAAGAATGGATGAAATGTCCGATATGTCCGTCCTGCTCTCTGACAATACTTTGCAGGCTGCAAAAGCATCCGAGAGCGGCTCCGTTAAACTCACCGAGCTCCAGGGCGACATGAAGGAGCTGGCTGCTTCAATTTCCGAACTCAGCCAGACATTCTCCATGCTCACGAAGAAGATTGAAGAAACGAACGGGTTCATCGTCAACATCCGCAACATCACAGAGCAAACAAATCTGCTTGCGCTCAATGCCTCGATTGAAGCTGCACGCGCCGGTGAGGCAGGCAAAGGCTTCTCAGTTGTTGCCAATGAGATACGCAAGCTTGCGGAAATGACAAAAGAAACAGCAATCCAAATTACCGAGAACCTTACTTCTGTTAATGAAACAAACTCAGCAGCTCTGGAGAAAATGAACGACAGCAGTGAAAAGCTGGCAGAGAGCCGTTCCGCAGTCGGAGAGGTTTCCGGTTTCTTCACGGAAGTCAGCAGCACCCTTCGTGAACTGACGAACCAATTCAGCCAATTCGAATTGACTGTCAGTGATGTTAAAAATCAGACAGGCGGTGTTGAAGCCTCAACACGTGAGCTGGCGGCCATCATTGAGCAGGCAACAGCAGGCCTGGAAGAAATGAACGCAACGATTGAAACATTGAATGACGATAATGAGACAATCGCAGCATACGTCAGCCAAACAGCAGCAGCTGCTGAAAAAATCAAAACACTCGGAGCGTAAGCAAATCCGTAGTTGATTGAAACATCTTAATAACAGAAGGGCCAGGCTGGAGTTTTCTCCGCCTGGCCCTTTATTTTATAACAGCTTCTTTTCAATTTTCCGTTCGTAATTTTTAAATAGAGAGGAATTTGTTTTAGCTCCCCTGCTGGACATGATTTTATTGTACCTTAGGAGCTTCTGACTAAGTTCCTGGTTCAGTCTGTCTTTTTCTTCTGGATTTTCACATGTACGAATCAAATCCTCGATGGACATCACTTCCTGCCTGAGCCTCTGTTCTTCTGGAGAAAAACCTGCATTTTTCAGCATCTTGTAGGCCATTCTCAGGTCCTCTGGCACGGCTGACATATCTTCTAGATTCAAAGGCTTTCCGTAGCCAGGCAAATTTTCAAACTCTCCATCTTTGTATGCACGCTTGATTCGATCCTCCGACACCACCATTGAAAAATCCATCTGAACCACTCCAGTCGTCCATTTTTAGTATTTCTCCTATTATTATATTATTTTAATCCAGTATTTTCTAATTTAAATATTTGGTAAAAGAGATGATTTTATCACACTAAAGGTTTAAAGAGTTAGCAAGCAGGTTATTTAGTATGTAAAATAATTACACATCAAGGGGTGTCGACAAGATGTTTTTTGGGGGTATAGGATTTACTCTTATTTCAGCAGCCTTTTTCATGGGGCTCGTCGCGTGGTATTCGTATGTAAAGACAAAAGGAGAAGTCAGCGATTCAGCTGGATATTTTCTAGCCGGCCGCGGGTTGACCGGCGGCTTTATTGCAGGTTCTCTCCTGCTCACCAACCTTTCGGCAGAACAGTTGGTAGGCCTGAATGGACAAGCCTACCGTACCAATCTTTCCAACATGGCATGGGAAGTGACAGCTGCTTTTGCCATCATCATCATGGCCATCTATTTGCTGCCAAAGTATCTTCGCGGCAATTTCACAACGCTGCCTGAATTTTTGAGCAAACGATATGATGAAGGTGTCAGGCAGTACACGGTTCTTCTCTTTATGCTTGGATACATTCTTGTTACCGCGCCTTCGATGCTCTATTCAGGTGCACTTGCCGTATTGCAGCTTTTCAACTTTCCAGAGCTGTTCGGCATCTCGTATGAAGCATCTGTCTGGATTGTCATCTGGCTCATAGGAATCATCGGGGCCATCTATGCGATTTTCGGCGGACTGAAAGCTGTTGCGATTTCGGATACATTGAATGGGATTGGCTTGATTATCATTGGCCTTCTTGTCCCAATACTGGGCCTGATCGCACTAGGCGATGGCAATATTGGGGACGGGATGAAACAAATCGCTACTACGAACCCTGAAAAAATGAATTCAATTGGGACAAAGCAAGATTCCGTTCCATTCGGCACCATTTTTACCGGGATGATTTTCGCTAACTTATTCTACTGGGCTTCAAACCAATATGTCATCCAGCGTACCCTTGGGGCGAAAAACCTGGCAGAAGGCCAAAAAGGCGTTTTGATTTCCGGATTCTATAAACTGCTAGTGCCGCTGACGATGATGATTCCCGGCGTCATTGCCTTCCATATGTACGGAGATGGGCTGAAGTCAGTTGACCTGGCTTATCCAGCGTTGATTTCCGATGTATTGCCAACCTGGATGTCCGGCTTCTTTCTGGCTGTCCTGCTTGGCGCAGTACTAAGCTCATTCAACTCATTATTGAATAGCGCAGCAACGATGTTCGCGCTTGATATTTATAAAGCACGCTTTAACCCTGAAGCAGATGACCGCAAAATAATATCGGTAAGTAAAATAGCTGGGACACTGCTGGCTGTCGTATCATTATGTATCGCCCCGATGCTGATGAACGCACCCGAAGGATTATGGGATTTAATCAGAAGGTTCACAGGCTTTTTCAATATTCCAATCATCGTCATCTTGCTTGTCGGGATTTTCACAAAACGAGTACCTGCACTTGCAGCTAAAGTCGTGATCATCTTCCACGTGATCACTTACTATATGCTCGTTTGGGGTACGCAGCATCTATTCGATTTTGCTGTACCGATTCATTTTATCCACATTTACGCAATCTTGTTTGTAGTCGAAGTGGCAATCATGATCGCCATCGGAAAATGGAAACCAACAGCAAAGCCATATACTTTCCACTCCGAGGCAGCAGTCGACATGGTACCATGGAAGTACTCGTTGCCTGTATCTGTTGTCCTGCTGGCGCTCGTTGCCATCATCTACGTCGTCTTCTCGCCAATTGGATTAGCGTACGATGGAGGTTATGTTTCTTCAGCATTTTGGCCAATCATCACTGGGATACTTGCGATTACAGTCTTACTATCTTATCTGGCAATCAAAAAATGGAACAAAGCCTATGCCGGTTATCTCTTTACAGAAAATCCGGTTAAAGCAAACAAGGAAAAAACATTGGATAGAACCAAGCTTAAACCGACCACAACAGAATATTAATTTGTATTTTGAGACCTATCATTGTACTGGTAGGTCTCTTTTATTTAAATCTAATCAGGCTCGGATTACTCCCAGGGAGAATGGTTAATAGACATTTCGTAGCCTTTCCTTACCTGAAATGTCCATTAAACCTCTTTTATTAGACATTTTGCTGCTGCTCCTTGCCAAAAATGTCCATTAAACCCCTTTTATTAGACATTTTACTGCTACTCCTTGCCTGAAATGTCCATTAAACCCCTTTTATTAGACATTTTGAGGCTGCTCTTTGCTGGAAATGCCCATTAAACCCCTTTTATTAGACATTTTGCTGCTGCTCTTTGCTGGAAATGTCTATTAAATCCTTTCCAATAGACATTTTAAGATTTCGATGCTCCGGAAATGTCTATTATCCACTTTTGCCCTCTTGAAACTCTACCTGCTGGACAAGCATTAAAGCAATTCCCCACATAATCAAAGGCGTCTGGTCACCCAGACGCCTTTCCTTATTGATATCCCTTTGCGCTTTCCTTTAATATTTTATCCTTGAAAAGTGTGTAGCTCCAGGACTGGTAGGCAATGATAATTGGCACGAAAATGACTGCAACGACGAACATAATGGTCAGGTTGAGCTTGCTGCCTGCAGCATCAAAAAGTGTCACGCTGTAGGCATTGTCTATTCTTGATGGCAGCATGTTCGGGAACATCCCTACGAAGCCGAAGGCCATTTTTGTGAAAATCGTCAAGCAGACAGCGGTAAAGGCATAGCCGATTTTCTTTTTAAAAATAAAGTAGACTGCCACGAGCATCGCAGCCAGTGCGATTACCGGCACAGTCCAGAGGATCGGTTGCTGTGAGTAATTATCCAGCAATGGCGTCCTGTTCACTGTCGCCAGAAAGAACAGCGACAGCATCGCCGGAGCCATGCCAGCCATTATCCGTGATATTTTGTATGCTCGGACTGCGGTTTGCCCTGCTGTCTTCAGCTGAATCCATAATGAACCAGACAGAAGGAACAATGAGACAAACAGCAATCCTCCCAAAATGCCATAACCATTCAACAAGCTGAACAAATTGCCTTCATAGCCATTGGCACCGATCAATAATCCACGGTACAGATTGGCGAAGGTGACACCGAATAAGAAGGCGATCAAAAAGCTGCCGGTGAAGAAGCCCCATTTACACGCTGCCTGCCATAGCGGGTTGTCGTCCTTATGCATGAATTCAAGTCCGATGGCCCGAATGAACAAAGCAATCAGCACCAGGAACAACGGCGTATACAAAAAGCTGAACATGTCCGCGTAGACAGCCGGGAAGGCCGCAAATGTCGCTCCTCCAGCTGTTATCAGCCAGACCTCATTCCCGCCCCAGAAAGGTCCGACCGCCTCCTGGAGCTGGTTACGCTCCTGGCGGTTTTTAGCGATGAACGGGAACAGCATCCCGGTCCCAAGGGTGTATCCATCGAGGATAAAATAAACCGTCCAAATCAATCCCCACAAACCGAACCAAATGATTGCAAGTGTATCATGAGACATGTTTCACGCCTCCTCCAAGGCCATATTTAACCTCTGATTCCGGACCTTTTTTCGCATATTTGATGATCAAATAGACATCTGCTATCAATAAAACTGTGTAAAAAATGACGAGAGCTGCCAAGGAGAAGATCACCTGGGACAACGCGATTGGCGACACACCCTCAGATGTCTTCATCAATCCGTACACAACCCATGGCTGTCGTCCCGCCTCTGCTACCATCCAGCCGGCATTAATCGCCAGATACGGCAGCAGTACAGAATATAGGACCAGTTTCAAGTATTTTGGTGAGTTCTCCAGTTTGTTTTTCCGATAAAGGTACAAGCCGTACCAGGAAACAGCCAGGAAAAAGACTCCTAGAGCGACCATTACCCTGAACGCGTAAAAGACCAGTTCCACGTTAGGCCGTTCATCCTTGGGAATGTCTTTCAAACCAGTGACTTTCCCATCAAAGGAGTTGGTGTAGAAGAAGCTGCCCAATTTCGGAATGCTGATTGCCTCAAAAGCATTGCGCTCGTTTTCCTGATCGGGAATCTGGATAAGATGGAATGGCATGTCCTTTTGTGTCTCCCAGACTGCCTCCATAGCCGCTCCTTTTGCCGGCTGCATTTTAGCAGCGAAAACACCGGACTGGTGCCCGATGATTGGTGTGAGAGTCGCAGAAAACAAGGCCATGGCAAGACCGTACTTGAATGACTTTTTATAAAATGCCGTTTCGTTTTTCCTGAGCAGGTGGTAAGCACTGATGGCCATCATGAAAAACGCCCCCACAATATAGGCACTTACAACAGTATGTACGAACATATACCAGGCATAAGGATTAGTGACGAGCTCCCTGAAGCTGTTCAATTCGACTCGGCCATTGTTAAGAACATAGCCGACCGGGTTTTGCATGAAGCCATTGGCAGTAATGATCCAGAGAGCAGAAATATTCGTACCGAGAGCGACCATCCAGATCGAAAATGCCCGCAGTTTTGGTGAAAACTTATCTTTTCCGAACAGCCAGATGCCCATGAAGGTGGATTCAAGGAAAAAGGCGACCAGAGCTTCAATCGCGAGCGGCGACCCGAAAATATCGCCCATATACTTCGAGTATTCGGACCAGTTCGTGCCAAATTGAAATTCCATCGTAATGCCGGTAATCACACCAAGCACAAAGTTGATCGCGAACAGTTTTCCCCAATAATCAGCCATTCGCTTATACGTCTGGTCCAGGGTGCGTGCATACTTTGTCTCCATGATGGCAACGAGAATGACTAAACCAATCGTTAATGGGACAAATAAAAAATGATAAAAAACAGTCACAGCAAACTGGATCCGGCTTAATATCAGGACCTCATCCATCTTTGATACCTCCCTATTTATTATTTGTGAAATTTTTAACATAATCTCAATTCTATTTTAAAAAAACTTTGTGAGTGATATCGGAGATTTTTGTTGAGAATTTGTGACATTTTTATCCATCAATTGTGATGCTGGTCACAGACAAACAAGAATAACGTATCGCCTTGGTCAGTCACGACAAGCGCTGGAGCTTGACATAAAAACAGGCCCTGATTATCAGGACCTGCACGCATTAAATATTTCCTATATTTGATGGGTCTGTACTGACTCCTTGCTGGCCCGGCACCCAGTTCGCCGGCACACCTTTTCCTGTTTGTTTTGCATACTCGAAAGCCTGCAGCATCCTTACGTGCTCAGGAAGGTTGCGGCCGACATTTCCGGGATAAGTAAGCTTCGCTCTGATAATGCCACCGGGGTCGATGAAAACTGAAGTCCTGAAGCAGGCTCCAGTTGTCACATCTAGAACACGGTAAGCACGGCTGATTACCTGCGTCCTGTCGCTTACCATTGGATACGTAACATTTTTCAAAGAAGGAGAAGTCTCTTTAAAAACCTTGTGTGAATAAGCACTGTCAGTGCTGATTGCCAGCAATTCAGCACCCAGCGCTTTTATATAAGGGTATACAGCGGCGACCGCCGCCAGCTCTGTCGGTCAAACAAAGGTAAAATTACTTGGGTAGAAAAATAAGATGACCCACTTTCCCCGATAATCCTCAAGATTAATCTTCTTTATGTCACCATTGATCAATGCATCAGCTGTAAAAAGCGGGGCCTGGTCATCCCGGTTCGCACAAAAAACAGTCGGACATTCAACCAAATCCTCAGCGTACAATTTTTCATCCATTGCAGCCGCCCTCCTTTATTTAAATTTGTATCTATACAATCATATGCAGCTGATTTCTTATATTTCAGGTTCCAACAGGAAAAACTAGATTGAACAAGAAAGGAGGGTTCATGAATGAGCAGAGGCAAAGGGTTCAACCACAAGAAAAAAGGCCATCCAGGAGACCTGCCCTCAGGCGCATTAAAACCAAAGCGTCCTGAAACAGAGGCGCAGGAAGATGAGGAATTCCTAGTCGTCCAGGAGGCGTTCAAAAACCGTGTAGAGGAAGACGAAGCATAAATAATGGCTGGACCTGGCAAATAATAGCCGGGTTCTTTTTTTATTGAAACCTTTTTCCAGAGGGAATCGTATAAGTAGTTATTCACAGTTTTTTAACAGAATAACAAGAATTGGAGGAGGAATTAATATGATCGTAACTACAACTTCGACTTTGCAGGACAGGGAAATTGAGAAATATCTAGGGATAGTTTCTGGGGAAGCAATTATGGGAGCCAATGTCGTGCGCGACTTCCTTGCAAGTGTTACCGATGTGATTGGCGGCAGAAGTTCGGCCTATGAGAACAAGCTTGCCGAGGGCCGCGAAATTGCGATTCGAGAAATGGAAGATAAAGCCCGCCGCCTGGGTGCAAATGCCATAATTGGTGTCGACCTCGATTTTGAAACATTGCGGGAAGGCATGATGATGTGCATCGCTACAGGTACTGCGGTGTATATTAAAGAATAAAAGGTTAAGGGCCAGGCAGAGTGCCAGGCCCTTCTTCTTGCTTTGAATTAACCCTGTCGTTTTTTAAAATGGGCAAGTACAAGTCCGTTGCCTACAACTGAGTCATTCTGCCGCTTGAAGCCTAGTTTTTCATAAAGCTTTGTTGCCGGCTTGTTGTCTGCACCTGTTGAAACGAGCATTTCTGAGTATCCAATCTGTTCTAACTGAAAAATCAGCTTTTTGGCAATACCTCTGCGGAAAAAGTCAGGGTGAACCATCATCCGATGGATATCGATAACTTTCCCTTCTTTCTTAAAAGAGAGCGCCCCAGCAAGCCTGCCTTCCATATAATAGCCAATGAAGGTTTCTCCACAATCCTGAAGCTGCTCGAATGTTTCCTTTAACGGCGGGATTTCATCTGTGCCGATTAGATCTGCTTCTATTTTGTATGATTTTCTCTGCAGCTCCAGCACCTCGGCACACTCCATAATAACATTAAGATTGATATGCCTGAATTCAGGCAAGAATCCGCTGTCTTTTATTTTGTTTATAATCAGCTTTTGCCTTTCTGTTAACGAAGGCAGGCTGTTTAACGGGAAAAAGCGCAGGTCCTTGCTCTCCCCATCATTCATCTTCAGCTCGCCTTCCCAATACTCGCAGGCATACAAAGCGATCGCATTATATATCTCATCGCCATTAGGATATCGGAAATAGTATTCTTCCCCGGCAACCATTTCTAAAAATTTCAGCCTTTTTAAATGCAGACCTGTTTCCTCGAGTAATTCCCTGTGTGCCGTTTCCTGAAAGCTTTCTCCAGGCTCCATCGCCCCTCCCGGAATTCCCCACCTGCCTGTATCAGTCCTTAGCTGCAGCAATACTTCATATTCCCTATTGAAAACAAGCACAGCGGAACCGACCAGAATGAGAGGCCTGCTGCCAATAAGTGCGCGGATTTCTTTAATATAGTCGCTCATGGTCTCCCCCATTACAAAAAATCTCCTATTTCATTTATACTAAGTAAAGCATACGTAAAATTGTTGTGTTTTGAAAGGAGCAATCATGAAATCATTAGTACTTGCAGAAAAACCAAGTGTTGCCCGTGAACTCGCGCGTGTACTTGGCTGCAATAAAAGTCATAAAAGCTATTTCGAAGGAAATCAATATATCGTCACCTGGGCGCTCGGCCATTTGATTGAATTGAAAATGCCTGAGAATTACGACCCAAAATATAAGGTTTGGAAGCTTGAGGAGCTGCCGATCATCCCGGATAAAATGGGATTGAAGGTGATCAAGCAGACGAGCCACCAATACAAAGCCATTGAACACCTTGCTGAACGCAAGGATGTCGGTGAATTCATTATCGCCACCGACGCCGGTCGTGAGGGTGAGCTGGTCGCCAGGTGGATTCTCCAGCGCATCAACTGGAAGAAACCAATCAAGCGATTGTGGATTTCCTCACAGACGGACCGCGCCATCAAGGACGGTTTTAAAAACCTCAAGCCTGGCAAGCAGTATGAGGATTTGTATGAATCTGCTGTCTGCCGTGCAGAGGCTGACTGGCTGATTGGT
This sequence comes from Bacillus sp. ISL-39, assembly GCF_018613295.1. NCBI lineage: Bacteria > Bacillati > Bacillota > Bacilli > Caryophanales > Bacillaceae > Bacillus > Bacillus sp. ISL-39. The sequence goes on from NZ_JAGGQM010000005.1 coordinate 240,912, forward strand.
TTGAATGTTTCAAGGGCATTGACAACGAAATTCAAGGACCCTTTATCTGCTGGCCGTGTCCAGACACCAACACTCGCCATGGTTCTGGAGCGCGAGGATGAAATCAATAAGTTCGTGCCTAAGGAATACTGGACACTCCAGGCGAAGGTCGGCTCTTTGAATGCTGAATGGGAGCATAATGGCGAAAAACGGATATTTTCAAAGGAAAAAGCAGAACAAATTCAAAAGAAGCTAACCAATAAGAAGGCTTTGCTGCAATCGATGGACCGCAAACAAAAATCAGAACCTCAGCCGCTTCCTTATGACCTGACGGAACTGCAGCGTGACGCCAATAAGCGTTTTGGCTTTTCGGCAAAGAAAACATCCAATGTCCTGCAGGGATTGTATGAACAGCATAAGCTCGTCACCTATCCGCGTACGGACTCGCGCTATTTGACGACCGATATGGAAGCGACAATGGCGGACCGCCTGCAGGGAATCATGTCCGGCTATCGTGACGAAGCGAAGCCTGCCCTTGCCCAAAAAGGAAAAGTTCAGGCGCGCCGGGTATTCAATAATGAAAAAGTAACCGACCACCATGCGATCATCCCGACAGAGGAGCGGCTTCACCTTGCCGATTTATCACCGGATGAACGGAAGCTGTATGATTTGATCGTCCGCCGATTCCTGGCTTTATTTTACCCGGCTTATCAGTATGAAGTAATCCATGCTAATTTCGATGTCGAAGGGGAATCACTGTCAGCTCGGGAAACGAACATCATGGAAATCGGCTTTAAAAAGGTACTCGGGAAAGACGAGGATGATGCAGGTACACAATCTTTGGGCCATCTTGAAAAAGGCAAGAGCTACTCAGTTGGCCAGATTAGCATGAATAAAAAAATGACCGAACCGCCGCTTCGATTGTCAGAATCGGATATCCTGGCAAAAATGGAGAAATTCGGGCTCGGCACTCCGGCAACGCGTGCGGAGATCATTGAGCGAATCATATCGTCAGAGGTCGTGGAAAGACAGAACGGCCGCCTGTATCCAACGAAAAAAGGCAAGCAGCTCATCGACCTGGTGAATGATGAACTGACTTCTCCTGAACTGACGGCAAAATGGGAAAAGGAGCTTGAAGAAATCGCCCGCGGAAAAGGCGATCCGAAGGCGTTCAAGAAACGGATCCGTGAACAGACGGCGCGCCTTGTTTCCGAAATCAAGACGAGCGATAAAACCTACCGCGCCCATAACCTGACAGGCTCGAAATGTCCTGAGTGCGGTGAATTCATGAAGGAACGCAAGACAAAGGAAGGACGCATCCTTGTCTGCTCAAGCCCCGAGTGCGGCTTCCGCAAGCATAAGGATCCAAAGCTTTCACAAAGACGCTGTCCTCAGTGCCATAAACGAATGGAAATCCACAACGGCAAGGCAGGCGCCTACTTCCAGTGCCGCCGCTGCAATGTCGTTGAAAAGGCAGAGGATAGAAAGAATAAAGGCGTATCCAAGCGTGAGGAACGAAAGCTGAAGGAAAAATACTCGCCATCCCAGGAAAACTTCGGCACCAGCCTCGGAGACTTGCTGAAGGCAGCAATGGAAGATAAAGATTAAAACTCTATAGTAATACCTAAAGCGGCCCTCGTGCCGCTTTTTTTAATCGATAGCATGTTGAACGCCAACTATTGAAAGATTAAACTTGTAAAAAATTCCTTGGGAGTAGTATGATATTCGTTGGTTGTCATTCAAATAGGCTCTTTTTTCGTAAACTTTTTTACTTTCTCAACCAAAAGTAAAAACCGGCACCTGGTTTTTACGAGTACTAAAGCAATCTTGATTCAAAGGTCTCCTCGGAAAGAGCCCCGACACCTTTTTTAGCGAGATTTTAGTATATGTCGAAAAGCAACAATCAATGCGAAAACAGCTTTTAGATAAAAGGAGTAACATCATGAGGATTAGGGATTGGGATCGAAACTTGAAGATTCGCTTGTTTGGCGAGGCTTTAATGAATATAACATTTTGGATGTTTTTCCCGTTTTTAACGATTTATTTTGCGGAAAGTTTCGGGAAGGGCAACGCGGGCTTCCTGCTCGTCTTATCCCAGGTCTTTTCGGTATTCGCCAATTTGATGGGCGGGTATACCGCCGACCGGTTCGGGCGCAAACGGATGATGGTGATTTCAGCTTTTGGCCAGGGAATTGCCTTTCTTGTTTTTGCCTATGCGGTTTCACCATGGTTCACCTCGCCGCTGCTCGGGTTCATCTGCTTTACGCTCGTCGGGATGTTCGGCTCCATTTACTGGCCGGCCAGCCAGGCGATGGTTGCGGACGTGGTCCCTGAAAAAGACCGCAGCAGTGTATTCGCGATTTTTTATACGCAGATCAATATTGCTGTTGTTGTCGGCCCGATTCTCGGAGCCATTTTTTATGTCAAGTACCGGTTTGAATTGATGATAGCGGTCGCAATCATCTCCATCCTGCTTGCGCTAGTCCTCGCAAAATGGACGCGTGAAACAGTACCTGCTTCAGCAAGGCAGGCACGTGCGGAAAATGGGAAATGGTATGACTTCCTTAAAGAGCAGATCGCTGATTACAAGGTCATTATCCAGGATAAGGTTTTTCTCATGTTCATTATCGCAGGGATTTTAGCGGCGCAAACATTCATGCAGCTTGATTTGCTATTCCCTGTTTACACAAAGGATACAGTGCATAATCAAACCGTTCTTGAACTTGGCAGCAAGGTATTCACCGTCAATGGCGAGCAGGCTTTCGGATTGATTCTTTCTGAAAATGGCTTGCTGGTAGCCCTCTTTACTGTCGTTGTAACAAGATGGGTGACCCGTTTCCGCGAACGAAACGTGTTTGTATTGTCCTCGCTCATTTATGCTGTGGCGATTTTGATGTTCGGTGCGACAAATTGGATTTGGGGCTTAATTGCAGCAATGGCTGTGTTCACGTTGGCTGAGCTGATGACAGCCGGGCTGCAGCAAACCTTCATTTCCAACCTGGCACCTGAACAAATGCGCGGCCAGTATTTTGCCGCCGCTTCATTGCGATATACGATAGGCAGGACGATTGCACCGATCAGCATCCCGCTCACTGTCTGGATCGGTTACGGCTGGACGTTCACCATCCTCAGCATTCTCGCCATTTTGAGCGCGGTACTGTTCTGGGTGATGTTCCGGATGTATGACAGTAAGAAGGCTGCCGGTGTTTGAGCGAAATTATTAAATTGAAATACGGATTTTAGTATGAATTTTGAGTTGGTCGATATATTTCAGAATGTGGTCGATATATTTGGATTTTCGCTGATTTATCGCAAAAAGTGGTCGATATATTTGGATTTTAGCCAATATATTAATTAGAAAGTACAAACATAGTATGATGAAGTCTATTAAAAATTCCAAACACATAAAAAATCCATGCAGAAGCGGATTCTGCATGGATTTTTATTTATTATTTCACCTTTGCCTCGCTATATTTAAAGGTCATGAACACAAATAGCAGGAAGCTGAGAAGCAAAGTTGATCCGCCGACGATATAAAACACCATGGTGAAAGTTTCTGGCAGCGGGAATGGTTTCACGTTATAAAGCCACATGCCCAGAGTCAAGCCGAAGCTCCCAATGATTGCTGTCCAGACATGAAATAATGCTAGTTTTGAAGTTCTGGGCACGACATAAGAACGGTAGTAACTTGAGAAAGCAAACAGACTAAGCCAGCCAACAACCAGTATATGTGCATGGACCGGGCGGATGGCATAACTGCCGGCACCAGCCATATGCGAACCGAGGAATGCCCCAATGAAAGCATAGATCGCTGATAACCGCAATAAAACTACATCAAATTTCATCTCTTAGTAACCTCCTATACCCCTTTTTATACCGCTCTATTTTACCCTACGCTGCTGCCTTGATGCTAGTTTGATAGGCTAGCAATTTTAGACAGGTAAAGAGCGTCCATTTCCGGCGCTATAATGTCTAGTTAAGTCGAATGACTTAAGTTTCTTTTTTCCTATAAAATCGTTACAATGTAAAAGAAGATTCAGAAAAGGAGCGAAATAAATGAGTGACTTTCAAACCAATTTAGAAAAATATGCGGACCTTGCTGTCAAGGTTGGCGTTAACATCCAGAAGGACCAAACGCTTGTCATCAATACAACGATTGACTCTGCAGAGTTTGTCCGTCTTGTTGTGAAAAAAGCGTACGAATCCGGCGCTAAAAATGTTGTAGTAAACTGGAATGATGATGTTGTGAACAGGACGAAGTACGACCTTGCACCAGATGAGGCGTTTGCGGAATATCCTGAATGGCGCGCACGCGAAGTAGAAGACCTTGCAGAGAACGGCGCTGCTTTCATGTCAATCGTTTCTTCTAGTCCTGACTTATTGAAAGGTGTGAAGTCTGAGCGCATCGCCAACTTCCAAAAAGCCGCTGGTACCGCACTTTCAAAATACCGTAAATACATACAGTCCGATAAAGTAAGCTGGACAGTCATTGCCGCTCCTTCTGAAGGATGGGCAAAAATGGTGTTCCCTGAGGAAACTGCGGAAACAGCTGTGCAGAAGCTTTGGGATGCAATTTTCAAAGCAGTCCGTGTGGATACACAAGATCCGGTTGCTGCATGGAAAGATCATGATGCTTCTCTTCATAAAAAGGTTGATTACCTGAACAGCAAGCGTTACAAGAAGCTTCACTATAAAGCACCAGGTACAGACCTGACAGTCGAGCTTCCTGAGAAGCACATTTGGGTTGGCGCTGGCAGCGTGAACGAGCAAGGACACGAGTTCATGGCAAATATGCCGACTGAAGAAGTCTTCTCAGTTCCGTTGAAAACTGGCGTGAACGGGTATGTTTCAAGCACTAAGCCGCTTAGCTACGGGGGAAACATCATCGACAACTTTAAGCTCACTTTTGAAAATGGAAAAATCGTCGGCGTTGAAGCAGAAGAAGGCGAAGAAATCCTGAAGCAGCTCGTGGCGACTGATGAAGGTTCACACTATCTTGGTGAGGTTGCCCTTGTACCATTCAACTCGCCGATTTCTCAATCAAATGTATTATTCTTCAACACATTGTTTGATGAAAACGCGTCAAACCACTTCGCAATCGGAAGTGCTTACGCATTCTGCGTAGAAGGCGGCAAGACGATGTCTTCAGAAGAACTGGCTGAAAACGGCCTGAACGAAAGCATCACGCACGTCGACTTCATGATCGGTTCCGATAAAATGGACATCGACGGCATCACAGCAGATGGATCTGCTGAGCCAGTGTTCCGCAATGGAGACTGGGCTTTGTAAGATTGGAAATGTGAAAGCAAACAGCCGGACATTTCACTCTGTTCGGCTGTTTTTTTACGTGTTCGGGAAATCTTTATTACAGAAGTGAGACCTGCTCCTGACAGCTCTTGCTCTTTTCCTCTCCAACCCGCCCGAACTTGGCTTTACTTCTGACAACTTTTACTCTAACCTCCTCAAACCTGTCTTAATTCAGGCGTTATTTTGACAGCTTTTCTGCTTTTGCATCCAATCTTGTCTTAATTCCTTCGTTTTCTTGACAGCTTTTCTGCTTTTGCAACCAAACCTGTTTTAGTCCAGAATTAACTCTGCCACCATATCCACCCCTTCTCCTTACTTGCCCAGTTTCTGCTGCCTGCTAGTTCGTTTCGAAACTACATTAACCAAAATATAAACTTCCTTTTCCCTTATGCACCAGATATCACTGTGCTATAATGAAGTTACCAAGCAATCATTACATATAACATTAGATATATTGTTAACCTATTTGTTTATCTGGGGGCGACGTCTTGATCCAATTACAAATTATTGTGACGGGTGAGGTTCAGGGTGTGGGGTATCGGTATTATACTCAAATGAAGGCGATCCAGTTTGGCATTACTGGCTGGGTGAAGAACCTGCAGGAGGGCGGCGTTGAAATCCTTGCTTCTGGTTCCAGACCTGACCTTGAAAAGTTCATCGATGAAGTACGGAGGGGCAATCCTTTCTCCACTGTTGACCATATTGAAGTGAACGAAACAGAGAAAACCGAAACCTATAAGTCATTCGCAATAAAATATTAAAAAGGCAGAGGAGCCATCCTCTGCCTTTGCTGTGTAAAAGTTAGAAATCAATTATAGAACCATCAGGCTCTTTTAAAATAGCCTCCCTCATCTTCTTCAGCTGTTCTTCCTCGCTTGGCTTCAATCCTAGAAGTGACAGAAGTCCGAGAGAATCGAGAAGCCCTTCTGTCCATTTTTCAAGCTGATCTGTCAACGTTGCGTCTGTCGGGCATAATTCATCTAGCATTTTGTTTTCGGCCAGCGCCTTATCGATCAATTCCAGTGCCAGCTCTTTTGTGATCTCGCCATTTGCAGCCTCCAGCTTTTCGCACGCTGTTTTGGCTGTTTCATCCATGGTCTCCTTCACCGGCTCAGCCACAGGCTCTGTCACTTTTTTTGCCGTGTCCGTCGTTTCCTTGGCGATCTCATTTACAGGTTCGGTCACTTTGCCGACTGTCTCTTCAACAGGAGATACTACCTTTTCAACTGTGTCTTTCAGTGGATCGCTCACCCCTTTTAGCGGGTCTGTCACCTTTCCGATTGTATCCTTGAGGGGATCGGTCACTTTGCCGATTAATCCATCAATCGGGTCCGTCACTTTCCCGATTGTTTCATCAAGCGGATCCGTTACTTCATCAAGCAAGTCATCGACTGGCTCGGTAACCCCCCCTATCATTTCCTCCACCCCATCCTCAGTAGCACCTTCGCAAGTTAGCGGAAGCTGGCCGCTGGTGATTTTCTCGATTTCCTTCTTCATCTGTCCAAAAGGCATTGCCCCAAGCTCCTGTAAAATTTCCAATTTGCCTGGCTTCTGTACTCCGCCATCACCATTTACTGTTTGGAGTTTTAACTGGTCGAGGCTGCTGTTTGCTGCATTCATGGAATGGGCGACCATCGTCACGCCTTCAAGAGCCGCATTCGGAATGATTTTTGCCGCGTGCACGCATGCTCCCTGGAATGAAATGGCGCTGGCATCGACCTGCATCCCTTTAATATGAACAGGGCCGCTTGCTTTCATTGTGAGGCTAACCGTCCCTCCCGAAGTCTTGAACTGTTTTGTCAGCCTCATGCCGTAAATCTTTGCTGAGTCGTAGGTGATCCGCAGCATTGGCCTAGCACTTGAGCCGGAGGTCTCGCCGACGATAATCATCGCTTTCATATTTTCGCCAACAACTCGGTCAGCCTGGATTATAAATCCCTCTGCATCAATGCCTGCTGCATTCGTTTTTTCAATAAAAGGGAAGAAGGACAATGCAGCTAGCTGAAGGCACATCACTACTAAAAATATTCGATTCTTCATTTCTTCTCCCCTTTATCCCGTTTTGGCTGGCTGCACAGCGGCATCCGCGACAGGTGCTCCTGCCGACTCTTCCGCAGGCACCATCCGCCATGCTGTCAGCAAGGCCCCGCCGATGATACCGAATATCGTTCCAAAAAGGAAGCCGCCCAGAGCGCCGATGACCGATAGTATGGATAAAAAGATGACGATGATGCCCAGCGCTTTAGAGGCACTCGGCAAAAAGAAGGACATCAGTCCCATCAGTGTGATCAGGCCGCCAAACAACAAGCCGATGACGGCTACCGATCCTGGAAGAAAGGTGCTTAGATAAAGATTCAATGGTACCCATAAAATCATCAGTCCGCTTAATACGGTCAAAATTGCTCCAAAAAAAGGCCTCGTGTGCCTCCATTTTTTAAAAACCATGCCTGTCACCTCGATTATTTCTTATCGATTTTTTCCACCGTCAATTTCATGCCAGCCATATTGATCGTTTCCTGGAATAAGTAATGAGTCTTCAATTTGGCATTTTCAAGGATAATTGTGCTCGATGTTTGCTGGAACTGTTTTGTCCAGTCCGTGCTGTTATTTTCTTCTAGCACAAGGTTTTGGAACTTGGCATTTGCTTCAATCAAGCCAGCATCATGCTGAAGTCCTGAAATCTGTACAGGTTTCGATGCCTGGATTTTAACGCGGATCCAGTCTCCGCCAACCTGAAAATCCTTGTATAATTGCAGATTGTCGATAGTCAGGGTTTTAATGATATTTGTACCTTGTGGAGCGGCGTCTGAACTGCTCGTTTCACCAAGTTTTGGGTAGAACTTGTAGCCTTCACCTTCAAGCTTATCGAACTCAACATAAAAATCTCCTACACCCGCAATCGGGACTGCATATGCGACACCTGATACACCGAACGACACCAGTAAGATTCCAAGCGCAAGAAGTCCAGCTGCCAGCGCACCCCAAAAAACCTTCTTATTCGTCTTGCTTTCCATTACGACAGCTCCGTTCAAGGAAGCCACCTCCATTAAAATATTTTTAAAATTCAAAATTAATTCTTGTTAATAACATATCCCCGAAAAATCAAGCCTACAACTCCGAAAAAAATCGTTAACAACGTGGTAACCCCGTTAAGTGTCGGGGTATAAAGAAGTGACGGACATAATTCTGAATTTTTAAACGAATGTTATTTTACCAGAATTTGAGAGTGAGGTTGCCTGATGGAACATAAGATTGAGGATTTGGCCATTAGAGGTTTATTTCTTTTAAAAGAATGCGAGAAACCGTTTCTTAAAGAATGGCTACATTTAAAGAAGGACATGAAAGCCTGGCAAAATAATCTTGTATCTGAATTTGAGAGCATGATTGTCTATGGCTTCAACAACCTTTCACGGACCACTTTTGAATCTTCAAATGATTTCATCCAGTTATTAGTCCTAAGGTGGCAAAAACGCCACCCTGAATTCGTCGATGATTTTGACGCCATCTTTCTGATCAGCGCAGTTGAGAACTTATTTCATAAAGCCTTAAAGAAAAGGAATGCTGGATTCCTCGAGCACCAGGCGGTACAGGTCTTTTTTACGAGAATTCTCGACAAGGTCCTGCGGACGCAGCAGCTGGAATACCAGGATGATAAATGGCTGAAGATGATGTTGAGCCTGCGTGCAGTTCCTAGTAACTGGCTTGCGGTCATCCGCAATGAAAAATCCCAATGCAAAGTAAACAAAATCGTTTGCGCCGATGACCTTTTGGTAAATGAACAGCTGGTCACCATATGCGAGGGGCTTCAAGCTGAGCATGCATCAGACCTGTCAGTGGCGCTTTCCAGATTGTTGTCACCAGGAGAGGAACATCCTCAAATTATCACGGTACCATGCCTGACGGAAACACTGTTAATCTGCGTGAAAGATAAAGCGGAGACTGTGACAGAGGCGCAAAAGGAAACTTTTCGAAAAATGTATCTGAAACAAATGAAGCTGAATCACCTGGAAAGTGAACTTGAGTGGAAGGATGCTACCCTTCTGTTCCAGCAGCGGCTGATCCGTTCCCAAAGCGCTTCGGAAGCTGTTAAAATGATTACCCAGGGCTTGGTTGATTACCTGCCATTTTCACGCTGCGCCCTGTTCATCTATTCCCCCGGGGAGCACAGCGGAGTCGGCGTTCATGCCTATAACGTCAATACAGGCTCTGTGCAGCACATCAAGGAGAGTATTGCCGAATTTCCGCTGCTTACGAAATACTTGAAGCAGTTCAGCCATTCCAAACCAATTTTTATCGAAGATGCAGCTGAAATTTTGCCTGTAAAATACGTCCATGATTATTGCCTGAAATCATTGGTTGTCCTGCCAATCTATGTGCCTGCTGAAAATAAACTGATTGGTCTTGCACTGCTTGACCGCGGAGAACACAAATCATTTACCGTCAACAACCAGACCCTGACCGCTCTTATCAAATTCGGACAATATGGCGGTGAATTGTTGAACCAGTACTATGAGGATGCCGTCCAGCTTTTCGGAGTCCAGCGTGCCGTACTGACTATCCGTGAACGAGAGGTGCTCAAGCTGATTGCCGAAGGTGCTTCCATCAATGAAGCTGCTGACGCACTCCACCTCAGTTCCTACACTGTGCGTGACTATATTTCAGCCATCATCCAAAAACTCGATGCGAAAAACCGGACCGATGCAGCCGTCAAAGCGTTGAAAATGAGGTTGATTCAGTAAAACTCGGGCCTGCTCCCCTGATGGGAGCAGGCCCTATTGCTTTTTGCCTCACAATCTCGCAGTATATATAAGATATAAACCTTAGGGGGAACATTAGGATGTGGAATGAATTCAAGAAATTCGCCTTTAAAGGCAATGTGCTGGATCTCGCTGTCGGAGTCATTATCGGGGCCGCATTTGGAAAAATCGTTTCATCGCTTGTCGATGACATTATCATGCCGATTGTAGGACTGGCTACTTTTGGCGCTGACTTTTCTGATCTTAAATACAAAGTAATAGCATATGGTTCGTTTCTTCAGGCCGTCGTCAACTTTTTCATCACCGCCTTTGCCATTTTCATCTTTGTGAGAATCATCAACCACTATCGAAAAAAAGAAGCGGCCAAGCCTGCAGCTCCTGTTCCTGATGTAAAAGAAGAGCTTTTAAAAGAAATCCGCGATCTTCTGAAGGAACAAAAACAAATCTAATCTTCCTATTATTGGATTTAATGCCAACTTTTAATTGAGTTTATTAAGTTTTCTGTGATTTCACGCGGGTATATGTATAGTGCAAGGCCAATACAAAACCTAGAAGGGACTGGTTAAAGTGCAAAACTTTACGGCGACTTCGGAATACGTCATTGGCTTAGCACCCGGAGGAAGATTTGCGTTGCTATCTCAAGGAACGCTGGTCTTGAATCGATGGACTTAACATCGATGGACCGCAATTTTTTGAATAGCTTGAGCAGGACACTCCTCTAAGTAAGTCCGCAGGATATGAGCAACGCCAATACTGGTTATGAAGGGACTGGTTAAGTTGAAAGACTTTACGGCGACTTCGGAATATGTCATTGGCTATGCAAGCGGAGGAAGATTCGCGCTGCTGTCTCAAGGCACGCTGGTCTTAAATCGATACATTTAAAATCGATTTACCCCAGAGCGCAAATTGAATAGCAACAACAGAATTACTCCTCCCATCGTCCGTATGTCGGACTCAAAAAAGGTGCAGGCCCAGCGGCCCGCACCTTTTTTGATTAAAGCTCTTTTCAACAAAAAATGAATTACAAAACAAAAAAAATTCGGCACCTGGAATTTTTTCTTTTTGATGTCTATTAAGATTAGTGAAAATTACTTTATCATAAGCGAAAAGAGCCCCAAAGTATCACCCCTCATCAGATATTCGCGCCAGGAAAAATTTATCTCTAGTATTTTCCCTTTTTTATCTAGTTCTGAATGTGCTCCTCCAGGTTTACTAGATTCGGCCATCAGGGTATTTAATATATATCTTTCACAAGGAGGTTTTTTACATGGAAAAAGACCATATGATTCATAAAGATGGCGAAGTCGATACTAGCAAGGTGGATGAGACCCTGGAACGGATGGATACGCAGCAGGCGGATGAGATCCTTGGGGATTTCAATGAGTTCAGGACTTATTTAAGCAAACGGATCAAGCTTGGCAAAACAGCGGGGCTTGATGAAGAGCAGCTTGCGAAAACGGCGGAAAAGGTTGCCGATTACCTTGCTGATAATGTCACACCGCGAAACAAAGAGGAGCAGCTGCTGCAGGAGCTTTGGAAGGTTGGCACAAAAGAACAACAGCATGCTCTTGCACATATGCTTGTAAAATTGGCTGAATAAAAGAATCGCCCGCTCTCCGGGCGATTTTTCTGTCCATGCTTTTATTTTTCTAAACACTAGGAAGCAGTTTATCGAACGTCATTCAAAGAATCTGTTCTTCTTTTTCACTTTCAGGATATCTCCAATCCAGCCTTTTTTCTTCAAATAATAGTATAGGCCTGCTGTTGTAGCGAATATTAACACACCGGCAAATACATAGCCGAATTTCCATTCAAGCTCCGGCATGAACTTGAAGTTCATTCCCCACACCGCTCCCCAAGCTGTTACTGGCGTAAACAGGATTGTTATGACAGTCAGGGTCTTAAAGATTTCATTTCCGCGATGGGTCGAGACGACTTCTTCTAATCTGATCATTGTATCGATTGCCTCCTGGTATTCTGTCAATAACATCCTGATGCGCTCTACACGGGTTTCAACGCGGTTGAATTCTGCCTGTTCGTGGACGCCTTTTCCATATGCCTCTTCTGCGATGAATTTTAACTCAACAATCGGAATAACTAGATTTTTCCATATCAGAAGCTCATGGCGATTTTCATAGATTCTCTCGAGGATTTCAAGGTTGTTCTGTTCCTTCATTTCCCATAATAATTCATGAAGTCGTTCTTCATAGGCATCGATCTTTTGCAAATAGCTCGCTAAAATTTTACCCAGGAGAATGAAAAAGCCTTCAACCGCATTTTCGGCCTGTTCCATCTGTTTGTGAACACCAATATCACTAACATCAAGTATGGAAAAGTCAAAATCCACCGTTATAAAGAAGTCTTCGCAGATGTAAAAATGAAAAATGTTTTTCTCTCCTTTCTCCTCGATATCCTGCTGATAAATAAGAGAGCCCCAAATGTACTCATCTCCCTTAGTCTCGGTATTCAGGTCAAGGAGATTTGCTTTGCGGTCTTTTATATTTTCTAACCATTCTCGTCTAGCGGGACTTTGTGAGATAAGCTCCTTTATCTTCTCCTCATCTTTCTGTTGGAAATCATACCATTTCCATCTTTTTTCATTAAATATATGTTTCAATGGTCTCAGACCTTTCATTATGTTTATCAACTAATTACTACTCTTCCCTTTATCAGCCAGCTTGAAACGATTCGTCTAATACTTGGCAAACCTACCATTTTAAAAATGTTTCTGAATTTTATAGAGAGGGTAAAAAAGAGTACAGACAAAAGCATAAACTAATCATTAATAGGAGGGGTAAATATGCAAGCAAAAGCAAAAAATGCAGTCATGTTAGGTGTAGGAGCCGCAGCATTATGGATGGCAATGAAGCCTGAAAATAAAGCAAAACTTACCGAGATGGCCACCCAGGTAAAAGAAAAAGTCATGCCATCCAAGACAGATGTGCTGCCAGTACAAAAAGCCGGCAACCCAGACCCAAATGATGTCGAAGACAACAAAATGGTCAGTGAAGGTTCTATGTACGGAGTGAACTATTACAACGAGAACTTACAAGAACAGCGATAAAAATGTCCGGGGAAAGCCTTCCCCGGTCTATTTTTGTTTAATTCACACCTCGTCGATCAATACTATATAGGGCGAGGGGGATGGAGGTTATGGGTATCCTATTCATTTTCATCTATCTGTTCATTGTTTTTACAGTGATTGAGATTAACACATCCATATTTGTGGCAACCGGCCTTGACCGGAAAATCGCCCGGTTCCAGGTCATTTCGATGCTAACGGGCACTGGATTCACGACCGGTGAATCCGAATTGATCATTGATCATCCTGTCAGAAGAAAACTGGGGGCTTTCCTGATTTTGTTTGGGGCATTCTCGCTGGCAGTCATCATCTCTGCTATAAGTAAGCTTTTATCTGATAGCTTTTATACCATGGAAATAGCCTATGTTGCTGTCGGACTTTTAGCATTGTTATTTATTTTAAAGGCGCCGACAGTACAAAAGAAGATCGGCCAAAAGATGAAAAGTGAATTAAAAGAGAATTACGAGTTAGCAGATTTGCCAATCAGTGATGTCCTTTTGATGGACGATGATGATGAGGTCAGGGAAATTGCTCTAAAAGAAGACTCCCGATATGCGGATAGGACGTTCGATGAAATTGTGGACAAAGAGGATGATGTCATGCTCCTATTCATCAAGAGAGGCGCAATCAATATCCGCAACAAAGCATATGATACCAAACTGGAGCCTGGCGATAAACTTATTTTATATGGCAACAACCCCCGGATAGAAGAAATATTTGAAGATGCCTGACCCGATGGTTTGGTTCATCCACCGCGAGTCAGGCATTTATTGTTTTCTCTGAGCTTGGCAATTCCTTCTTTGCACACTCCGTATTGCAGCCATGAACAGTTTTTGCAAAGCATATCAAGGTCATCTGGTTCAACCTTTTCCGCCGTCCACTGGACAAGCTCAGATTTTAGATAATGTTCTCCCGGTACCAGCCCCAGATGACGAATGACATTCCCATCCATCGTCAGCACATGTTCATTCGAACCCTCACTCGCCTCACAAATCTCAAGCCCCCTATGCGGACAAGACATGCATGCGTCATCAAACGCAGCGACCACCTTTATGTAAAAATCCTGCTCAGGGTCGCGTATATCTTTTACGATACTCTCCATCTTTTTCACAAATTCAGGGCTGTAGCCCATCCCCCGGAAACCATGCACACAGAGGAGATGGTGCCCGCGCAATACTTTTTCCACTTCATCACTCCTGAAAAATTAAGCTGTATAATTAATTCTGCGAAAGTTCTTTGTTTTCCTGTTAAAATCTCGAATCTTTAATCGGGCTCTTAGCCAGCCAGGTAATGCCGATTTTTTTGCAAATCGTCAGGTAGTGCAGCAGTAAGATGACCATACTCCCCGTATTCATTCCGACGATGACCCCTTCCATCCTCCATTCGGGTCTCGAGCCCAAGAGGTAAATAAGGGAAAAGGTAACAATCGTAGCATAAACAGAGTGAATAAAGGCGTCCTTCACCAATCCAAGTCCGATCAGATAAGCCTGCATCGGTATAGTAAAGTAGTGGAACAGGAAGTATGGCGCAAGCAGCTGCAAAAATACTGCTGCCTGCTTAGAATGAAAAAAAGTATTGGTCAGAGGCTCTGCCAGAAAGTAAAAAGCCGTTACAGCTGGCAATCCATAAAGCAATGTCAGCAGCATTACTTGCTGAAGCAGTTTTTGCAGCTTGAAGAACTCTTTTTCCGCATAAGCCTTCGATACAGTCGGAATCAGGATGATCAGGAACGAATGGGCTATAAACGCCGGGAAAAATCCAATCGTCATTGCGATTCCCGCCATCATCCCGAATTGTTCCGTTGCCATTTCGGATGATAACCCTGCACTGACAATCGCAAATTTTATCAAAAACGGCTGAACAGCATGTGTCAGCGAATGAAAAATTCTCAAGCCGGTCGTCGGCACGGAAACCTCCACCAGACTCTTTCTCACCTCTCGCCCGCTTACATGCTTACCCGGAACACTTTTAATCCTTTGGTAAGACATAACAAAGTAATGTAATAGATAAAGGAAGACAACGAGTTCGCTTCCCGCCAGTGTGCAAAAGGCAACAAGGAGAGCTGTTTCGCTCCCAAACTCAAAAAACTGAAAAACCGCTGAGAGCAGCAGGAGCTGAACAGCTCTTCTGATAAAATGGGAAATTGCGATTTTTCCCATATCCTGTTTTCCCATGAAAAATCCCCTGGCGATAGCGGATATTGTCATAACCGGTATCAGTGACAGGACGACCCATTTAAGCAGTGGGTGATAATCCTTGAACACAGGAATGATTGGAAGCACAAAAGCAGCCGCAATCAGCAAAATCGCAGTGAATACTACCGCCAGCCTGATGGCATGCTTGATCATGCTCCGGTGGTAAGACTCATCCCTCTCCGCGATCATTTTTGAAATCGACACCGGCAGCTCAAAGCTCGCGAGCATCATGATCAGGAAAATCGTCGGCAATATCGTCATGTAATGCCCCATCCCGCTTTCCCCAAGCTCCCTTGCGAGAATCATATTGACGAGGAACTCCACCACTTCTCCAAGAAAAGTAGCAACCACAAGGATAGACATCCCTTTTAAAAAAGTATTCATAGCTTCTCTCCCAATCCTGTCTCATTTACTCCTATAAACATATGAGACAAGTCCGGACAATATGAAAGGGTAAATTTTGAGGTGTATGCGTGAGTCATCTTCCACTGTTTGGCGAGTTTTCATAACAAGGATTACATTTCAATAGCGGAAAGTTTTATTTTTATAGCGATATTCTTATTATTTATACAGAGTTTCATTTTTTTATAGCGGTATTCTTATTCTTTATAGCTAATTTCTTATTTTAATAACGAGTTCCTTTTAAATATAGTGGAATTCTTATTTTTATAGCGAGTTTTCATTTTTTATAGCGGCTTTTTGTTTTTTATAGCGACTTTTCACTTTTTATAGCGACTTTCTCCTTTTTATAGCGAATTGGAAATTCCAGCATGTTTTTTCCAGTAAAATAAAGGAAGAACTGCTAATATAAGCAGTTCTTCAACTATCATGATATTTCCTCAAGCTTTGAATACAGCTGGTTTCGTTTTGACTCTAAAACTTCTTTTTCAGCATGAAGCTCCTGGAGCTTTGCGAGATCGGTCATTATGGCCATTTGCTGTTCAAGCTCGCCAATTGATTTTTCATGACTCTCGATTTCCTCAAACAGAGCTTCTTCATCTATAACAGCTTCCTTGACTGTTTCTTGCCTGATTGAATGCTTTACAGATTCCGCATGTGCAGGTGCTGCAGCCTCCCACAGCTTCCTCTTCTCCGCCATTTTCACTCTCGCCCGGTCATAATTGCCTTCTATTTCCGTCAGCTCTCCGCCCTCCAGCCAGTAAACCTTATCAAATAGCTTATTCAAGAAATAGCGATCATGGGAGACGGCCAGGAGCGTACCCTCGAACCCTGCCAGCGCTTCTTCCAGTACTTCTCGTGAATCGATATCCAGATGATTGGTTGGCTCATCTAGAATCAGGAAATTGAGATCCTGGTGCATCAACTGCGCGAGACGAAGCCTCATTCGTTCGCCGCCGCTCAGCTGGGAAACTTTCTTAAAGACATCCTGACCATAGAACAGGAAACCGGCGAGCACATTCCGGGCCTCTCCCTCATTCATGACTACCTCATTCCGGAACGCATCTAGCACGGTGCCGTCCTGGCTGGAAAGCTCCATATGCTGTGATAGGTAACCGATTTTGACATTGCTTCCGTTTCGGACTTCTCCTTGGTCAGGTGCAAGTTCACCCTGGACGAACTTCAGCAGCGTTGTTTTACCCGAACCATTTTCGCCGACAATCGCCGCACGGTCCTGATAGTGAAGCTGAAGATTAACCTTCGAGAAAAGTTGTCGATCTCCAAATGATTTATGCACATCTTTAAAAACGAGTACGTCCTTCCCGCTTCGCGCACCTGTATCCAGTTCGAAATTCATTTTCTTCCTGTTTAAAATCGGCCGGTCCAGCTTCTCCATCCTGGCGAGCGCTCTCTCCATGTTCGTCGCCCTTTTATGGAGAGCCGCACTTGGCGGGTTCGATCTATTCGCCCAGTCACGCAATCGCTTGATTGCCTCTTTCATTTTCTTGATTTTTCGCTGTTGCTCTTCAAATGCCTGGAATTCCCGCAGTAATTTCGCTTCTTTTTCCTTGATGAACCCGGAGTAATTGGCATGATAGAGGTCAATTTCTCCATCTTCAAGGTCGAGGATTTTTGTCGCTGTTTCATCAAGGAAATAACGGTCATGCGAGATAATCACAACGGTACCATCATATTCTTTCAGAAACTCAGCCAGCCACTCAGCCGCCATGATATCAAGGTGGTTTGTCGGCTCATCGAGAAGCAATAAATCTGGATTCTTCAGCAAACTCAGCCCCAGACCGACCTTCGTTTTCTCACCGCCGCTAAGGCTGTTAAAATTCGAATCAAGCATGCCCTCAATCTTCAAGCCGTTGGCAATGCGGTCAATATTTGCTTCCATTTCATAACCGCCTCCGAGAGTAAACTTCTCCTGGAGAACTCCGTATTTCGCCAGCAGCCTTTCAAGCTTATGCGAATCCTCGCCGGCTTCTGCCATCTTGGTTTCAAGCTGCTTCATCTCCGCCTGAACTTCAAGTAACTCGTCAAAGGCTGTTTCCAGAACTCCCCTGGCGGTTATCCTCTCCTCATAAACAGGAATCTGGGCCAGGTAGCCGATGTTCAAACCTTTTTTCCAATGTATCTTTCCTTGATCCGCTTCTTCCATGCCCGCGATCAGCTTCATCAACGTTGTCTTGCCGCAACCGTTGGGTCCGACCAGCCCAACCCTGTCCTTCTCGTTTATTTCAAAAGACAAATCTTCAAAAATCAGATTGCCTCCGTACATTTTGCTTATATGGTTAATACTGCAAGCTATCATCATTTTTCCCTCCTATTAACGATCCCCCTTTTCAGCTGACGCCGCCCGGTTTGTTTTAAAAGCACAAAAAAGCCAGGGGCAGATGGCTCTGCTCCTGGCTTCTGGATTCCTTGAATGCAAAGAGAGACTTAGCCTGCCCTCCACATTCACCGAAACATATTCCTAAGCGGGAAAAGAGATGATCCTACCGTTTGTATTTGATATTGAGCTGTTAAAAAAGGACATACGTATCCCATTGGCAGCTGCAACAGCAAATTTTGCACGACAAAAATAAAGGAATTCATTCCAAAATCCGCGTACAAAAACAGTCTTGATCATCTCTCCTCACCTCCGTTCAATAATAGTTAGGTTTATTTTACAATTCCATTATTATTTTAGCAAGTTTTTCCTGATTTGTTCCCGGTCTTATGATGAAATCGTAAAACCGGTAACATAAACAACGGATATGTTCCCGGTCTCATGATGGACCAGTAAAACCGGGCATATAAACAAAGGATATGTTCCCGGTTTTGGCGAGGAAAGGAACAACGGGCCACATATGTAAATGGCAGACTTCTTTCGCAAATCCCCTTGTTTCTGCTGATCACAATCCAATTGCCATATCCTATTTCAGCCACAATTTCTCCCCGTTAAAACCAACCAGTGCCAGCCACTGTTCCTGAGCGTTACTGCCTCATTCAATAACTTATCTCTGTTAATCACAGGTTTGATTAATTCCATGTCTGGTCTCTCACACTGACTTTTTTCAATTTTTCCCAGAACAATAATGTTGTATATAAAGCGTTTAAGCTAGCTTGGCTCACGGGTAAGGGATAACTAATGAAGGAGTGGGTGACAAATGCTGAGACAACTGGAACTTTCTGATTACCAGCTCTGGATGTGTAAAAAGATAAAGGAAAAGTTAGCTGAAAAGCATGACTATATAAATAGCGCTTCCCGTTATCCAAATGAGTTTGAGGAACGGGAAGTCATATCCATAGCGCTAAGCGAAATGCTTATGAAATTAGATGTAATCGACAAAAAAGCGAATTAGATTAGCGGGGGCCATTGGCCTCTTTTTTGTTGGCTGTTTTCGGAAAGATTTTTGTTGAAATCCTAAAGCCGATTTCAACGTAATATATGGCCATTTTGCAGGTCGGTATTAAGTTTGCACGCTCTTTTCTCACAAAAGAGTCAACTTTGCGAAGAAAAATAGGTCATTCCATCCTATTTTGTAGACAATAGCAACAAAGTTTGAGAAAAGAGCCTTTTTGTTTTATTGATCAAAATGATCCTGAGTTGAATCCTTCCTTCTCAACTCCGTGAGGATCTCCGTCAACAATGCTTCCTGTCTTTTTGTGCTGGTGACCAGCATGACAAAAAGGACTATTAAAACGATAGGCAGACCGATTGAAAGCAATATCCCAAACAGGCCAAACAAACCAAAAAACGGCTCCATACAGTGCACCTCCCTTTGTTATTTTACGATAGAATGCCTGAATGCATAAATGACTGCCTGGGTTCTGTCCTGGACCTGGAGCTTGCTTAAGATATTGCTGACATGTGTCTTCACCGTTTTCAAAGCGATAAACAGTTCATCGGCAATTTCCTGGTTGGTCTTTCCCTCGGCAATCAGCTTCAAGACTTCCATTTCCCGCTCTGTCAGCTCTTCATGCAGCTCGACGTTGTTCTTCTGGCGCATTTTCATCATCATCTTTCCCGTCACTTCTGGCTCGAGCACTGGCTGGCCTGAGTATGTAACTCTTACCGCATTAGCAATTTCACTGGCTTTCGAGGTTTTCAGCATATAACTCGTTGCCCCGGCTTCGAGCGCGGGGTATACTTTTTCATCATCAAGGAAGCTGGTCACGATGATGATTTTCGCTTCGGGCCATTGCTCGATAATCTGCTTTGTCGCCTCGATACCATCCATTTCCTTCATGACCAGATCCATGAGGATGATATCCGGCCGCAGCTCGAGCGCCATCTCGACACCCTTCTTCCCGTTATCCGCCTCGCCGATTACCTCAATATCCGGCTGGGCCGATAAATACGACGAAACGCCAATCCGCACCATTTCATGGTCATCTACAAACACAACTTTAATCATTCTTCTCACCCGCCACCACTAAAATTGGAACCTTGACTTCAAGCCTGGTCCCTTTGTTCTCGACACTGACTATCTTCAATGTCCCGCCGATTTCCCCCGCACGTTCGTGCATATTCTGGAGGCCATATGATCCTGCTTTTGCTTCTTCTACGTTAAAACCAATACCATCATCGACAATACGCATGATCACTTTATCATCGCGCTTGATCAACAATACTTCGAGCTCTTCCGCCTTTGCATGGCGAAGCGTATTCGAAACAGACTCCTGGAGAATGCGGAATAAATGGTCTTCGACTCCCTTATCCAACGGGAATGGCTCGACCTTCCACTTGATATCCATAGTGACTTTCTGCCTTAATTCGATCAATAATTCTTCGATTCCTTCTTGCAGGCATTTGCCCTTCAAGGCAACGGGACGCAGGTGCAGAAGCAGCGCCCTCATTTCGAGCTGCGATTGATGGATCATTTCCTCGACCATCTTCAGCTGCTTTGTTTCCCGGTCTTCGGAAGGGCCCTTTGTTTCATTGATCGCAGACATCAGCATCGATGCCGCAAAAAGCTGCTGGCTGACAGAGTCATGCAGTTCACGCGCCAGCCTGTTACGTTCCTGTGAAATGATCTCCTGGATCCGCGACTCTTGTTCCTCTGCTTTTTCAGTCGCCAGCCGCTGTGACAGCATCGCTTTTTCAGAGATTTGCTTATGAAGCTTCCCTACTCTTTTTGAAATCGAGGAAATTTCTGCGTATGTCTGATTCGATTCAATTTCGGGCTCCTGTCCTTCTTCCAGCTGAAAAAGCCAGTTATCAACCGTCCCAAATTGTTTTCGCCAGTATGTCCCAGACGCCATACCAAACGCGACACCCAACACAACACTAATGCTGAAGGTAAAAATGATGAAAGGAATATCCATCAGCTCACGGTTCCATAAATCAGAAAGCTTTGCTATAGGGAAAACAAGCACAAAAGACAAAGTCACGGCGATGAATAAAATAATTCCTAGAGTCAATCCCCATAAGATTTGGCGCATCGCTGTCGTCATATGCGTTTCACCTCGATATTACCGACAAGCATCGAGGTGAAAATTTTCACTTTCTGCTCAGCGTCGTCATAGCCAGGAGTCTGCACATACAGACTCTGGTTCAGCACCCTTCCTTCCTCATGCTCAAACACTTCAGCAGAGCCAATGACTGACGAATGCCTGAGGGTGACTTCCAAATCATATGGCACATACACTTTTACATTGCCAATGACATTACGGATGAAAACCACCGTTTCTCCCTTCGGCAGCACCGTCAGGCTCAGGTCGATGACACTGTCGCCAATTCCTGTCTGGATATTGACATCGTTCCACTCATACACATGGGAAGGCGTTTCCTGATGTCCAAACAAACGATTTTTAAAAAGAGGAGGCTTTTCGACCAGCATTTCCTTCCTGTTTTCTTTTTCAGGCTCCTGTAAAACTGGCGTGATCACTTCCGGCTTCTTTTTCGACTGGGCAAATTGATAGGCAAGATAGATCAGTACCGCTAATAGAAAAAACCTGAACGTCATCATGCTGAAAACACTGCTCAGCAAAAAGAACAAACCTGCCCAGAATAGCAGTTTCCCAGATTTCTTCGGCATCAAGGAGCGTCCGAAGTAGACCATCGCTCCGCTTGCCAGAAGGGAGAAAATCAGTCCTTCGTTAAAAAATGACACTTCTAGCAAAAGCAATATAAGTCCAGTAATCACAATCCAGCTGACATAATCATTTTTCATGTTGTCCAACATGCTGTTTTCCTCCCTTCCCCTAGATTTATTTTAAAAATGGAATATATGATAGAGGATTTTTATTATGAAGTCTTTTCGAGGTAATATCCGAAAAGGCGCAGCTGCCTGCGCCTCTATAGAATACCATGTTTTGCCTATCAAATAGTATGTGTTTCTTTATTTTTGAACTCTTTTTCGAGCTGGGCAATCCTGCTGTCAATTGTATTGCGATTATAGTTGTTGTTCACTTTCTCCTCGAGTTGGTCAAGGTAGTTTTCCATGTCTGCGAACCTTGAATAAGCTTGGTCAGAATATGGATTGTTATCGAGCACCTGGTCCATTCTATGGTGGGCGCGTGTTACATTTTCCCGGCCCATCAGTTCAAGCCTGCGGATGTGCATGTCTTTTAACTTATGCTTCATTTCTTCATACTTCCGCTCAAGCTCGAGCTGCTGCTTGACCGCATTTTCCTTTGCTTCCTTCAGCCTGGCTCCGCGCTCTTCATACTGCACCTGTTCCTGCTGTGCAAACTCCTGGAGGTCCGTTTCACCGGCTCTCATCGCCACCTCTGATTGATACTTCCGTTTTTCGGCCATTTCAAGTGCTTGCTGATGTTCACGGGCAAACTGTTCCTTCAACTGTCCTTGGCGCTCGAGCAGCTTTCTGACCTTTTCTGTTTCCGCTTCACATTCGCGAAGATACTGATTCAACAACGCTATCGGATTTTTCTTTTCCTTCTGGTCAAGTGCCTCGTGAAGATCTGCCATTACCGTGTTTTTGATTCTTGTTAATAGATTTGCCATTTACTATCTCTCCTTTTGATATTGATGATTTTATTTGTTATTCAATTGTGCCCACTGCTTTTCAAAGTTGACGAAAGGATCGTTATCTTCGCGAATCACATCCTCTTTTTTATCCCAGTTCTTGTATACAAGGTACAGGACATAAGCAGCTGCGATTCCCAGGATAGCCGGGACGTTAGAAGCTGTCGCCATCAAGATGACGAAGCCGGCGACTCCCCAGCCGATCTTTGCGGCAGTTGAATCTGTCTTTAAAAATTGTTTGACGACGAAGTAGAGCACCAGCAGGCTGACCCCAAGTCCGACGAGCGGGCCAAGGTTTGAAATCAGCACCATGGCTGCAATGGAACCGGCAACCAGTAAACCAAATTTTTTCATGTTCAATTCCTCCTTATCTCTTATGATTACATCTTACCTTTCTGGCAAAAATTCAATAACGTGCCTGAGCTTGATTTTGCACTAGGACCTGAGGCTTAGCTTGATACCGGACCATTCAATTCTGGGGCAACCAAAAAAATAACCCGGTCTCCATTAACCGGGTTATTTCCATTCGTACTATTTATTTTGCAATAAACATTTGCGTCCAATAGTGACCATAGTTGCCGCCGGTTACATGCCCGACACCAATATGGGTGTACGCAGGGCTAAGGATGTTCTTCCGGTGCCCAGGACTGTTCATCCATGATTGGACCACTTCATTTGGTGTTCTTTGGCCGGCTGCAATGTTTTCGGCAGCACTTCGGTAATTGATTCCGAAGCTCTTCATCATCGTGAAGGGACTGCCGAATGTGGGACTGGTATGGGAGAAATAATTTTTGTCTCTCATATCTGCTGATTTATATCTGGCGACCCTGGAGAGCTGCCAGTCAGCAGCAAGTGGCTTCAGGCCATTCTTGGCGCGCTCCTGGTTTGTAAGCTGGATTACCTGGCTTTCGATACTCTTTGTTGCTCTTATTGTAGGGATATTCACCCTCTGGCCAGGATAAATCAAATTTGGATTTTTAAACTGCGGGTTGGCGGCGATGATTTCGGAAAGTCCAACCTGGTACCTGACTGAAATTTTCCATAGAGTGTCCCCGGGCCGTACTGTGTGGACTTGCTGGGCAAACGAAACAGTCGGGATGGCTATTACCATTAAAAGCAGAGCTAATATTATTTTCTTGAACATTTTCCATCCTCCTCACCTGATAGGATGAGAATAATCCAAGAAATTATACTTTATTATTTTTTTATAAGAAAACATCACAAGCACGTTGCATATAGATTAATCAAGGGAGGAATGCGAATTATGGGCTATCTTTGGGTGATGACCATTGGTTTTGTCATTTGTCTCGGTATAATCGGCGGCATGTTGATGTTCTTCATCACATCCGCTTTCAATTACGATGACGCCAGTCGGATCGATTTATTGGATACGGAGAGAAAGAGTAAGTCGTAGGATGCCAAAAGGCTGCCAGAATGATCTGGCAGCCTTTTTATATGGCATGGTTATTAAAAGTCGCGTGTGTTATCAAAACGAGTGTTGGCAGGGTTGTCCGAAGTCAGCGGTGCATCAACTGGGTTTCCAGTCCTAGTGCCATCAATCGCTGTAGTACGATCATTCAGGCCAACTCTGTTTTCGTCGCGCTCGACAACAACGAGAATCTTACCTTCTTTTACATAGCCTTCGTAGCGTTCTGCTTCATCTTCCGGAATACCCATTCCGATCAGTGCTCCAGCCAAACCGCCTGCACCTGCGCCTACTGCAGCGCCAGTAAGTGTCGCAGCGATTGGGCCCGCAGCTACGATTGGACCGATTCCAGGGATCGCAAGTGCGCCGATGCCTGCCAATAATCCAGTAAGGCCGCCTAATACGCCGCCTGTTGCCGCTCCTGCAGCAAGACCTTCCTCAGTCTTTGTACCGGTAGCTTCGTTTACATCGTGAACCTCATCTTCGTTTTTACTGATTACAGAAATGTCATCGGTTGAGTATCCCTGTCTTTTCAGGTCCTCAACAGCCTGGATTGCGTCTTGCTCGTTATCATATACTCCAACAAGATGTTTTTCATGTTCAAACATATTAAAAGCCTCCTTTAGACGAGTAGTCCCTATAAAAATACCCACACACAGGAGGCGTAAACCTTATGTCGAACGATTAACTGCTGATATGATAAACCAAAGAGACTTTTTTAGTTAAATTCGAAGCAACCCGAAATTTTTTAATTTCCAGCCTCAGTCAGTGCAGCTTCAAATTGCTCGATTATATCCTGGCTATTCTCGATTCCCACTGAAATCCTGACTAGTCGATACGTAATGCCAAGCTCTGCCTGAGCCTTTGGAGGCAGCGCGCGATGGGAGGTTTTCAGCGGATGGGAGACAGTCGTTTCAACTCCCGCAAGTGTAGGCACAATCTTTATCCAACCAAGCGATTTCAAAAACCTGTCTGTATCCACGTGTTCTGCCAGTTCAATTGTTACGATGGCACCAAAACCTTTTTCACCTTCTGAAAATGGATAATATACCTTTGAAACATTCTGATGTTCCTTCAGACTGTCAGCCAGCAACCTGGCATTTTCCGATTGAGCTTTCATTCTTAAAGCAAGGGTCTTCAACCCTCTGCAAGTCAGCCACGCTTCAAACGGGCTGAGGTTCGCACCAAGATTCACGATTCTTGCGCGCGCTTCTGCTATCAATACCTTCTTGCCAACGATAACACCAGAGGTAACATCACTGTGGCCTCCGATGTATTTCGTGGCACTGTGGACGACAAGATCGGCTCCTAGCAATAACGGGCGGACATAAAGCGGTGTAGCGAACGTATTATCAACTAATACAGTAAGATTTCTTTTCTTAGCCAGCGCAATGACGTCCTCCAATTTTTCAACACGGAGGAGCGGATTTGTGATGGACTCTGTGTAAAGAAGTTTCGTATTGGATTTGATGGCCTGCTCTACATTTTCTAGGTCTGCAAACGAGACAAACGTTGTTTCGATTCCAAAGCGCTCCAATTCAGCTTTCAGCATATGAAAACTGCCGCCGTAAACATCATCAGCCGCAACAATATGATCGCCATTCTTCACCACTGCCAGGACACCAGCTAAAATCGCAGCCAAACCAGAGGAAGCTGCTGCCCCGTCTTCCGCAAGTTCAAGTGCCGCTAAGGATTGACCAAGTTCATCCGTATTCGGATTTCCAACTCTTGAATATAAATAATTTCCCTCTCCCTGATAAAAGCCCTCAAGCTCATCAAGGTCATTAAAGGTAAATGCTGATGTCTGATAAATCGGTGTCGCCTTGCTCTTAATTCCTGTTTGCTTCTTATGTATGGAATGAAGTACTTCCGTTTCAAATTTTTTCGCCATTTGGTCACCTGCTTTTAGAATTTGTAGTATGGAAAAAATAATCATAAAAAACCTCTCCAAATAAGGAGAGGTTACAGTCAGCCTCACTTATCTTCAGACTGCAATCTTCAGGAATTAGCACCTTTCATTTTAAACGATGGTTGCCGGGCTTCACAGGGCCTGTCCCTCCGCCGCTCTTGATAAGAGTTATTTCGGTTTTAAAAATAGTTTAGATAGCTGAAGTATATCAGCATCCCTGGTTTATCGTCAATGACAGTTCACACACTGAAAACACTGGATTCACGCTGGAGACAGCTGGAAGATTGGCTGCTCAATCTTCCGGATCGCTGTCAAGCAAGTCCCACGGCGTTATCACTCCAATTGGCTTCCCGTGGCGGTCTCCCGTTTCCGTAATGATGACTGCCTGCAGTTTCTTGCCTCTTGTATGGTATCGCTCGAATAATTCTTCAATATGATAAAGTGATGCAGCCTCATCCACAAAGGTCACAAAGTAATTTTTCCCCTTCGTCAAAAGCTCTTTTACACGGACATCCTCGAAATGGACCACACTGTCGGAAAAATGCTTCGCCAGCCACTGGATGATTTCCGTTGAAGTCAGCAAGGCAACATACTTATCATCCTTGTCGTAGACAGGGAATCGTGTAAAATCAAACTTATTGATCACCTTTAGAACATCTTTAAGATAGGCATCCTCGTAATAGTAAAACACCGGGCTGGTCGCGATTGATAGTGCCGTCTGCGGCTTCTCAAACTCCCTTGCGATCTCCTCAATCCGTTCGACCACCTCGATATGCGGCTCGGCAATATAATAATCTGCGTTCACCCGCTCATGGACAATCGCATTGCGGAGCTTCGCAAACTGATGCAGTTCACTTTTATATTTACGAACCAATGAATGATTTTTATACCCAGAGTACAGCAGTTCCACGAACGCATCGCTGTCCGTTCCCTTTACCATTTCCTTCAGCGCTTTGTGAATCCTGTTAAAGGCCGTCTCGAACTTGCCGGATTGCTCTTTATGCTTTACTTCTTGATCTTCTGAAGTTTTCGCTCCTGAATCAGGATTTTTGTTTGATGAATTCTTGCCGCCTTCATTCCCACCCTTATTACCATTGCCGTTTATCGATTGTTTTGAGGCTGGTTTGCCATTTTCTTTACCATTCTTGGATTGATTGGAAGATGCCTTTCCATTGCCATTGCCGGCCTGTTGGGTGGAAGACCTGCTTTTATCGTTTTTTGAATGATTTGAAGAAGAGTTGCCCTTTTCTTTTTTTGATTGATGTGATGGCTTCCCATTTTCGCTTCCTTTATTGCCATCATGCTTTTGATTTCTTTCATCAGCCCGCTTCAGTCTGTTTTCCTCATTCTCCTGCGGCTTAGGGTTAGTTCTCATATATGACTTTCTCTTATTTTTACCAGTCTGATGATTCTTCTTATTTTTTGAATCTGACTGATTATTTGATTTATGTTTAGCTTGAGTATTGTTAGCCAAAAAAAGCCCCTCCGTAATTTCAAATAACTTCCCCCTTCTCATTACCCCATTTACCGGTTTTACTAATCATGGATATATAATGAAAAAATACCAGCTAGCTTTAATGTTTGATACAATAAGTATAGTACATACATTACTAATTAATAGTAGAGTTTTTATAGAGTCTCTTTTCGTAAACTTTGTTGCTTTCATAGTCAAACGTAAAAATCAGGTTATGAATATTTACGTTTTCTTATGCATTTTCAGTTAAGGAGCTGCTAGAAAAGGGCCCCTTGAAGCTAGCCAATATGCGGTTGATAGATTAATAACGAAAAGCAACAATCAATGCGAAAACATTCTTAATAGAAAAGGGTTTGATCTTTAGTGGCAACAACGAAGAAAAAAAGAATAATCAAAGAGGTCACACAGCTTGTGACGATCACAATCGGCGCGGTTATCGCGGCATTCGGGCTCGATCTGTTCCTTGTTCCTAACGCGATCCTTGACGGAGGGGTCATCGGGCTGTCAATCATCGCAGCGGAACTGACGAACATCTCGATGAGTATATTCCTGTTAGTGTTTAACCTTCCTTTCCTATATATCGGATATCGGAGAATGGGATTGAAATTTACGTTCCGCACCTTATATGGAGTCATTATTTTATCCGGCGCGACTGCTTATTTACACCATTTTGAACCTGTGACGGATGATTTATTTTTAGCAACGATCATCGGAGCGGTAATCCTTGGCACAGGGGTTGGTCTGGTCATCCGGGCAGGCGGCGCACTGGATGGAACCGAAATCATCGCCATCCTTGTCAGCAAAAAGCGCACCGTCTCTGTCGGTCAGATTGTCATGGTCATGAACTTATTCATCTTCATTTTAGCCGCCCTGCTAGTGTTCAGCTGGGAAACGGCCATGTACTCCATCATCACCTATTTCATTGCCTTCAAGATGATCGACGTCGTCGTCGAAGGGATGGAGGAGCTAAAATCCGTCACAATCATTTCCGATGTTCCTGAAGAAATCGCCGAAGCATTGCTAAAACAATTAGGCCGGGGCATGACCTACATCCAGGGCCAGGGTGTTTTTTCAAGTGAACCAAAGAAAATCATCTACACCATCGTCAGCCGGATCGAATTGTCCACACTGCGCTCAGTTGTCAACGAAATCGATCCAAATGCGCTTGTCGCCATTGAAAATGTCGCCGACGTTTCAGGAAGCAACTTTGATAGGAGCAGCGGACATTAATAAGGCGGCATCAGCCTTGTGAATGAGGACAATTTTTAAAAAGTGCCCTGGCGAACAATCGCCGGGGCACTTTGCTGTCAATCAATCGGATTGTTGAATTTCTTTTCTTTCTGGCCTGTTGTGAATTCGACTAGTTCTTCGGGTGTATTGTTGCCCTTCTTCTTGTTGTTGTTGCGCTGGGCGTTTCCGTTGCCAAGCTTTTGTCTACCCATTCTACCTCGCTCCTTTTGATGGATTCATGAAGTAGTATGGATTTTTTCTCCGGCGTTTATTCTAAGTTCAGGCACCTGGCGCACCTTAGTTGCCTGCTCGTATGCATAGGCAAGCCTGATCAGAAATGGTTCGCTGAAGGCGGTACCTGTGAAGGTGATGCCGACTGGCTCTCCATCTTCAGTAAAAGCAGTCGGGACCGTAACGGATGGGTACCCTGCTTTTGAGCCGATTGTTGAGCCATCCATCGGGAACAGCACCGCATCCGCTCCATATTCTTTCAATGCATAGTCAATTCCCTGCTCCCTTGCCATATAAAGATTGTATTCGAGCTCTTCGAGGTACTCAGCCTCGGTCAGTGTCCCGCTTGTCGCATCCGATTCGAGCAGCACTTCCTGCCCGTATTTCAGCATTTTCTCGCCATGCTCATAATTGAAAGCAATCACGTCAGCAAGCGTCCTGACTGGAACATTCGGTGCCAGACCGTTCAGATAAGCATTCAAATCCGCTTTGAATTCATAGCTCAAAACTTTGTACCCCCAGGTTGCTTTCGCCGCCGGGATTTCTGCTTCAACGATCTCTGCGCCAAGCTCTTCCAGTTTTTCAACCGCTTTTTGAAAAATATGCTCCTGCTCCTGGGTCCACTTGCCAATATACTCTTCCCTGACAACAGCGATTTTGGCTCCTTTTAATGCATGTTCATCGAAAAGAGAGCCGTGACTGAATTCCGGAAAGCTGACCATCGTTGCCGGGTCTTGCGGATCCTGGCCGACAATCGCTTCCAAAAGGTAAACCGCGTCCTTTACAGTTCTCGCCATCGGGCCAGCTGTATCCTGAGTGTGGGCAATCGGGATGATGCCGCTGCGGCTGACAAGTCCGACTGTCGGCTTGATGCCCACCAATGAATTTTTGGAAGAAGGATTTAAAATCGAGCCATCTGTTTCTGTTCCAACCGCAACCGCAGCCAAATTAGCGGCAATTGCGGCGCCGGAACCAGCACTCGAGCCGCCGACATCAAACTTCCCTGGACCGTACGGATTCAGCACCTGGCCACCGCGGGAGCTGTATCCGCTCTTCATGCCATTCGCCATGAAGTTTGCCCACTCTGTCATATTCGTCTTGCCAAGAATGACGGCGCCTGCTTCCCTTAGCTTTGCAGCGACAAAGGAATCTTTCTGCGCAAAGGAGTCCTTTAATGCCAGCGATCCAGCACTAGTATGCATTTTATCGTTTGTATCGATATTATCTTTTACAAGGACCGGAATACCGTGCAAAGGGCCTCTGGGACCTTTCTGTTTTCGTTCAGCATCCAGTGAAGCCGCAATCTGTAATGCATCCGGATTCACCTCAAGCACTGATTTGGTTGTTTCATCAAAAGCCGCGATTCGGGCCTGATACATCAGAACAAGATCATGGGAAGACAGCTCGCCCTTCTCCATTTTCTCCTGCATCTCATCAATCGTCGCTTCCAGCAGCCACTCTGCCATCAATGTATTCAAATGTGGATTTTTCACGTTCAACATTTCCTTTCAAAAAGGCTATGTGAATTCGGCTGGTGATTACAACCGCTTTTTCATTGCCTTCAAAAATAATCTACGGAATATATATTCTGACTCTTTTTCAAAAAAACCTTTGTTTGCAGTAAAGAAGCTATAGAAGTAGATCCTATAGCTTCGTAACTCATTATTCTGGGTCGACAATTTTACCGCCGTAAAATTCTTTTTGCACCGGCGTAATATTAAGTGCCTTGCAGAACCTTTTCAAATCGCGTTCTTCCCGTTCATTAACGATCGAGATTACGGTTCCCTCCGCGCCAAATCGGCCTGTGCGTCCGGAGCGGTGGATGTATTGGTCCTGCTCTCTCGGGAAATCATAGTGGACAACGTGAGTGACACCTTTAATATCCAAACCACGCGCTGCAACTTCGGTGACTAGCAGCATTTCTCTGTTACCGTCCCGGAACTTATTCAAATAACGCTGACGGTCCTGCTTGTCCAAATCACTGTGCAGCTGGCCGACATGAATGTCCTTAAACTTCAGTTTTTCAGCAGCGATAGTCAGGTTCGCGATGTCCTTAATAAAAACAAGTGACTTCGTTCCATCCAGGCGGGCAATCTTCTCAAGAACTTTGATCTTGTCACGCTGCTCGCTGAGAAAATAAATATGCTCAACTTTGGCAGCATCGATCGTTTCGTCCTTTTTGACATTGATGATCTCTGGATCCTTCGCCAATCTCTTGATTGATTTTTCGACAGTCTCTGGAAGAGTGGCTGAAAATAGCAGAAGCTGTCTTTGATCAGCAAGTGTCGACTTGACAATGCTTTTTACCGTTTCATTATGCTCGGGGGTCAGAAGCTGATCGCCTTCATCTAGGACGACTGTATGGACTTTATGCATTTTCAGTTTCTTCTGCTTGATCAGTTCATTCGTCCGTCCTGGAGTTCCGACAATGATGTGCGGGCTCTTTTTCAGCTTGTCAATCTGGCGCTTCAGGTTCGCACCGCCGATCAAGCTTGCCGATTTGATTCCGCTGCCTTCGCCCCATTTCTGGATTTCGGACAGGATCTGCATAACAAGCTCCTGCGACGAAGCAAGGATGACTGCCTGAGTATTCTGCATTTTAGGATCGATTTTATTTAAAACAGGAAGCAGGTACGCCAAAGTTTTACCAGTACCAGTCGGTGACTCTCCGACAACATCTTTTCCTTCTATTATTAGCGGAATTGCTGTCGTCTGGACAGAAGTCATCGTCTCGAATCCGGCCTTCTCCCAGGCCTGCTGCAGGAACGGTTGTAGTTGTGCGATAATTTGTTGAGTTTCTGACATGATTTTCTCCTTCAGTTAAACATTCTAGTATTGATACTAGCTAAAACACGATTATAAGTCCAGTATTCCCCTAAAAATTGGCGTTTTGCACTTTTTATTATAGATTGTTTTTTGCCTGATTGCGTTTTATTCGCGATTTCACAACTTTATTGGCGAAAATTTAAATATATTGGCGATTCTACAGATTTATTGGCGAAAATTTTTATTATATTGGCGAAATTCCTATTTTATTGGCGAGTTGGAAATTCTGAGCGATTTTTTCCAATTCATAAAAAGACATCGAGCGTGTGCTGTCTCCGAATATCATAAAAAGACATCGAGCGAGAATTCGCCTGATGTCTTCAAAACCTAAATCTTATTTATGGATCCAAACTGCACCAGCTGAGTTATCCTTCGCTTCGCCGATGACCTGGAACTTCAATCCGTAGTTAGGCAGCTTTTTGCCTGCATCCGGGATCAGTTCGTTGATGTACTTGTGTGAGTCATCAAATGTTGCCACACCTGGAAGGCCTTCATAATCGAACACTCCGCGTGATGGAGAATCAACTGTCCAGGCAGGTGCCTTATCAAGTGAGAATGCTGCGTCAGAGATTTGGTAGCGTGTGCTGCTCTTTACAGAATCCTGTCCATTGAGCGTGCCGACGATTGCTTCTGGATGAGAGTCAACAACCCCGATGAAGCCTTCTCCCGGGTGGACGCCAACCCAGTTGTCTGTGAAGCTGTCGTCACCATACCAGACAACCAAACCAGTGTTGTACTTCACGCCGCGGCCTTCAATCAAGCCTTTGTCAGCACCAGCGTAGTTTCTCCACTCAAGATAGTAGTAGTGGTCTTTATCAAATAAACCGTTTGTAGAAATAAAACCATCAAGAGTCACTTGTTGAGTGCCTTCTGCATCGTCAGAGAAAGCAACTTCGCCGTCAACAGTCAGGCTAAGGTTATCCATTGCGAAACCTTCAGGAGCAAGTCCTCCGTCTGTTACATAATCAAACACAAGCTTCACTTTCTGTCCTGCGAACTGGCTTAAGTCATAAGACTTGTCTTCCCACTGCCCTTGAGTTGTTTCCATGCCGCCAGCAGTGTTTTCGTCGCCGATAAGATCCAATTGAACTTCCGTGCCGTCTTCAGTCACAGCATTTACATATACATAGTCATAATCGAATTCCACTTCGTACCATGCTTTGTAGTCGAAAGTTGCTGTCGTTGCAGCTGTAAGATCGAATATAGGTGTTTCCAATGCAGTGTGCAGGTCATCACCTTTCTTGCTGTAGTAGTACTTTTCACCGAAAGCAGGCTCAATGCCTTTTACCTTCTTCTTAGGAAGATTAACTTTTACAATACCGTTATTCTTCGACTTCGTTACACTCTGGTCGATAACAGCAGTTAAACCATTTTCGTCTATTTCATCGTAATTCACTTCCGTGATGTTAGCCCAGTTGCCGCCCATGATCTTTTGGAAGTACTCCTTGTTCTGTGGAGAGAAGCTTGTCGGCTCTGTGCCTGCTACTGCTCCATTCCAGCTGCCGCCGCTCATGATCGACCATGATGCAACCGGCTCACCTTGTCCAGTGTACTGTGTATCGTACTCATCTGGAAGACCCAGGTCATGTCCGAATTCGTGTGCGAATACACCAACTGCTCCATCTTCAGGCTCGATTGTGTAGTCGTAGGCAGCCATTGATCCGCCCCAGTATGGTACTTGAGCAGTTCCTTCAGTGCCAGGGACTCTATGAACGCCATTCAATACCCAGCGGTGTGACCAAATAGCATTGTCACCAAGCTTGCCGCCTCCAGCTTCCTGGCCAACACCAGCGTGAAGGACCATCAAGTGGTCAACGAGTCCATCCGGCTCGTTCTGGTTTCCGTCGCCGTCTAAATCATAAAGATCGAATTCATCAAACTGAGAAAGATCAAGGCCGCTTTCAACAGCAGCATTCAATGCATCCTTTACAAAGTCACGCGGTCCTTTAGGATTCAGGTTATCATGTCCGCCCTCTGGATTGTCGTCACCATAATCTGCTGCATTTCCAGGTACCGTCACCCAGTCCGTAACATGTCCGTCAACTGTGTAGCTGCCGCCAGACTGTTCTTCATAATATTGCTTGAACGTTTGAACCTTTTCACCATTGAATAATGTGAACTCTTCGTCACCGAACAGCATTTTTTCATAATGCTCGCGACTGAAGTCGTCTGAATACATATAGCCTTCTTCTTGCTCAATGTTATTGTGCTTGAAGTCTGCAAATTCAGCCAGAAGAACAAGAACCTTATCTTCCCTGACTGTACCATTGTAAGCAGCTTGTTTCGCAGGATCTACTTTCGCATATCCAGTTGGCTTGCCCGTTTTGTAGTTGTCATGCCCTTTTTCAAGCTGCTTAGTCAGCTTGTCCTTTTGCTTTGTCAAAAAGTCCTTGGACTTCTTTGCCATTTCATGTTCAGCAGCGTGATTATCTGTCTTGCCTGCTTTTGCTCCCTGCTTCTGTTTAATATATTCTGTTACCGCTTTATTGACTTCCTCAGGTGAAGCACCTTTCGCAATCAGGCCTCGCTCCTGCAAAGCCTTTGCCAGGCGATCCTGGTCAACAATGTTCAAGTCTATTGGTGCAGATTCAGGAGCTGTCGCAGCTGCCACACTCTTGGGTGCTGCAGTTGGCCCAGCAAACGAACCCGCAAATAATGTTGAAGCGAAGACAGCACTTGCCGCGACGCTGGATAGAACCTTCAACGAACTTTTCTTCTTCAAAAAGATAACCCCCTGCTATTTTCCAAGTTTCGATTTTTCATATTTTCAGAAGAATCTGATTGAAATTGTAGCAAGGTTTTGAAATATTGTAAATTTTTATAAAATAATTATATTTACCTATAAAATTACTCGTTTTTAATAAAAAACCTCACTTTTAAAATAAAACTGAGCCTATCATCCTGTTTCCATCTCAAAAAGAAGTGTCAATAAAACTATTTTAATAAAGCGTTATATTGGGAAATTTTCTTCGTGTATCTAAATTTGATTCTAATGGACTATCAGGAAAATAGTGGTTTACGCAAAAAAAGGAGAGCAAATATTGCGCTCCCCTTCTAAACTATTAATTTAATTTCGTTACACGACCCTCAATTTGCGGATTAACTTCACCGTGAGCCTTGATATAGTTGACCAATGCATCCAAATCGACTACATCGATTGTCTTGTCAGTAATCGTCGCAAGGATTGCATATCCATCCCCGCCTCCAGCCATGTAGTTGTTGACTGTGATTGAATAGGTTTGATCCATTTCAACTGGTGTTCCATCATTCTTCGTTATCGACACAATACGGTCTCCGGCAGCTCTTGAATCATCGTAAGTTACCTTCAAGCCTGAAATTGGCATGATACGGACTTTACTGCCCCATTGCTGCTCTAGCAATGTCTTGATGACTTCACCAGTCACATTCATTTTTACAAGATCATTACCGAATGGCTGAACGGTGAAAGCTTCTTTCCACGTGATTTCACCTGCATCAATGTCAGCACGGACTCCGCCTGAATTCATGAAGGCAAAGTCAGTGCCCGTCTGCCAGCGCATTGCATCTGCCACGAGGTTACCCATTGCAGATTCACCAGAAGCACTTGTATCACGGCTGATACGGTTTGATGCTGTCCCGATCACTTCATTCAGAATTGGTGCAACATCTGCTACATAAGTGTCCAGCATGGCTTTGATTTCAGCATCCGGCTCAATTTGATCACGGTATGTTGTGACGATTTCTGATTTGCCAACCATGACATCCTTCGTTACAGGGTTGATCAATAAATCTACATCTGAAAAAGCTGTACCAGAAGAATAGGACTGAACGACAATTTTGCCGTCAACTTTTGTGTTAGTGTAAGCGTGATTATGTCCGCCTAATAACACATCTACTTCATCATCCACATTTCGAGCGATCTCAACAAGCTCTTCACCTGCGTCAGAACCATCCATTTTTGAAAAAGATGGGTTATGCGCTAAAACAACAATTGTTTCAACACCTTGCGCCTTTAACTCCTCAGTATAGAGGTTGATCGCTTCAGTTTCGTCGGTGAATTGCACATCCTGAACTGCACTTGGAATGACAATGTTTGGTGTATCAGATAAAGCTACACCGATGACACCGACTGGTATTCCATTTACGTCGATTACTGTATATGGCTCTAAAATGTTCTCACCTGTAACTTTGTCAACAACATTAGCCGCGACATAAGGGAAGTTGGCACCTTCAAATACACCATACTTGTCCACTGTTTTCGGATGGGCTCCACCATCGATCAAGCGCATCATTTCCTCTACACCTTCATCAAACTCGTGGTTTCCGACAGTACCTGCGTCAAAACCAAGCTCGTTCAAAATTTTGATTGTAGGCTCGTCCTGAAGCAAAGCGGATACCGGGGAGCTAGCTCCTACAGCATCGCCTGCATGAAGCATCAATGTATTAGGATTTTCAGCTTCGCGTTCTTTCAAATATGCAGCAAGGTATTCAACACCGCCTGCATTGATTTTTGAGTTATAAGTGTCCAGCTGGCCATGGAAATCATTGATTCCCAAAAGCTGAAGGCCGATTGGCAGGTGCAGCTGGTACTTTGCAAAACCATCTGCAGCATTTCCAGCATAATTAATCAGACCTGTCTCCGGAAGCGCTTCTTGTGCAGAAGGTGAAGAAGTAAATGTTACATTCAGCTCTTTTTCTAATCCTGCAAAGCTCCAGTTGTTATCAGCAGATGGGTCAATTGTTTCCAGTTCACTGATATAATCGATGATTACCTGGCGATTTTCATCCGGATACATTTCCACTGCCGTTTTATTCCTTACACCCGGGAAGGTGCCGTTTGCACGATAGTTATTCGTTACAACAAGGAATTCCTGATCAAGATCGATTGGCTGTCCATTATATTGGAGGTTTTTAATCCGGTTTGCATTAGAATTAATCTCAATTCCATCCTTATCATATTTTGCTGGTTCGGTAACATCAATTTCGTAAGTTACGCCATCGATGACATCATAGTTATAAGTTGGGAAGCTAGTGTTGATTAACTCTTGTTCATCCGTTTTATTTTCGTTGATTTGGTTGAACTGTCCTGCAGACATTTCAAGCCATTCCTTAACATCCGCACCTGTCACCTTGATTGTAGCCACTGTGTTTGGATACAGATAAAGGTCTGCTACGTTCTTGATTGCAATTGTTCCCTCAGGGATATAGGTATAGTACTCTGAACCATTGCGTCCGCCTGCTTTAAAAGGAGCTCCTGCTGAAAGAATTGGCAGATTCTCATCTGCAGTGCCTTTTACTTTTTCCTCAGCATACCATTTTTGTGCATTCGTAACGATTTGGATAGATGGGTCATCCTGGACTAAAGCAAAGTAACTGTTGATATCGGCAGTCGTTTTGCCTACCGGCTGGTTGACATACTCCACCGTGCCTTCATGATCTTCTTTTACCGCATCTAAAATTTCCTCATCGGGTTTCGCCAACTCTGTCTTAGTCGTTTTATCGTAGACAGCTCTTAATTGAGCCTTGGAACTCTTCACATTCCATTTGCCTTTTTCTTTTACAATCGTAAGGTCCATGACACCAAGCTGATTTCCCCAGCTTCCTGGCATGACGACCGGAACTCCATTGATTGTGCCGTTTTCAGCATCAACGCCTGGCAATCCAGTGAAGCTTCCAGGGAAGTTCTGGTGGTTGTGGCCGGAGATGATGGCATCGATTCCTTCGACTTTTGTCAGATCGTAGGCAGCGTTTTCTTCCATCTCAACTACTTTTTCGTCGCCAATTCCAGAGTGTGCAAGTGCAATGATAATATCAGCGCCCTCTTCTTTCATTTTAGGAATTTGGGATTCTACCGATTTTACAATATCTTTGGTAATCACTTTTCCATCAAGGTTGGCTTTGTCCCACTGGACGATTTGCGGTGTCACCGCACCGACAACCCCAATTTTAATCACCTGGGTTTTGCCGTTTGCATCCGTTACCTTTTTATTAAAGACAGTATAAGGCTTAAAATAGTTCTCATCATTGTCAGGATTGTCATCGCCATCATATTTGTAGACGTTCGCATTTACATATGGCATTGGTGCGTCATCCAGCACTTCGTCAAGGTAGTCCAGTCCATAGTTAAACTCATGGTTTCCAACTGTCGCAGCATCATAGTCCAGTAGTTCCATAGCTTCAAAGACAGGGTGCATTTCCCCATCTTCAAGTACATCTACCTTGGCTTTATAGTCGCCTAGCGGATTTCCCTGGATCAGGTCACCATTATCGAATAACAAGCTGTTTTTTCCAGCAGCCTCTTCTCTTGCTTCTTTAATTAAAGTAGCCGTTTTAGCCAGGCCGAAGTCAGGAACCGCCACTCCTTTGTAGTAATCGAAGTTATATAAATTTGTATGAATATCTGTCGTTCCCATAATACGCAGCTGCACTTCATGCTTCCCTGCTTGATCAGGCTTGCCAGCTGCAAATGATTTATAAGAAACTGGGCCCGCTAACACAGACAATGCCATTGTTGTTGCGACAACCGTCTTTCCTATCTTGCGCAAAGGCTTCTTCAAGAAATCCATCTCCTTAATGATTAAATTGGTAGATACGTGTTTAATTATAGTAGGAATCACGAAATCGGAAATGGACTGATAGACCTGATTTTTCTAAACATTTTGTCATAAAAACGCTTGCATTTAGGTCTAATTCACTCAATTTTAAATACACACCCTTATAACTAAATTCCCATTCGAATGATTTAAAATAAATATATCCTGATAAGGCTCTGCCATATATTATTGAGATTGAAAATATACTAGAGTGGTAATGTAAAGTAGAACCTTTTCAAGGAGTGTTTGGACTATGAAGGAATTATTGAAAGAATTGATCCTGATTGACAGCTCCACGAAGGAAGGTGCCAATCAGGCGGTCGAGTTTTGCAAACAATGGCTTATTGAGCATGAATTGCAGCCGAGTTTGATTGAAAATAACGGATATAAAATGGTAGTCTGCGAGATTGGCGAGGGAGATAAAACGATTGTATTCAACGGACATGTTGATGTCGTCAGCGGAAAAAAAGAGCAATTCGTTCCCGTTGAAAAGGATGGCCGAATCTACGCTAGAGGCGCAGCTGATATGAAAGCTGGAGTTGCTGCGATGATGGTCGCGATGAAAGAGTTGCGCAATCAAAAAATCGGGGTGAAAATCCAGCTGCAGATTGTTTCCGACGAAGAGATCGGCGGGATGAATTGTACTGGCTACCTTGTAGAAAATGATTATCGCGGGGATTTTGTCATCTCCTCTGAACCAACTCAGCTGGGGATAGCCCTGCAGGCAAAAGGTGTATTGAGGCTAGAAGTCGAAGTCACCGGAAAATCCGCTCATGGCAGCCGGCCGTGGGAAGGCGATAATGCGATTGTCAAGGCGTATCGAGTTTACGAACAACTGCAGGAACTTCCTTTTACAAAAGAAAGCTCAGAGTTTTATCCATCACCATCTGTTAATCTTGCCATCATATCAGGTGGCGAAGTTTTTAATAAGGTACCAGATCATTGTGTCATGTCCCTTGATATCCGTTATCTTCCTGGACAAGATCCCGCTTCGATCGTGCAGCAAATCGAAGGGATATCAGAAGGTAAAGTTACCGTCGGTTTGAAGGGGATCCCTGTGGCAACAAAACAGGATAATCCATTCATCACCCAGCTGAAACCCGTTTTGGAAAAACATATTGCTGGTGAAGCAGTGATATTCGGCCAGCACGGAGCAGCAGACACCCAGTATTTTGCAGCAAACGGAATCCCGGCAATCGAGTTCGGTCCAAGCGGAGCAAACTGGCATGGAGACGACGAATACATTGAGCTAGAGTCGCTGGAAAAGTATAAAGAAATTTTGATAGATTACGTTAAATCATACTGAACCAAAATTAAAAGACAGCCACCCGGCTGTCTTTTTAACTGCTATAACGATATTTCTTTGTCCATGAATATAGCAATAAACCCAAAACTAACACTATTTGCAGCAAAAAGACAACCGAATCCCAAAAACGAATGCTGGTGATTGGTTCCAAGAATCCCGGAAGCATGATTTCGTTCACCGCGAAGATCATTTGCGGGATGTAATAGTAGGCGGTGATGATGAGTGTGAGCAGAATGCCTGCAAGGTAGAAATAGGCGTATCTGCGAACGAACTTCTCTTCTCCGGCGAAGGTCTCTGTTTCTGGCACCCTCAGAAAAGGCAGCCATTTCGCCAAAAAGTTGCGCCCATTTTCCATTAAATTATAACAACCTGTTAAGTTTTCAATGACATAGTAAAGATCTGTCTTCATAAATACGGCAGTTTGGTAAATAAGACGGATAAACGTGTCCAGTACAACCAGCTTCAGCAATCCCATAGTTATGGTATTATCACTCGCAAAAAGCTGGGCTGCCAATGCCAGGAACAATACTGCAAGATCAAAATTCATCCCGGCAAGATAAAGCTTATTGCGCTTTTCAGCCGGCAATTTCCACACCTGGGACATATCTGTTTCCAGCACAACAAAAAACAAACGGTTACCCACTTCTAACTTTGCCGGCAAACCTTCCGAACGGACCGCAAGCACATGGCCGAATTCGTGCAGGATGACAAGAAAGAAAGAGATCAACAGCAATGCGATGATATTTTGGAACATCAGGTCAAACATAAACAGGTCCGAATAGCGTGGGAATAAGTCAGGTTTAAAAAGGATCAAACCTATACTTGCCACGAGCAAAAGGACGTACAGCTTTGAACTGATTGAATTGAAGAAGAAACGGCCTAGGGATTCTGGGAGCCAGGTGAAGATGGAATGCACTTTTGTCATTGAGTCCCTATTGATCTTTTCTCCATCAAGTTCGTCAACTAGACCAATTTCAAGAAGTTGGGCAACGAAATCCACCATATTTATTTCTTCTTCAGGATATTGAGATATCAATACGTTCTCTATATTATCAAGTTGCATCCTTTGGTTAAGCAGTTCAATTGCATCAATACAAACTTTAGGCATTTCATAAAACTCTGTGGTAACTACATCTTCTACAATATAATGTTTATTATCCTTTCGAATAGTTAAAGGGCGAAGAGAAACCTTTGATTCATAGGAAAGATTCATATAATCACCTATTCAGAAATATAGGGGTGTGGCCATTTGGCAACACCCCTCCCAAAATCAACCTGGCCAATATGCACACCACCAGCAAGTAGTCTTGATTTTATTTAACTTCCGGATTTTCATGTTGTCACCTCCCTTCAACTTATATTGTTTTGAATAGGAAGGGCTTCTGGCCATTCATATCTTACATGAAATGTTATCCATTCAGGAAAAACCTCTTTAAATATTTCGACTAACTCAGGATCAAATTGTGAACCTTTACCTTCTAGTATTCTTTTATATGCTTCTTCAACCGGCATGGCTGATCTATAGGAGCGTGATGAAGTCATAGCATCAAAGGCATCTGCGATAGAAACGATCCTTGCCAAGTAAGGTATATCTCTACCTTTTAATTGTTCGGGATATCCTTTACCATCCCATCTTTCATGGTGAGACTTGATAATAGCTATACTATCCCATAAACCATTTACTTTAGTAATAGCATCAGCACCTACTACTGGGTGAGTTTTAATAATTTCGTATTCTTCCTTGGATAGTTTCCCTGGTTTCATTAGTATGGAATCTGGAATATTCACTTTCCCAATATCATGGAGCAAACACGCATATGTAAAAGAACGTAATTCATCATTAGAATACCTACCAGTAGCTATTGCAAGAGATTTCGCATAGTATGCAACTCTTTCGCTATGCCCCTTTGTATATGGGTCTTTAAGTTCAATTGTAGCGATTACACCCTTAACAATCCCTGAAAGTTGATTGTCATAAGAAGTCTTAATAGCTTCAATATAACTCTGAAAACGTTTTAAAATAATAAAACCAATTATTGTGAGAAGTAAAATCAATGCTATTGGGAACAGTACGGCAGATGTTTCTAGCAAAACACCAACAAATACATATTTGAATATAGTTCCCAAGGCAACCGTCCAATAGAAAAGAGAGTTTACGAAAATTGGAGCAAATAATATTAAAATGACTTCTACTATATTTCCGCTTTTGTATTCTAAGCCGCTACCGTAGTACGATATCGAATCGTATATAACTGTTATGAACGTATAACTTATAAAGAAAAAGTATTTAATTATAAAAAGATGTCCCTTTTTTAGCAATAAATAAACAAATGGTAATAATAAAAGCACTATACAGTAATAGTAGTATCTAGAATTACCAAAGAACTCCACTGGCTCATTCAATACAAACTTGGGATAAAAATAAAAATAAAATATATCAAAAGATATAAATGAAATATAAAACAAGGCCAAAAACCACTTAATGGCCCTTTTTTCCTCATGGTGTAAGGATGGATCTTTAAAAGAATTTTGCATTGGAGTACCTCGTTTTCTATCTATTACCGAATCATTGTTTACCTTTCTATCGCCAAAATTCTTTATAAGTTAATAGTTTTAGTAAAATATGAATAAAAAATGATTAATTTGAACTAGTTTAAAAATCGCAACATTCGACATTTTTCTTCATTATAAACCAAAAGGACTATTACAAGAATAGTCCTTTTGGTTTATTTATTCGATATTTTTTCATTATCGGAGCATGGTTTTATTTTAAAAATGGTATCGATATAGTCACAACTGTTCCTTTTTCCATTTCACTTTGAATATTTAATGTACCTTCATGCTCTTCTACGATTTTTTTTGTGACCATCAATCCTAATCCATTTCCGTTTTGCTTGGTTGTATAGAAAGGTTCACCTAACTTAGCGAGTTTCTCTGGTGGGATACCACACCCTTCATCTCTGACTGATATTATAGGACGACCGCCATCAGTTTTGGACTCAATGGTTACTGTCCCTCCATCAGGCATGGCTTCCATCGCATTTTTAATCAAATTGATAAATACCTGCTTCATCTGATTTTCGTCACATAAGAGCACAGCAGAATCATCCACATCATATTCAATGTGAATATCTTTCCTCTGGGCATGGGGATCAATAACTGATATAACATACTGGATTATATCAACAAGTCTTTTAGGAGTTTTAACTCCGGTATTAGGTTTTCCGAGAATCAACAGGTCATTTACAATTGCATTAATTCTATCGATTTCATTTAGCATGATAGGATAGTATTGTTCGTCACCCTTATCCTTCTCTTGCTGTAGTTGCGTGAAACCTTTCAAAGAAGATAAGGGGTTTTTTATTTCATGTGCAATTGCCGTTGCCATTTGGCCAATGACAGCCAACTTTTCTTTTTGTCTCAAATCTTCATAGATTGAGGTAATTGCTTTGACATATGACTGGAAGCGAGTGAGCAGTATCCAAGCAATTACACCTATGAAAATAATTAATGCCATCGCAATTAAAACTTCAGTTGTTTGAAAAATAACACCGGTAGAAAGGTATTTCAAAAAAATACCTATCGTCATGGTCCAGAAAAAACGACTGCTGACAAAAATAGGAGAAAATAATATAAAATAAATTTCTAAGATATGCCCGCTGTTGAACTCTTTATCTGTTCCCCAATAAATTAAGAAATTATTAATAAAATCCAAGAACGTAAAAGCAATAAAGTAAATATATTTTATTTTTTCAGGTTGATCCACTTTTACTAAGTATATTGCTAAAGGAATTAGCGCAAATAAGAAAACATGATATAGAAAACCTAACCCTCCTAGAGGTAAGCCAATCTCTTCCTTAGTAAAGTACGGAATTAAGTAATAATATATAAAGTCATAAGGAACTAATATGATATAAAAAGTCCACAAAAAGAACTTCACTGCTTTTACTTCTTCATACACTAAAACCGAATTTTTTTTGAATGGTTCCATTCAGAATCTCCTTAAATCTCTAACATTGATAGCCTTATTATATCAGGATGTGTCACATCATGTTACATTTTGTCTCATTATGCAACGAATTTTTAATAAGTATTTTTTATGAATGGAAAGGAATTTTTTATGGAATGTAAAAATGGACCAGGCGATTAACATGCCTGATCCATTTTTTTATGCGGTTTCGCTTAGGTTGTATTCGTTAAGTATTCCTTCTAGCTTGAGTGCGAGCCCCATGCTGCCCTGGATTTTCAACTTTCCTGTCATGAAGGCGGCTGTGCCATTGAGCTTGCCCATGATCATCTTCTTGAAGTTTTTATCTGACAGCTTCAGCGTGCAATCTGGTGTTTCTTCTGTTCCTTCAACAACCCTGGCAGTTCCATTTGTGATCAACAACTGGAATGTCCCGGTGTCATCACCAGTGATGTCATATTGATAGACTGTATTCATGCCTTGAATCGGCTCAGGTCTTTCTTTCATGACTCTTTCGATTTCCTGCCATACTTCTCTGACCGACTTGTTTTCCAACATCCTAGCCCCCTATCAACCTATTTATTTCCATCATACCCGACGGAAGTCCTATTGGACAATCCGAAAATGAACGTATTATCTGATAATTCCCTATATTCGACGGGTTGCTTTTAGCTTAACTGCCCGTACTCGCGAAGGCTTTAAGGCCTCTATTCCAGAATGCATAGGCTAGGACACAGCAAACAATCGCTGCAACAGGGGTCCAGAGAGCGAATTCCTTGTATCCGGACTTGTCGATAAAATAGGCTGCCGGATAGAATGCTGTGAATCCGTAAGGAATGATCCATGTCAGGAACATGCGGACTCCTTTGTGATAGATTGTCAGCGGGTATCTCGCAAAATCACTCAGGTTGAAGACAGCCCAGACAATCGGCAGGCTGTCGATCATCCAGAAGCTGAATGTCGCAAAAAACAAGTTAATCGCTACAAAAATCAGCCCGGATGAGATGATCATAATGACAAGCATGGCGATCTCCGTCGCTCCCCAAACGAGGTCAAGCTGTGGAATCGCTGTTCCCAGGATAATCAACCCGATGATCAGCTGGCCAAAACCGTCCTGGTGCAAACGGTCCGCAACGACATGGAACAACGG
Source organism: Bacillus sp. ISL-39 (assembly GCF_018613295.1). NCBI lineage: Bacteria > Bacillati > Bacillota > Bacilli > Caryophanales > Bacillaceae > Bacillus > Bacillus sp. ISL-39. The sequence continues at coordinate 285,701 of NZ_JAGGQM010000005.1, forward strand.
ATTGACCGGCCTGATCAGCAGACGGTCGAGTTTTCCCGGACGGATATACTGCCACCCAAGCGTCCATAAATTATCAAAGAAAATCTGGTGGATCGAACGGCCCGTTGCCGCAATTCCGTAAATGAACAATATCTCGTAAAACGACCAGCCATTGATCTGCTCAATGTGGTCGAACACTACTTTCACAAAAAAGATCGAAGCAAACTGCTCAAGCATAACCGAGGCGACACCGATCAGAAAGTCGATCCGGTACTCCATCATCACCTTCATATGGCTCTTCGCAAACTCCCAATATAATCTCGTATAACGACGCATTGAATCGCCTCCTAACCTCCAAAAATCGTAATCTGTTTGATCGCCTGCGACCAGATTACCCTTACCAAAACATATAATGAAATAAGCCAGAACAACTGGACTCCTAGTGCCATGTAAACTTCTGTTCCGCTAATCAATCCGGAATAAATCGAGACCGGCAGATACACCATCGCCTGAAACGGCAGGAATTCAGTGATCGTTCTGAGCCAATCCGGGAAAAGCGTAATTGGCACTAGCGCCCCTGAGAAAAAGGTGATCAGCGATTCCTTCAGAACCCTTACTCCCCAGACATTGACTGTCCAGAACGCGAGGACACCGACGAGGAAATCGAAGAACGTACCGATCCAGATTCCCACCATCGCACTCACTATGAATAGCAAAATGGTCTCGGGTGATTTTGGGAAGCTAAGGTCCATAAAGAAGTAAGCTACCAAAATCATCGGAATCGTTCCCTGAACCAAGTACATGATTTTCTCTCCAATATCAACCGCAAACATTTTAAAAATCATATCGTAAGGACGCATCAGCTCGATTGCAACCTGCCCCTCCTTGATATTCTCGGCAAGCTCATTCCCGACTCCGCCGACAAAACCCTGAAGCAGCATCGCAATCACGATATACGTCAGCATCGTTTCCAGATTAATGTTTTCGATCGTCGTCTGGTTGGCGTAGACCGCCTGCCAAAAGAAGTAAATAATTAACAGCTTCATCACCGAAGAAACGGTCCCGGCCCAGTACCAGGCCGAATAGGCAGTATTCTCCTGCATCCGCCCTTTAGCTATTTGCCAATACTTTCCCATGCTCTCCCCCCTGTTCCTGCTTGTTGTACAGCTCCTCTACGATCGTCTCGATCTTAGGATCCGCGATATTCAAATCGCCAATTTCATACATGCTCATCATTTCAGAAATGACGAATGAGCTTTTAACAGCCTCATGGTCAAACGCTAAGCTGACCTTCGTTTCTTCTTCATTCGGTAAAACTTCCGCCTGACCGATGAGGGACGCAGGCAGTACGAACTTTTCCTTATCCGCCAGCTCAAAATGGATTACCCGCTGCTGGCCAAATTGCTTTTTAATTTGCTCAAGCCCGCCATCATATAAAATCGTACCGCCATCGATAATGATGATCCGGTCGCAGATTTCCTCGATGTCCTGCATGTCATGTGTAGTCAGCAGCACTGTTGTGCCCCAGCGCTGATTCATTTCTTTAATAAACTTTCTGATTTTTACTTTTACGGCAATATCAAGACCGATCGTCGGCTCATCCAGGTAAACAACTTTAGGCCTGTGAAGAAAAGCCGCAGCCAATTCACAGCGCATTTTTTGCCCAAGCGAAAGCTGTCTGACCGGAATACCCAGCAAAGGCTCCAGATTCAAGACCTCCGTAAACATTGCGACTGTTTCCTGATACTCCTGCTCCGGAATCTCGTAAATATGTTTTAACAGATTATAAGATTCACGAACCGGGATATCCCAGAACAGCTGCGTCCGCTGCCCAAAGACCGCTCCGATATTGACCGCGTTCTTCTGTCGGTTTTCATACGGCACCAGCCCGTTCACCGTCACCTTTCCGGAAGTCGGTGTCAGAATCCCAGTCAGCATCTTGATCGTCGTCGATTTCCCCGCACCATTCGCGCCGATATAGCCCACCGTCTCACCCTGCTCTATGGTAAAATCAATCCCTTTCACCGCATGCTTCGTCTCATACTTCCGGTTAAAAAGCGATTTGATTGCTCCCTTAAGACCAGGGTCGCGCTTCACCAATTTATATTCCTTTTTCAAATTCTCAACTGTAATCATATATATCACTCTCCAAGAACATACATTCGATTTTTAGGCACAAAAAAACCACAGACATCCCAGTCCGTGGTTACGCAATTATTTTAACATGACAAAAATAAGCGCTACTACACACAATACAGGCAGGCCGAAGGTAAACCATATGAAATTGATTTAGTTGCTTGGTTACGATCAATCATTTCGACTGCCTCCTTAGCTTACTTGAATACTTTCATATTGTACCTGTTAAAGAAAATTTTGGCAACAATATTATAAAAGAATAATTGGTCCCTGTTTTAACTCAGGTACCGTGATCTAGTTTGTTATGAAACTTTAAATAAGTGATTAATTCATCGAGGGTTTCAAAGTGGCCCGTTGCACCAAATGCATGAAATATATTCATCTTTCGCAGAATGCCGCCAAGGTCCAGATCGTTTCCGACAAGATAAAGAATTTGGTCTCGTTCTTTCAACTGATCCTTAAGCTGCAGCAGAAGCAGTGCACCAGATGCATCAACAACCGTTACTTTTTCTATATCTATAACTATATCAAGATTGCTATCCGAACTGATTGTCTTGGTTATTAGCTCTGTAGCCCCAAAGTAAAGCGGTCCTTCCAAGCTATATACCTTTATACCATTATCCGTTTTACTATTGATCTTGAAGCCTTCCTCACTCATCCGCTTCATGAAAATCAGGGCGCTCATGACAATACCTACGCCGACCGCTACCATAAGATCAATGGCTACTGTTAAAATCATCGTCACCAGCATGACCGCTGCGTCTGTGCGAGGCTCATCCTTGAGTATTTTCAAGCTGTCATAATCGAACATTGTAATACCCGTCATTATCAAAATCCCTGCTAGGACTGCGAGTGGAATTTCTTCTGCCAAGGGTCCGAAAACGAGCATGAATAGCAGAAGTGCAACACTGTGGACCATTGCCGACAAAGCCGTCTGCCCGCCGCTTCTTATGTTCACGACCGAACGGACAGTAGCCCCAGCACCAGGCATCGCGCCAAATACCCCAGCCAAGGTGTTACCAATCCCCTGGCCAATTAACTCTTTATTGCTCTTGTGCTTTGTACCTGTCATATTGTCCATAACAACCGATGTCAGCAAGGAGTCAATTGAGCCAAGAACCGCGATGCTTAACGCGGCTGGAATCAGTTGGATGATGACACTTAGGTCAGCAATCGGCAGATAAAATTGCGGAAGACCTTTTGGTATCTCGCCTATCCTTTCCGCGCTGTCAAAGAAAATGAAATCATTGATAAAAGGCAGTGCAAAATGGACGGCAGGAACTACCTTTTCCAGAAGGATCACCGCCACGGTACCTAAAATCAGCGCCATTAAACTTGGCGGGATGACCTTAATCCATTTCATCGCAACCAGCATGAAGACAATCGTCAACAGCACGACTAAAAAGCTGCCTGTTACGTACTGCAGCTGTCCCATGATAATGATGATGGCAATCCCGTTCATAAAACCGCTGACCACAGGTAAGGGAATGAATTTTAAATAATTGCCTGCTTTAAGCAGCCCAAATACAATCTGAAAAAGTCCCCCCATAAACGCGGCAATAAACGCAAACTCCAGCCCCTGAGTCGCCACAATTCCAGTAAAGATAATCGTGATCGGCCCAGTCGGCCCTGTAACCTGCCCCTTCGTCCCGCCAAACAAAGCCGCAAAAAAACCAGTGATTATGGCACCATACAATCCAATAATGGCCCCATCCGAATTACCCGTCGCCTGCATTCCAAAAGCCAACGCAAGCGGCAGCGCAACAACCGAAACCGTAATCCCGGCCAATAGTTCACGCTTCAGGGTTTGAAACATCTGTGATACGCCTTCTTTCTTATTTAATATAAGAAAATTATACGCCTGTCAGAGCGTTGTTGAATATGAAATAAATGAAAACTTGTGGAACTTTTCAAGCTTTAAGCCATTAAAAAACGAGGACAAGCCAGGAGACATGCATGAAGACAACAGCAGTATAAGCAGTTGATGCAAAAATTATAATGCCCTTGATTAATGAAGTCTGAGGGACTATTTTAAAAAGAACAAACAATAAAAGAAAAATGGAAAGAGTGACTTTTACGAGGATGAATACAAAGGGATTTATTTCATACACAGCATGCATAAATGGATTCAATTCAGAGATAAAAGAATTCTTTAAGCCAATCCAAGTTATCGCAGCGTCAAATAGATTAAGGATTATTAAATAATAGAAGAGTAATGTCAAAGGAATCACCTCAAAGAACTAGAGCATTTTTTCTTAGTTTTCCCAAACAAAAGGAACTGTTTACATTACATTTGTTAATCAAGCTAAACTAATTAAGGCCTTGAAGTAAATAACTCCAGGCCTTAATCAGTTATTGCGGCGGCGGCTTCTGCGGTTGAGTAAAAGCAGAACGCTTCCACCACCCAATAAAACTCCGCCAACAAGAAGTAAATTATAATTATTAGTAGCCGTATTCGGCAGTCGGTTAACATCCTTAGGAATCACAACAACATCTTTAACATCCGGGTTCCCAGTATCAGGCTTAGTTGGATTTTCTCCTGATCCAGGCTTTTCGGTGTCTTCAGGATCCTCTGGATTTTCACCTGGCGGTTCGCACCCATCCTGGTCCGGATTCTGCTCACAATTAGGTGGCTGTTCACAACCCGGTTGAGTTGAATCCTCCTCACAGCTCGGCGGCTGTTCACATCCTGGCTGACTTGGATTTTCTTCACAGCTTGGCGGCTGCTCACAACCCGGCTGGCTTGGATCTTCCTCACAGCTTGGCGGCTGCTCACATCCTGGCTGACTTGGATCTTCCTCACAGCTTGGTGGCTGCTCACATCCTGCTCGACTAGGATCCTCTTCACAGCTCGGCGGCTGCTCACATCCCGGCTGGTTTGGATCTTCTTCACAGCTTGGCGGCTGCTCACATCCCGGCTGGCTTGGATCTTCCTCGCAGCTTGGTGGCTGCTCACATCCTACCTGTGACGGATCTTCCTCGCAGCTTGGGGGAGTATTGGTAATTCCCTCAGCATAAAAAATAATCTCAGCCTCCGCAGCAGAACCCTGGAACTCATTCCCTAATTCGTGAGGGACTAAGACTTTAACCGATAGTATTTCACTAGTAAATATCAATAAATTCCTGGAATTTTTTAGACCTTTAAATTCACTTAATTTCCCAGAATACAAATTGTTGTTGTTTCTGTCATTTATTTCGAGATAAAGAGAGTCATAATATTCTTTTGAACCTTTTCTATATTCTGACAAAAAATTGTAATTGAAATTTAAGGTCCCCTTATTTATCACCTTAATTTGGCTTGTGATGCTGTCCCCCGGTTTCAGTCTATCCACCATAATGAAATAGTTTTTTGGCAAGGTGTCGATATCAACAACAGGGTCCATTTTATTAGCATTTGTTTCATACAAAGGATTTTGCAGGAATACAAAAATACTAAAAACTAAAAGGGTGAAGATAAGATTTAGCTTTTTCATAGGCTCCTCCACCATTTATTAAAAGGTGGGAATGTTCATCCCCACCTTTCAACATATTAGTTACCACTGTTACCTCTGTCATTGATTTCATCATTACGTTGGAATGTGCCGCCACCAGAATTTCCATTTGAGCCGTTATCAACTGCACCTTGATCAATATTTTCACCATTATATTGTAAAGCTGTGAAACTAAAGTTTATGCCCGTAGATTTCCCTTGCAAGTCGTTTTGTTCTACCCCAGTATCTTTAAATTTGATAACATATTTTAAACCTTTAGTTGTCTGATCTATAGTGCTCGCAACATTATCATTAGCATCTAAGTATCCAATGTATTTTCCAACATTAGATATAGTGTTTCCGTTAACCACAGCATTCCCAGAACCGAATACTGTTAGAACTTCCCTTAAAGTTACTTCACTTTCACCTGGGAAATATTCTGCTAATAAGTTACCATCAGCTTCATTACCTAAATAAAGCTTTTCGAACACAATAACATCCTTCATGGCATCATAAGTATTTGAAGGTGCGTCCACCTTTAAGAAAATATCAAATGGTAAGGATCCTTGGTTATTCAACATCATTGCAGGTTCTTGGTTATCAACTACAGCAGTAAGTGTATCACCCGGTTTAAAGTTCTTAATATCAAACTTTTCAAGGTAAGTAGAATTTGGAGCAATGTTAATTGTACCGTTTGTAAAAGAGTTTGCAGATGCTGTTGTGTCACTAAAGTATGCGAATGTCCCCCCCATAACTGCCATAGCTCCCATTGCAACAGAAGCCATACTCATAGCCGCTTTTTTCTTAATGCTCATTTCTTTTTCCTCCTTGCCCTTTAAGGGTATGTAATTTTTATATTTAATCTAGAAGGATTATCCCCCTAGTTTAAAACCAAACTGATTAATTAAATTGATTAGTTATTTGTGGATGATGCTACTTTTTTAGATGGATCCCATTGTTTAAAAATCTTCCAAAGTGATATAGAGTTATAAATGATTAGGATCAAACCTGGAAGAATCAAACTTAACGCAATTCCTTTTTTAGATTGTAAAAAGCCAAGTATATAACCTGCATAAGGAACATGGATATTAGCGTATTTACCTATAAGAGATTGAGCTGGCACAGCTATAGGATCCTCAGTTTTGTTATTATCCCCTTGTGTAATATATTCAATTTGGTTTCCTTGACCCTTAATTTCCTTAATCCGATGAGTTACGATCGTATTAGCCTTAATTGGGGAATAAAAGGTAATAATATCTCCTTTTTTCAATGTTAGTTTTTCTTTGTCATCAAGAGGTTTAACCCCCACTACAGACCCTGTTTTTATATTAGGCTCCATAGACCCAGACAAAACTAGCATTAATTGATTGCCCATTACAGATGGTTGACTTCCTGTTATTCTTGAACTGACCATAATATAAAGTGAGATAATCAATAATAGAACTAGAACAAAAGATATTAAACTACTAATAATCTTTACAGCGATTTTCATCTTTTTCACTCCTGATTTGTGTTATGGATTTACTTCTAAACTTTCCTCATTCTCTTCAGAAGGGGTTTCTTCACTGTCACCATTACTAACATTTTCATTTAGTTGTTCTTCATCACTTTCTTCCGGTTGTTCTTCTTTCACCAACTCCTTTGTATCCTTGTTATTCACCGTCTCTTTATTTTCAGCATTTTTTTCATTTTCGGTCGACTCTATTTTTTGATCATCTGTTGATTCTTTAGTTGGACTATCTTTATCATCTTTTGGATCTGGGTTTTCTTTATCTTCTTTTTTCTCGCTACCATTTCCGTTATTATGGTCATTGCAATTTCCCTCAGGACAGTATTCATTTTGATTGCCTGGATTATCTCCATCTCCTCTGTCGAATTGCTCTTCATCACATGGTTCGCTTCCGTTTCCTATCCCTGAGTTATCCTTACATTTTTGACATAACTCTCTATGATTTTTTTTATAATCTTTATCTTCACAAAAATCTTCCATAGTCTGTATGGAGCCAGCAAATTTAGTAGTATCTACAAAGTAAGAATATGTATCGGCGGTTATAAAACTTATAGTTATTAACAAAACGTAAACAATAAAAAGATTGGTAAGAATGAATAGGTGGCTTTTTTTTCTTTTAAATTCTTGTTTTCTTGTTCTTTTTTTTCTGCTTGGATAAGATGTCAAATTCATTCACCTCATTTCACTCATTTAGTAACCTACCTTCACACTTTTGTTCTTTTTAACGAACTTTATATTGTGAGTATATTCTAACTATCTTCCTTTGAAAAACCTTAAAATCGACTGTTTTTTCTTAATAACGCACATAAATCGTTCTTTATCTCTTAATATCTCCTGTTTTCTTATTATCTCGTAATTTAAATAGAACATTTTGTTATATATATAGAACGAACAACATACAGAAAACGCCTCCTTCATAAGGAGACGTTTTGGTATGGCTATTTTACCAGGGATTTTTCTTGAGGTAAGGTTTCTCTGACAATCTCAGAAAAATAATCCACTGGTTTTAATTGATCAGCAAATTCATATCCTGATTTCCAAGTTTCTTCTATATAGACCTCCATAACCTTCTCTGCTCGCTCGTTCCCACCTGCAGCATACTCCAAAGCATTCACACTCTCAAAAATCTTCACCATCAATTCAGCTACCCGCTTGGAGTGAAAAGATTTATGGTCATGAGATGCTGTCTGCAGAGACACCAGCAGTTTCTCCAGCTGCTCGATCGCGCTACGGACCATTTCGACGTGTTCTCCCTCCATCGCAGCAATACGCTCATTCACCTCCAGCAAAAACAACTCCCCAGCACCGAACTTCTCCATCAACCTCAATACTTCAAGTCCGAGGATATTCGCGGTCCCTTCCCATACGGTCAACACCTGCGCATCCCTCAACAACCTTGGTGTGACAAAGTCTTCGATATACCCATTCCCGCCATGCATTTCGATGGCTTCGTGTGCGAAGTGGACGGCTTGTTCTGCGGTTTCTTTTTTCAAGAGAGCGATGTAGAGTCTGTTTAATACGACGTCTTTTTCTGCTACTCCCGGTTCATTCCTCATGACTTTTTCAAACAGCGGGAGGTACTTAAACACTGTTCTGGTTTCCACTTCTAGTTTGACTGCCATTTTCACCAGGGAGTCTTTGATCATTGGGAAATCGGCGAGCTTCTTGCCGAAGGCGTCTCGTTTCAAGGCATACTCCCTTCCTTCACGGTAGGCTCGGCGCATGATTCCTAGTGAAGCGACGGTGTTGCAGACGCGAGAGAGGTTCAGTGCTTCCATCATGTAATAGAAGCCTTTTGTTGGATCGCCAACGACGAATGCTTCCGCTCCTTCGAATTCGACTTCAGCGGATGGGACTGCTCGTACTCCGAGTTTATCCTTGAGTCTGCGGATTTTGATGCCGTTCAGTATTCCGTCTTCTTTGCGCCATGGGACAGCGAATAATGTCAGGCCTTTTGTGCCGGGTGGGGCTCCTTCTTTCCTTGCCAGCACCATGGCGACACCGCACATTCCTGCGTTGGAGGCGAAGTATTTTTCACCGTAGAGCTTGTAGCCCTCGGCTGTTTGGACTGCCTTCACCACGTTGGCGCCGACGTCGGATCCGCCCTGGCGTTCGGTCAGGAAGGTGGCGCCTTCGTATAATGTTGTTTCTCCTGTTGATAAAACATGAGGCAGGAATTTCTCTTTTACCTCGTGGGATGCGTACTGGTCCAATAAATAAGCCGTGGCCATTGTCAACGTGACCGGGCAGTAAAAGCCGGCCTCGGTTTGTGACAAGAGATATCCCTGAGCGTAGGAATAGACATAATTCCCCCGGCGTCCCAATTCTGGAATTTCCTTATGAACATAGCCGACAATCCCGGTGTTATAGGAATCTTCAACTGTTTTCCGGTAGCCTTCATTCACCCACACTTCCGAGATATCGTCGCCATAGGCATCGAACTTGATCAGCTTCGGCTGGCCTTCGCGGTCTGTGAACCTGGCGTGCTGGTCGATTTCGTTGGCGCATTTTTCACCGAATGACAGCAACTCCCGATCTGCGTATTCAAAAAATTCTTCATCCAATAACTCCTTCAGCAATGCCCGAAACTGCGGTTCTTCCTGATAAAAGCTCATTCACTTAGCCTCCCTTTGAATTCGGTTAATAGCCTTTCGATTTCTTCTCTGATCTCAACCAGTTCACAAATCCTTTCATTCACTTCTGCGAGCTTTTCCTCTCCATACTGTATTGTCACCTTCAGCTGTTTTTCACCAGTCCGATCCTCGTCGAACAGGAGCACCATTTCCTTGATTTCATCTAGCGAGAATCCAAACCGCTTCCCTCTGAATACGAGTTTTAAGCGTGTTACATCACTAGCAGTGTAAATTCTCCGGCCACCTTCAGTCCTCGATGGCAACAGCAAACCGAGTTCTTCATAATAGCGGATTGTACGGGTTGTAACCCCAAACTGCTCCGCCAGGTCAGAAATCGTATACATCAGCAAAACCTCATTTTTAACAGAATAGTCAGTAAGTTTATTATACCATTGACGTTAACGTAAAGAGCAAGCCAGATTCCCAATGGAAACCTGGCTTATTTTTTCACATATAGCAGCGGGTCAACGCTGTTTGATTTTTCATAATTCCACTGGCCTTCATGGATTTCAAAATGGAGATGCTTTCCCCTGCTGTCGCCGGTGTTGCCCATAAAACCCAGCAACTCGCCTTTCTTAACGGGCTGACCTGTAGTGACTGTGCTTTTTTCTAGGTGGGCGTAAAGGGTGGTGAAGGTTCTGTCGCCTATTTTGTGGGTAATCAGCACGCAGTTCCCGTAGGTTGCGGAATAATAGGAGCGGATGACGGTTCCGGATGCGGCTGCGATCACTTCAGTTTCGGATGATTCATCGGCGATATCGATTCCTGCGTGGAGCCTCCCCCACCTTGGACCATAGCCTGAGGTCATCTCTCCCTTCGCTGGCATGATAAAAACGTCCTCTGGTTTAGCATTCTTATACTCTAGTCTCTGGTTCTCTTTTAAAATCGCAATCTCCTGGGATGCGAGGTTGATATAGACCTCGTACATGGCCACCAGCTGTGATTTGCTTTCCTCCTTAGAGGCATGAACAGTTTCAAGCAGGCGCTGCTTCTCCTCCGCCTTCTTCTCCAAGCCCGCTTTCAGTGACAGCATTTCCTGTTGGTCTTTTTCCAGCTGAATCACCTTGTCCTGTAGCGCTTTTTCCTGTTCCTTCAGCGACTCCAAATCAATTTTGTGTTTTGCCAGCAAATCCTTATCTGCCTTAATGATTTTACTGACCGCAATTGCGGTATCGAACACCTGGGATAAGTCTTTTGAATCAAAAATCAGATCCACATACATACCCAAACCATCATTTTCCTGCATCGAACGCAGGCGTTTTTTGATTAATTGCTCCCTGTGTTCGATGTTGAAGCTGAGCTTGTTGATTTCCTTTTTCATCTCCTCTGCAGCCTGTTCGGAATCAACCAAGACGAATTGAAGATCCCTGATTCTCTGATTCAGCTCTGACATCTCATCATCCAGCGCTTTCAGTTCAGAAAGATATTTACCCTCAGCCTTGTCCATTGCTTGAATTTGGTTTTCTTTTTCAGTGACATTATCCTTAAGCTGAAGGCGCTGCTGGCGGATTTCCAATTGCTCTGCCGACTCGGCAGGGTGCACGCCTGTTATGACTAGTCCGGCTATTATTGCGGCTATATAAGCATTTTTCCTCATCTCACGCCCCCTGCACTTGATTCTATCAACTAGTATATCTCTACGAAGCTACTAAACCTGTCGACTTCTGTTGTCGCTTTTCGTTTTTGCAAAAGGACAGTAGCAACTTTTACCTCCTGCTGTCATAAAGTAAATGGATGTTTGCGTAAATACACTAAAGTGCTAAATGAATCTGGAGGGATGAGGAAAATTGAGCCATGCTGCCTTAAAGTATCAGTCTAAATTGGATTTGAGGGAAACCGAAATAGCGATTAAGAAAACGAAGGATTTTTTTGAAAATCACCTTGCTGACGCATTGGAGCTGACAAGGGTTTCGGCGCCGATTTTTGTCAGGGGCGGGAAGGGAATCAATGATGATCTGGCTGGGAATGAACGGGTGATTTCCTTTGATGCACCTGGTGTGGAAAACGATGTTATGGAAATTGTTCAATCTCTTGCCAAGTGGAAAAGGATGGCGTTGAAGCGCTATGGATTCACTCCGGGGGAAGGACTTTATACCGACATGAACGCAATTCGGCGCGACGAAACGCTCAGCCATCTACACTCCCTTTATGTGGATCAGTGGGACTGGGAGAAGGTGATTTCCCGAAAGCAACGGAATGCGAAGGTGCTGAAGGCAACAGTAGAAAAAATTTATGATGTGATGAAAAAAACGGAAAGTTTCCTGGCAAATCTTTACCCTACCCTTAGCAGGATCCTGCCGGAAAAAATAAGCTTTATTTCTTCACAGCAACTGGAGGATCTGTATCCCGAGCTATCTCCAAGGGAACGGGAAGATAAAATTGCAGAAAGGTTTGGAGCAGTTTTTATTACTCAAATTGGCCATGAACTGCGGTCAGGGGTGAAGCATGATGTCCGCTCACCTGATTATGATGACTGGAATTTAAACGGAGATCTATTGCTCTGGTACCCGCCTTTAGGCCAGGCAATCGAAATGACTTCAATGGGAATCAGAGTCGATGAGAAAAGGCTTCTTGAACAATTGAAGCTTGCCGGCCAGGAGCAGCGATCACAATTAGAATATCACCAGGCATTATTGAACAAAGAGCTGCCATATACCATCGGCGGCGGGATCGGCCAATCGCGGTTGTGTATGTTCCTGCTGCGTAAAATCCATATTGGAGAGGTCCAGGTTTCTGTGTGGAATGAGGAAACGATTGAGGAGTGCAAGAAGCGGAATATTCATTTATTATAGAAGGCTGTTTTCGTAAAGATTGTTGTTAAATCCTAATGCCGATTTTAACGTAATAGAAGGCCATTTTGTTGGTCGGTACTAAGTTTGCATGCTCTTTTCTCACAAAAGAGTCAACCTTGCGAAGTAAAATAGGTCAATCAATCCTATTTTGTAGTCAATAGCAACAAAGTTTGAGAAAAGAGCCTTATAGAAAAAGCAAAAGCCACCATCAACGGTGGCTTTTCGTCTTATTCTGAATCAAATAATCTACAAATTTTTCATCTTATTTCTGAATCAAGTAATCTACCAGCTTCGTCTTTGGCTTCCCAAAGATTTCTTCTTCCAAACGGCGGCCTGTTGGTGTCGCCGCGAGACCGCCTTCTGCTGTTTCCCTTAATGCGGATGGCATTGTCTGGCCGATGGCGTACATCGCGCCGATGACTTCGTCGCATGGGATTCTGCTTGTGATGCCGGCAAGTGCCATGTCGGCAGCAGTGATGGCGTTCGAAGCACCCATTGCGTTCCTTTTTACACATGGAACTTCGACCAGTCCAGCAACGGGGTCGCAGACTAATCCAAGCATATTTTTCAGCGTGATCGCGAAAGCGTCTGATGACTGCTGCGGAGTTCCTCCAGCCATTTCAACGATTGCAGCTGCAGCCATTCCGGCAGCCGATCCGACTTCTGCCTGGCAACCACCTGCAGCTCCGGAAATCGATGCATTATTGGCAACGACAAAGCCGAAGGCAGCAGTCGTGAATAGATACTCGATCATTTCCATGCGTGTAGGGTTCAACTTTTCCTTTACGGCAAAAAGTGTCCCCGGCACGACGCCTGCTGATCCAGCAGTCGGTGTCGCGCAAATGATGCCCATTGCCGCATTCACTTCATTCGTGGCAACTGCCTTGCTGACGGCATCCAATAATAGATTGCCAGCCAGCGATTTTCCACTGGCGATATAGTTTTGCATCAATACCGCGTCCCCGCCGGTCAGTCCGGTCTGGGACTTGACGCCACTCAAGCCTCTTTCTACTGCGCGCTCCATGACCTGCAAATTATTGTCCATCTGGGCAATGATTTCCTCGCGGGAACGGCCTGAAACTTCTATTTCCTGCCGAATCATGATTTCGGCGATTTTCACCTGATTTTTTTCAGCTAATTCAACAAGCTCCGCAACATTACGAAACATGGCTTGCCCTCCTGATGTAACTCAATTTTAATCAACTAGTCGGATGACCTGGTCAACGCCATCAAGGGCAGTTAACTCCATATAAACTCCGTCCTCGAGTTTATGGTCCATTTCGATGACCATGACAGCGGTGTCTCCCTTGTCTTTGCGGGAGACCTCCATATGGCCGATGTTGATCTGATGCTTTGATAAAACGGTTGTTACGGCTGAAATCAGCCCGAATCGGTCATGGTGGACGACGAGGATTGCCGGGTTGGCCCCGGACAGCTTCAGCTTGAACGAATTGATTTCTATGATCTCAATGGTTCCGCCGCCAATGGAAATCCCGACGATTTCAAGCTCCTTTCCCTGTCCATCATATAAATTTATTTTTACAGTGTTCGGATGCTCCATAACAGCATCTTCTGTAATGAATTCCACTTCGATTCCTGTTTGCTCCGCGATTTTCAAAGCATCTGGAATTCTCTCATCAAATGTATCAAAGTCCATGATCCCAGCTACGAGCGCAAGGTCTGTTCCATGCCCTTTATAAGTTTTAGCAAAAGAGCCGTACAGAGAGATGACGGCCTTTGTCGGCTGCTTCTCGAACAATGTGCGTGCCACTCGGCCGATCCTTGCAGCGCCGGCTGTATGTGAACTCGATGGCCCGATCATCACCGGACCTATAATATCAAATGCAGAACGATATTTCATGGTGCACTGCCCCTTTACCAATCTATTGAAAGCGATTTCATATATAAATAATTTTGAAGAATCCTAACCATAGTTATCTTACCACATTCTCTATGTAGTTTAATCATAAATTATTGGAATTTAAAAACCATCCCGACCAAACAGGATGGCTAATTCATGCTGACTCTATTCCTGCCGCTGTTTTTTGATCGATACAATGCTTCATCGGCACGGTTTAGCAGGGAATCGATATTGTCACCGCTCTGGTAATCTGTTATCCCAAAGCTAGCTGTCAAACTGCCAGCCCCCTTAAAGCAATGATTCTCGACCATCTTGCGGAAATGCTCAGCTTTTTCATACGCTTGTCCACCGGTACTATTGGTGATCAGCATGAATTCCTCTCCGCCCCAGCGGCCGAAACGGTCATTATCCGCCAGATTGCCAGAGACGATCGCGGACAGCTCCTTCAAAACACAGTCACCGATTTTGTGACCAAAAACATCATTTACCTTTTTAAAATGGTCGATATCAAAAAAGATAATGGAAAACGGTTTGCCCTCTTTTTCAGCAGCCTCGAGCCTTTCCTCTAGCCAGATATCAATCTGGTGCCGGTTGGCCACTCGGGTCAGGGAATCGAGATAGGCGTACTTCTTAAGCAAATCTCTTTCTGTAAAAGCACGGAACATACTTTGCGCGTAGTAGAGAACCAGTATATAAACGATATTCGCCGCATGAAACTGCGTGAGCGAATCGATTGATTCGGAGGTCATCTGCCCGCTGTAAATCACTCCGATTGTCAGTGTTACCATGAAAACGAAAATCGAATAATACAGTCCCTTTTTTATGCCGAGTGCTAAAAAGAAAAACATGATGATGAGCGGCATCCAGACAATGAAATCTCCCAATGACCCGCCTCTTTCCGCAAGATCATTGGAAACGACATCAAACATCGTGGTGATATGATACACGCTCACCAAAAAGAGCGTGACATATTCCGCTATGCGAATCCCACGATTTGTATATGCTATAATCCAGCTGATAGAAAACCAGATAATCAGCGTTGTATTGATTACTGTATCAAACTGGCTGTTATTATTTAAAAAACTATTGATGACCAGGGCAACCGTAATAATCGGGAGCATCCACATGTACACGCTTCGTTTAAGTTCCTCAATCGTTTCAAAGTTATTAAACATCTTTCTCATCTCCCCAGCTATAAGACATCGGCAAATCCATATTGCTCGCTTCGCCTTATTCAGCAGCCCTTAGGTTCAAGATTTTTTCTCGAAAGTAATTATTTTGAATTTGAAATAAATGTCTGTGGAAGGCGGCGTCACAGCATAAAACAGCGGTCCACCCTATACTTCCATTGTACTAGAAAACTCTATTTTAGTATATTTCCAATAGCAAAAGAAGAAGCAAAAGTCCCAGAAAAGATCTTGCTTCTTCTAAGATTAATAAAATATTTTTACGATGGAAGTGCTTTACTCCTCAGACCAGTTCCAGTAAGACATATCCCCGAGGTTGGCACCCTGGATTTGTTCGTTTTCCTTCAGCTTCAGCAACTCTTTTACCGGCCCGGTCACAACAGCACCGTAGACCTGGAATCCTTCCTTCATAAGGTAATCGTAGCGCTCCTCAAGATGGGAGAGGCCAAGGAAATTCTCCCGGTAGCTGGTTGATTCATTTTCAATTAGGTTTTTCATTTGCTTCAGCATCCTTTTCTTATTTTCTTGAGTTAAGTTTTCAACAAGGAGGTTCTTACTTATTGAAGTGTAGCCATCATGTGCATCCCGGCCGCCGGTGAACCCAAAAGGTGCGACAGACATGGAACGCGTGCTCCCCCACCAGCTCTCTTCATACTCATTTAACTCACCGGTATACAGCGGCATCCATAGAACATCGAGGTCGTATGGCTTCAAAAATTTCAGCATTTCCTCAGGTGTCATATACGATTTCGTCGAGAAGGAAAGCTCGGCAACCGTGCCTTCGTGAACCTTATCCAGCTTTGTCCAGACCGCTGGATCTTCGTTCGCTTCCAGCTTGTTGCCTGTCTTTGGATGTTCTGGCAGGTAAAAGATGTATTCTTGCTCGTTTTTAGGCTTTAGGTAATCCGTCTGATTCGTTGAATACATTGGAACCAACCGTTTGGCTAACTGTTTTGTGCCTATAAGTTCCGGCTCTTTCCCAATCATCTTGTAGACTGGATAGGAAATTTTTTGCGTAAAGAAAGGTGTGATTTCGGCTGAGTCGATGCTGCCGAAGTCCTCCTGCACATTTGGCTGCGTCCAGTCCATCGCCACCCGGCTGTAAAAAAGATGTTTCTTGTCCAGCCCCAGGGCGTCATAGCTGATCGAAACAATCAACATATACAGCCAGAAGAAAAACAGCGTGGCCAGGATGACCCTGATTACCTTCACCGTCAATGCAAATCGATATTTAAAAAGGATTTTCTTTTCCTTGTCCTTAGTCCATTCCATGTTCATCGTCCTTCCATCCATGTTTTTCCGCTATTTGCGCAAGCCGTTTGCGCGCCCGGTGAAGCGTGACCTTGACCTGGCTCTCCGTCAGCTCGAGCGCTTCCGCTATTTCCTGGTAACTGAACATCTCGACCTCACGCAGATACAGGATCGACCGGTACTGCTCCGGCAAATAGGTCATCAGCTGCTGCAGGTTATCGGAAGTCTCAGCCTGAATGGCCTCGTCCTCCGGAAGCCCGTATGGACTCACCATTTCATCCTTTGAAAACAAATAATCAGCGAACGGAACCCACCTTCTTCTCTGTCGCCGGCGCCATTCATCCAGATAAGCATTGCGCGCCACCTTGAACAGCCAGGCCCTCACATCCTCATTCTGGTAAAAAGAAAGTGAGATCGTTGCCCGGACAAAGGTTTCCTGCGTCAAATCCTCTGCCAGCTGATGCGACCCCGAAAGCTTCAGTAAAAAATAATACAGGGGCTTCGTGTACTTCCTATACAAATTATCAAGTTCATTCCTTCTGCCGTCGTCCATACAACTGCCCCTCATTTTCAAATCTCGATACTAAAACGATGAACTATGTAAAATGTTACACTCAATATAAGTATTTTTGTGAAAAAGTTTTCAAAACACTATTTTCACGGTGAATGGCTTGGCTTTCTATTTTCGAAGTATGGTACATTATATAGAGAAAAGCGCAAGCGCCTTGATCAGCCCCGACAAGCGCTGGAGGTCCGACCAGTGAAGTCGTTCTTTGACTTCAGTGGGCGGACCGAAACCGAAATGTATAGCCGACTGCCCAGAAACGCAGAAACTGGAGACTCCGACCCTGCCGGCGGAGTTGAAGTTTCGGAGTTTCTAGGAGGCGACACTAAACAATTCGAAAAGCGAAGGCGACTGCAACTCCGACAAGCGTTGGAGGGCTTGACAGTGAAGTCGCTCTTTGACTTCATTGGCAGGACCGAAACGTCTCGAGGAGTTAGGAGCCGCAGCTAGACAAGCAACTCGAGGGGCTAGGCGCTGGAGCTGGACATTTCTCTATGTGAATTTTATTATTTTTGATTGCACAAAAGGAAGGGAGTTTTTCCAATGACAGAACAGAATAATACTTTACCGCCAAAAACATGTGAAATCGAGCGTCTTGTTACAATGGAAGACGACGTAAATAAGGTTTTGGAAGGCAAAAAAACAGCGACTCGCCGTAACGGCCGTTATGCCGATGTGGGCGAAGTCATGGAGTTAAAAGGAAAGAAATTCGTTGTGGACAATGTCTACTCACAATCTCTTGGTGAATTGACAGACGCTGACGCACAGCGCGAAGGCTTTGAAACAGTAGAGGAGTACAAGCAGTCAATCCTGTCTTACCACCCTGGAATGCCATGGCTTCCGCAAATGAGAGTTTGGGTGCACGAATTCAGTCCTGTCGAAGAATAAAAAATGAATCTAGCATATCGAGCGATTATTTATCTTCACGTCGCAAGCGTGATCATGTCAATTGGCCCATTCTTCATTTTGATGCCAATTGTAAAAAAACTGCCTGATGCAGTGGGGAAAGAACTGCAGGCTTATCTGGGTACATTGAAATCAGCTGTCCGGCTGTCAAAGCACGCTGGCCATGTACTGATTGGCACAGGAGTGCTGCTCGTCATCCTCGGGCCATGGACATGGAAAACACCGTGGATCATCGCAACACTGGCCTTGCTGTTTGCTTCGCTCTTTTTCCTCGCAAGGGCATTCTCGCCGACACTCAGGAAATTTGCCGAAGAAGGCGCGAACAAAATAGAACTCTCCGCAAAACTGAAGCGTACCATCTGGACCTACATCATCTTATTGATGTCGATGCTCTGGTTCATGGTTGTGAAGCCGAATTTGTGGTGAGGAAGTTAAAGCCCGGGCGGTGTTGCCCGGGCTTTAAAATTGGGGAAATCAGCGACTTGGTCGATATAATTGGAAATGTGGTCGATAAAATTTATAATCCGCTGATAAAGTCTAAAATGTGGCCGATATATTTTAACTTTCACTAATATGTTTTGGCTGTTGATGTAATTGCAACGGAGACCCGCGAAAAAAACTGTTAAACCCCAAATAATTGCTATAATCCTTTCTGATCAGCTCCTTTTTGTATATAAGTGCTAATGATTGTAACCAAAATTACGTATGGAACGATAAAAATCCCGTAACCTGTCCCGTATTCCTGAATGTCTTCTGTAAAATAAAGATACATTCCCCACTGAAAGTATAATGCATATCCTGACAACGCTATCCAAAACGCAGTCCATTTTTTCCTTAAAGCAGGTATAATGATTGGGCTGAGCAAGATTGTACCAAGTAAGATTGTTGAAAACATGGCTTAATTCTCCCTTTAAGATTCCTTATGTAAGACGCATGTTTTCTAAAAAGGTTTCAACGAAAAAAACTGCCATCCTATTATGGCAGCCTTCCCATCATTTCTCCGCTTCCTTTAAAGCTTCACTTTCCACTCGATCCATAAAATCGGTAACTACCTTCTTATTGTTCTTTTCGCCGCCCAACTTCAACAAAGTCTTACCCAGGAAATTGAGCCCCGTATTCTGGCCTTGATAAATAAACCTGGTTTCATCCTCCCCTGCCTTGACCAGCGTGAATGCCGTTTCAATCTGGAAGGCTTTGGCTAGCGTGAAACCGATTTTGTTGTGTTTTTTATCAGGAGTATTTAGGTATTCGAGGTCTTCAACGATATACGTTTCGATCCGTTTGCCTTCTTTATATTTCTGCTCGTATTTGCTGCCGACGACTCCTTCTTTCTTTTCAATCACCTTGTTCTCTACCACATTCGGCATGATTCTCTGGATGTTCTCCAGCTGAAATAATGTCCAGATTGTCTCGATATTGACCGGAATGATCCGCTCTTCGTACCATTTAATCATCTTCTGTACCCTCCACCCCAAATTCAAAGAAATCATCCATCTCTTCAATGAGTTCATTTAACTCCTGCACCAGGTTCACAAGTCCCTGTCTTTTTTTCAATAATATTTGTTCGAGATTTTCAAACGATTCATCGTTCACCACGGTCAGCATTTCCTGGATGGTAAAATTGAACCGTCTCAGATGCACCAATAACAGCGCAACCAAATAGGAACCGTTGTCATAATAGCGGTACTTATTATTCGGTTCGATGAATACAGGCTCGAGCAGCTTGATTTCTGCATAATACCTGAGCGTCTCCTTGCTGAGCCCCGTCATTTTGGAGAATTCGCTTACCTTGTACATTGCGGCCCCCCTTATAGAAACATCTTAAACTATGTAGTGCACTACAGGGTCAAATTTTTTTATCGAAAAAGCCGACGCATGATTTCATGCACCGGCTCTGTCTTCTAACAGCAATCTCTCTCATTCCCAGATAAAACGAATCCGTTTCCCTGCTCGTCAAAATCGAGCGTCGATTCCTTCGCTTCGATTTCGATCGATGGGTCGATTGCTACTCTGATTCCATTTGATTCAATGACTTCATCATCTGATTCCGGCTCATCCAGAGCCAGTCCTAACTTTGGCCTTCCTCAACTGATACCGGCAAAAAACACACGGATGCCGGTCGCATTTTGTTCCTGCAGCAGCTGCTTTAGGCTGTCACGAGCTTGATCGGTGATTTTCAAGAAAACTTCCTCCTATCTTAAGCGCCAGGGAATAATCTTCCGAGCGCTGCTTTCATTTCGGGATTCACATTGATGACACTGCGGATTCCCTTCGCCTTTGCTTCCGCTTCTTCAATGTTTTTGGCTTCACCAAGCTTTAGCAAGGTTCCAATCGCTACGGTGCCTGTCCTGTTCTTCCCGCCTGAGCAGTGGAAATAAACATTTTTTCCAGATTCATATGCGTTGATTACCTCATCAATGGCTTGCTTGACAGACTCATCCTGGTTCTCGGCATTGTCGACGATTGGCTGGTGCTTCCGATTATAATCATAATCGCCTTCTGCGTTTTCTGCACGCAAATCATACACAACATCAATTTTTTCCTTCTTTAGCAATTCAGGAATGGCGTCGGCTCCGCCAATGTAAATTCGCTGTGGGATTAATTCCTGGTATTCACTCATCTATGAATCCACCTTTCAATTATTGATCAAGTCCTTCATTTTATCGTACCCAATTTTTTCTTCAGGCTGCCATGGAACAATGCTGGTCTTCCCGGCTATCTCCTCACTGACTCTCTTAATCCAGACTTTTTCAGCATCGGCTCGGCTCTGCAGAATCGGATCAGCCGTTTGCTGTGCATAAAGGCTTTGATTGATCACCCACCATACCGGCTGGATACATGCCCGGTTTAAATCATCACGTAACCGCGTTGCTTCAAGAACAGGCGTGGCTTCCGGCAAGGTAACAATGACCACGCTTGTTTCTTCAGGATTACGCAATTTCGGCAATAAGTTCTGGACACTTTCAGAGACCGTACCCGTCGAGCGCGAAATTTCTTTATGGTACGATTCAGCAGAATTGAGCAGCAGTAAGGTATGCCCTGTTGGCGCTGTATCGATGACGACAACCTCATCCTTCGACTTCTCCACGATATCGGCAAATGCCTGGAATACGGCAATTTCTTCTGTACAAGGAGAATTAAGGTCTTCCTCAAGATAAGCAAGAGCATCCTCGTCTAACTGATCCTTATTTTGAGACAGGACTGTTTCTTTGTAAGCCTGAACTTCCTTTTTCGGATCCAGGCGGCTGATGGACAGGTTATTGTGGGCATCCTTCCTCTGGAATGTATAATCCAGATGAGCAGCCGGGTCGGTTGTCGTCAAATGGACCTTCAAGCCTTTTTCGGCCAGTCCAACAGCGATTGCTGAGGCCATCGTCGTCTTGCCGACTCCGCCCTTCCCCATCGTAAAAATGATCCTCATATCCTTTTCGGCAAAATCATCAATGAGTGTCTGCAACGAATGTAATTTTGCTTTAGACAAATCCACTTCGCTTCTTTCAGCAGAATACGTCGCCGGCTTGAACATCTTGCGGAGATTGTCCACCCCGGTCAATGAAAAAGGAAAAAAAGGTATCGAAAACATTCCCACCTGTTTCAAGGGTTTCGGCAGATCCACCAGCGCTTTCCGCTGCCGGTCATAGAATGCTTTTGAAATAGGGTCTTCTTCCACGTGACTATGTAAAAGCCCATTGATGATGACAACCTGATTTTGCATGCCGATTTCCTTTAGCTCAGCAGAAGCCCTTTCCGCTTCTAGCATGGATGATGGTTCCGGCCGTGACACAAGAATCAGTGTCGTCATGTTTGGATCAGACAACGCTTTTACCGTGGAAGTATACAGCTGCTTCTTTTCTCCAAGCCCAGACAACGGACCAAGGCAGGATGCTCCGTGAGTGCTTTCCTCTAAAAAGCTGCTCCACGCGGTCGGCAGCTGCAGGAGCCTAAGAGTATGTCCTGTCGGAGCCGTATCGAACAAGATATGGTCATACTGACTGATCAAATCCTCGTCGGTGAGCAAATTGGAGAACTCATCGAAAGCTGCGATTTCCACGGTACACGCACCGGAAAGCTGTTCTTCCATCGTCGCGACGACACTTTCCGGCAGTGCACTTCGATAAGGAGAAATCACTTTTTCGCGGTATTGCCTTGCGGATTCCTCGGGATCGATATTGCAGGCTGATAAATTCGGAACAGACGGAACTTCGACTGGCTCATTGCCGATTTCAATATCAAATACATCCTGCAGGTTTGATGCCGGATCTGTACTGACAATCAATACTTTCTTACCTGTATCCGCAAGCGCAACCGCTGTTGCACAGGCAGTGGATGTTTTTCCTACTCCGCCTTTTCCGGTAAAAAAGAGATAAGGCGTGTTGACTACATATTTCGGATGGAAAGTTTGGAACATGGCTATTCTCCTTTCTAAAGCAGCGTTTTGCGCGGCTTCTCAGGGGTCAGGTCTTTGACATCCACGCCAAGCCAGCTTGCAAATTCTTCATTAGAAGGGTAGCTGCCTGCTTTTTCGACCTTTCCGTCCACCATTACTAGCGGCAGTGCCTCTGGTCCTTTTTCATGCAATACTTGGTTCACTTCTTTATGTTCAACAAACGCAGCTGGATCATTGGCAAGATTAAAGCGGCTGATTGGATAACCTTTTTTGTCCAGGATAAAAATGGCAGAGGCTACCCTAGTTAATTCCGGATCCACATTAGGGCCGCAGACGCCTGTAGGACAACATAATGCCGGGTCAAAGATTTTAATAGTTTTCATCTCTTTTCTCCTCCCTTAGAGCAACAGCCAAGAGTTTCCCCTTGGCTGTTAGTTCCTGTTTATTTTCCAGTCTCAGCAAACGTCTTGATGCGATCGCTGATTTGGTCCCGCACGCGTTGGAATACTGCCCACTTTTCTTCATCTGTTCCTTCGGCTTTTGCCGGGTCGTCAAAGCCCCAGTGCTCGCGTTTCACATGAGGAGGTGTCATCGGGCAGTGCTCATCTGCATGGCCACAAAGTGTAACGACTAGGTCAGCATTGTTCAGGATTTCTCGATCAATCACATCTGAAGTTTGATTCGTGATATCGATGTCCACTTCCTTCATTGCTTTTACTGCATTAGGGTTCAAGCCATGCGCTTCAAGACCCGCACTCTTCACTTCCCACTCGTCGCCTAGATATTTTTTTGCCCAGCCTTCAGCCATTTGGCTTCTGCAAGAGTTTCCTGTACATAAGAAGTAGATTGTTTTTTTGTTTGACATTTAGATTCGCTCCCTTGTTTTAAATAATGAGTAACCAAATATATAGGCCTACTAATGTAATGAACAGAGTAGGAATGGTTAAAATGATTCCTGTTTTAAAATAAGTGCCCCATGAAATCTTGACGCCTTTCTGGGAAAGGACGTGCAGCCACAGCAGTGTTGCCAGTGAACCAATCGGCGTGATTTTCGGACCTAAGTCGGATCCGATGACGTTCGCATAAATCAGTGCTTCGCGGATGACACCCGTCGTGTTAGTATCCGCAATTGCCAGGGCGTCAATCATGACTGTTGGCATATTGTTCATGACAGAAGAAAGAATCGCTGCGATGAAGCCCATGCCGATTGTTGCGACAAACAAGCCCTGGTCAGCTGCAGCCTGGATGACATCGGCAAGGATGTTCGTCAATCCAGCGTTACGCAGACCGTAAACGACCACATACATACCAATTGAGAAGAATACAATTGCCCATGGCGCCCCTTTTACGACGGTAGCCGTATGGACAGCCGGGCTCCTCCTTGCCATCATCAAGAAGAAGATCGCGACGATACCCGCAATGAATGATACCGGGATGTTCAGGAATTCACTTGCAAAGTACCCGACAAGCAGCACTCCCAGTACCATCCAAGATAAGCGGAACATCTTCTCATCCTTAATAGCTTCAACAGGCTTTTTCAAATCAGACATCTCGTAATTTTTCGGAATGCTCCTTCTGAAAAATAAATACAAGACCAAAATACTTGCACCTAATGAGAAGAAGTTCGGCACGATCATGCGGGACGCATATTCGACGAATCCAATATCAAAGAAGTCAGCAGAAACGATATTCACCAAGTTGCTGACAACCAGCGGCAATGACGTCGTATCGGCAATGAATCCACTCGCGATGATAAAGGGAAATACCATTTTTTCTTCGAATTTCAGGTTCCTCACCATCGCCAGAACGATTGGCGTTAAAATCAGTGCGGCGCCGTCGTTTGCGAACAATGCAGCAACAGCAGCACCAAGCAGGGTCACGTACACAAACATCTTGACGCCGTTCCCCTTGGCAGCCCTCGCCATGTGCAGGGCAGACCATTCAAAAAATCCAATCTCATCTAAAATAAGTGAAATAATAATAATAGCGATAAAAGCGAGTGTTGCATTCCAGACGATTCCGGTAACATCGATCACATCCTGGAAGTCAACAACACCGAAGATCAATGCTAAAATTGCTCCCCCTACCGCTGACCAGCCAATTCCCAGCCCTTTAGGCTGCCAGATGACCAGTGTCAGCGTCACAAGAAAAATCAGTGAAGCGATAATCGGTAATGACAAATCCACACACCTCCGTTAATCACAGGAAATCCGTTTTCCCTGCTTTTCAAGTTCTGTTAATTTTTCTTCCTGGCTTGGAAGTGCATCCATGAGCAATTGAACAAATTCAAAATGCTCGTACTGCCGGTTCAGTGAATAAAATACCCACTGTCCCCTCCTGCTCTCTTTTACCAAACCTGCATCCTTAAGCTTACGGATATGCTGGCTGATCGCCGGCTGGCTGGTATCGAACATCGCTACAAACTCACAGACACAGCAATCGTGATCAGCGAGAATTCTCATCATCGTCAAACGTGTCTTATCACCAAGCAGCTTTAATATTGCAGCAGCCTGGTCCATTTCAATACTTTGCTTAATCAATTACTCTCCACCTCCAATGACGGTATCATCATATAATAATTTGCTTATATGTTCAAGGGTGATAGTATGTAAAAAATATTAAGATTTTGTAAAGTGTCTTTGTCCTTATTGTAAGCAGTTGATCTAGAATTTATTTTATCCAACCAAAAACGCCTGGGACTTACCCCTGGCGTTCAATGTTATTTGATATTAACCCAGCATGCCTTTCAGCTCTTTGACTGTTAACAGCTTCCCTGTGGAGACCACCTTTTCGTCGACGACAAGCGCGGGCGTACTCATTACTTTATATTTCATGATTTCCTTGATGTCTTCAACTTTTTCTACCTGTGCTTCAATCTGCAGTTCTTCAACCGCCATGCGAGTGTTTTTTTCAAGCTCCTGGCATTTTTTGCAGCCTGTACCTAGTATTTTGATATTCATCTTCATTTCCTCCTCATAATTATAAGATTGCATTAAAGCCATATCCAATTAGGATGATTCCTGTGGCGACAACACCGACGAATACAGCAATCAACTTTGGTTTGATTACCTTCCTGAGCAAAATCATTTCCGGCAGGGACAGGGCGGTGATCGCCATCATGAATGCCAGCGCAGTACCTGCTCCTACACCTTTGTTTAATAATGCTTCGACAATAGGCAGGGAACCGACGGCATTAGAGTAAAGAGGCACGCCTAGTATCGTCGCAATCGGCACAGCGAAGAAATTCCCTTCTCCGGCATATTTGACTAGCAGGTCCTGCGGAGCATATCCATGGATGAACGCCCCAATGCCAATCCCAATCAAAAGGTAGAGCCAAATCTTCTGTACCGTCTCCACTACATTCCGGGCCGCAAAAGTCGTTCTTTCCTTAAGCTCCTCCCAAGTGAATATGGATTTGATTTTTTCAGTTAGCGTTCTGGAGCCTCCCTCAGGCATAGGAATTCGTTCCTGGCCAGCCACAATTTCATAGACATATGACTCCACATGTTTTTCCATTTTCAGCTTGCCAATGATGGCCCCAGCGACAATCGCCAGAGTCATTCCGGCAAGCACATAGATTAAAGCTACTTTCCAGCCAAAAATAGAAAACAGCATGACCAATGAGATTTCATTGACGATTGGCGATGAAATCAGGAACGTAAATGTGATACCTAAAGGGATGCCAGCCTCGACAAAGCCAATAAATAAAGGCACTGTCGAACAGGAGCAGAACGGGGATAAGACACCCAGGACAGCCGCCATCACACTGGCAACTCCCTTCCTTCTGCCCTCGAGCCATTCCTTTACTTTTTCCGGCGGAAAAAAGCTCCTGATGAATGAAATCGAAAAAATCATCACCGCGAGCAAAAACAAGATTTTCGTCGTGTCGTAAATGAAAAAGTGGAGCGCCCCGCCAAGTCTTGACGTTAGCTCCATATTCAGGACATCAACGACAAGCCAAGTGGCCAGTTGATTAAACATTTAAATCGCCTTCTTTTATATACGGAATCAGAGGTGCCAGCTTTTCTTTATCCAGGCTGTAGACAGTGAACTTACCTTCTCTTCTGGATTTGATGAGCTTACCCTTTTCCATGATCTTCAAATGGTGGCTGATTGTTGAGGATGCTCCCGACAGGCCATCGACGATCTCACACATGCATAGATCCTCGAACCATAACAAGCTCATGATTTTAATTCGCGTCTCATCACCGAGTGCCTTGAAAAACGCTGCCGTTCTTTCAAGGTCTTCCTCAGCATTAACGAGCGGAAATTCTTCTTTAACCCCATCAACAATCCTCTTCATGCTGTCTGATGATTTTATTTCCCATCCTGTTCTGCAAGTCATAAAATGCACCTCCCACTTTTAGATTACAACTATTTTTCTAGTTTTGTAGTTTTGTTTTTGAACACTTTATGACATGTAAAAACCGGCAGCGATTTTTTCACTGCCGGCAACGATATTGTTTTAATCATAAGAAATCAGGTTATGCTTAATCGCATATTTAACTAGACCGGATCTTTTCGTTGCCCCAATCTTCTCCATGATCCTCGTTTTATAGGTTTCCACAGTTTTGATGGATACGAACAATTCCTCACTGATCTCCCTCTGCGTATAGCCCAGGGCAATTAATTTCAATACTTCAGTCTCACGCTGGCTAAGGTGAGGTTTTTCCATTTCTAACCCTGCGACTTTCTCATCTGCCTGTTTATAAAGATAAGGAATCAGGGTTGGATAAATATAATGCTCCCCGCTTAACACGATTCTGATCGCGTTGATCAGTTCTGTATCGACCGCTCTTTTTAAAACATAGCCCTGCGCGCCGGCTGCCAGCCCTTCCTTCAGATAGGCTTCATCAGAAAACATCGTCAGCAACAGGATTTTTACTCTACTGTTTGATTTCCGGATTTCTTTTGTTGTTTCAATCCCATCTTTCCCCGGCATGCTAATATCCATGACAATGATATCAGGATCCATATCATTCAGTTTTTGCAAAGCTTCTTCGCTGGACTGAGCCTCTCCGATAATTTCAAAGTCACTTTCACTCATCAGGATCGTTTTCAAGCCGGCTCGAAACACAGGATGGTCATCGACAATGAATAATTTAGCTGACATTGACTTCACTCCTATCCGTTAAGAGGGGAACTTTTGCTAAAATCGCCGTTCCCTCGCCAATTGCAGATTCAATATGAAGCGTCCCATTCAAAAGTGCAATCCTTTCATGCATCCCAAGCAGGCCAAGGTGTTCTTTGGAAGGGTCATTTCCCAGTACAGATTGCGTATCAAAACCCACACCATCGTCTTCTATTACAACTGAAACCTGCTGTCCAGATGAAAGGACAATGATGCTGACGTTTTCTGCTTTTGCGTATTTGGTGATATTGGTGAGCGATTCCTGTACAAGCCTGAATATCGCAGTTTCCAGTCCTGGATTCAATGTTTTAAAGGTCCCGTTTATCACGAGATCAGCATCGATATTCGTAGACTTCCTGAATTCCTCTACATATCGTTCAATTGCTACCTTAAGCCCAAATTTATCAAGAATGCTGGGCCTGAGCTGCCACGCCATATGATGGACTTCTTCAATCGTTTGCCGGACGAGCGACCTTAGCGTTTCGATCGTTCTTTGTTTTTGCCTTTCATCGCCTTCTTCCAACAGCTTCAATTCCACTAGCATTGAAGACAGGGAGTGACTCGTTTCATCATGAAGCTCCCTTGCGATTCTCTTCCGCTCATCTTCTTGTACATGAATGATTTTTTCCAATAACATAAGGCGGATTTCTTCTTTTTTCTTGACCTCTTTCCATAGCTCCAGGTTCTCAATTGCTACAGAAAGCTGAGAAGCGAGTGAGGTAAGAATTTTAAGAAATGTTACATCCAACATTGAAGTGCTGCAGATGATGATTTTTCCGATGTCATTTCCTTTTCCGGTTTTCAACGGAAAGGCATATACTTCCTTCTCCGACCTTGAGCATGTATAAAGGTCTGAATTGAAATGGGTGCAACGGATCGCACATGAAGAGGAATGGTTAAAGTATCTCTCCTTCGTTTCCTTCCAATCGATTTCGATGAAGGCACTTTTGAGATCAAGCTCCTGGACCAATTGCTGAACAAATGACTGAAGCGTTTCTTCTAGCTGGACGTGCTCTTTGAGGTTCTGGGACAAACTATTCAACAAGGTAAGCTCCTTGTTTCGATTTTTAATTTTTTCGATATATACTTCTTTATCCCTTTCCGATTTCTGCAGAGAATCTAGCATTTTGTTGAATGAAGCAGTCAATTTTCCGATCTCATCTTTCGGATAGGTGCGAATCCTTTCTGTGAGGTTTCCCGAATAGACCTTATTGGTCAAATGGACAAGGTTCGAAATCGGGATCGTCAGTATCCTGGTCAGTCCAAAGACAATGATCCCAGATAATAACATGACTCCGATCATCGTGAAAATCATCTGGTTTGTTACCTTCATTAACGCCTCTTCAAGAGATTGTTCAGTCAACCCCGCCCTCACCGTGCCGCCTAAGTCAGGGAAGATCGGTGAGGCAGAATCCAGAATCACACCCTTATCCGTAGAAAGCTTCTTACTTCTGGTCTCAAGCATGGAACCTTCAGACTTCACTTGATTTGCTTCGATTAGATCCTGGCTGATAAAACCTTTTTCTTTAGAGTGGACAACCACTTCACCGTCTTTATTCAGAACGAAGATATATTCAATATCTTCATAGCTGTTCATTGTGTCATTAATAAGGCTTTGCAATGCGAAAATATTGTGGGTCAGCAGAGGGTCAACACTTCTTGAGGCGATATCACTGCTGATTGACTTGGCACGGTCTTCAATTTGCATGGTCAGTGTATTGGATATTGAGATCCGTACGACAATCAGACTGATTACTGTCACCATCAGGACGACAATCAAGACCATTCCATAGATTTTAAGCTCAATCGAAACACTCGATAAAAAATCGATTAATCTTTGCTTCAGCTTTTTCATAGGCTTTCACCTAACAGATACAAATCCTGTCTGATTACTTGATAATCCTGCTGATTGATTGGCTCATACCGATCGACACCCAATTCCTTCAACAATTGCTTGCCCTCAGGGTGATTTCTCAAATCGTATAATATTTTAGAAAAGGCATCAACTTTCTGTTGATCGACCTTTTTTGAGGCGACAACCGGCGGAGTTCCAGCTTCATCTCCCGTTCCAATGACCCTAATGTGCGCACTCAATTCAGGTTCTGTCGCTAGCATCTGGTCAAACATGGCACCATCCACGGTTGCACCATCGACAATCCCCAATTCAACCGCCTTTACCGAATAGTCATGGCTATAGGTAAAATAAGTTTTACCAAAAAAATGTTCTGAGGTTTCTCCCTTTTTATCCAATTGGCTTAACATACTCAATCGGCCTGTATAAGAATAGGGGTCTGTATAAGCAAATCTCTTGCCCTTCAAATCATCCAAGGTCTGATAGGGACTGTTCTGATTGACGATTGTGTACGATTGATAAAAAGGTCTCCCGTTCACAACCGGCGCTGCTACATCCACAATATATCCTTTTTCCAAACCGATGACATAAGAAAGAGAACATATGAAGGCGAAATCCACTTCGCCCCTCCTCAGCATGCTATCTACTTCTTGATAGGTCTGTCGCTGGACAATCTCAACCTTCTTACCGATTTGGGATTCGATGTACTCTAGCAGGTAATCATATTTTGATAGGGAAGCTTTTGGAGAGATGACCGAAGCAAGCGCAACAGTGATCTTTTCCTGGTGGGGATCAATTTCTTTGGATGGAGAAGGTTCCGCTTTATCAGTGTAAAGGATGATATTAGACTGCTGTACTCCTTGTTGGCAGCCGCTGATCACCAATATAAATAAAATAGGAATCATATAAGCCCTGATTACCATGTTTTTACCCTCCATCAATGGTGTTGGATGCGTTCGTATAAATTATATCGTGACTATCTTGCAAAAGGAGGCTTTGTATGAAAGCAACACAAAATAGACAAAAAAAACAGCCCCAAATTATGGCGCTGACGGTTTTTATGCATGATCGGTTTTAGCTTCCTTTTTCACTTCTTCTATTTCATCTGCTGCCAGTTCTTTCATCGCTTTCTTGAATTCCTTTAACGTATTGCCTACTGCCCTGCCGATTTCCGGCAATTTTTTCGGCCCAAAAATCATCAGAGTAATACCAGTATGATAATCAACCCAGGGATACCGATATTCGAAAGCATTATATTCACATCCTTTATACAGTCATGTTTTCTTCACATTCACCGCAATACGCCGAGGAACTCAGATGCTGCTCGCCACATTGTGCGCAGTCTTTATATTTCCGATAAAATATGGTCTGCTCCTGATTCGCAAGGAATTGTTTTAAATCTAAATCGTCGTCGATTCTTTCCAGTCCTTTTATCCTGCACAGATCGATACATGACCCACATCCATTGCAGAGCATTGGCTGAAACATAGCCTTGACTGTTTCGTCATCATCAGTGAATTTCAAAGCACCTGCTGCACAAATTCGGGAACATGCTCCACAGCCATTGCACGTTTCAGTAAAAGCTAGCTTCATGGTCTTCAGGTTGTCAGAAGTTTGATAGGAACGCAAATCGTTCTTATTTTTATCCAGAATCCGATGATAGACCGTGGCCATTGAGCCCTTTTTTAGAGAAACCCTCAAATTTTCAATTTCTTCATCTTCTGGAATCAGCGGTGAAACAACCCTATTCGTCATCTTTTTCGAGAAAAAAGTGATAAGGTCCCTGCGGGTATAGCTTCTTTCTATTTTATCGTTTTGGCTTTTGTCGTTAAAAGTAACCTCAACTTCTTGAGTGCGCATGCTGTTAAAATTATGGATTGTTTCTTTAATGGAAGACATAAGGTTGGCATCATACTTGCTGCACTGCCTGCATCTTTCTTCACGGAACTGCAGGTTCACGTGGCTGCTGTTTTGGAATGCGTGCATCAGCAAGGCTGTATCGAGCTGTGCCAGACACGCAAGCCTGATATGTGATTCATTGCTCCGATCATGGTCGCAAGAAAAAGAGATAACTTCCCTGCTGGACATTTCCGTGAAATAGGAAAGGTATTTCTCATCATATATGGCTTCGGATGGACAGACGGACGCACATTTCATGCATTCTGAGCATGCATCCTCCATCACGCTAAGCCCATCCTCTAGAGAAATAGCAGAGACAGGACAAGCATCAGTGCATTTGCTGCAAGCCGAGAAGCGGTTCCTTGTGCGTACGCAACGCTGCGGGTCAACCTTCAACCGCTTTGCTTCAAGCCATTTTGTCATAAGATGGTCCACTAATAACATTGTCCTGTCCCTCCAATCCATTTTTACAGTGATGAATAATCTAGCTGGATGAACCTTTCGGTGAGATTGCCAAGATGTTTATAGATTGCCAGTTCCGCATGTTCCTGAATAGCGGCATTGAATTTCGGAATCCAATGGCTCAGGATTCGATACAAGAACTCTTTTTGCAATTCGAGATACTCTAAATCACCTGTCTCGATCAGCTTGAAATTCAGATAATACATGAACTCAAACTGGATGCTGATATGATCTGCTGGTTTTGAATGCATCGCCTGGACACAAAGTCCGCCACGCTGGTAAAACGATTCGATTGTTTGGGTGGACCTTCCCATGACCTCCCACTTATCCTCTAGATAGATAGAGGAGTAAGGAGGTGCCAGGAGTTTAAATGGTCCAACAAACAGTCTGGCGTGTTCAATCTCGTAATCTGTAAGACTCTGATTTTCATCCGCGAATATGCCGTTCATCTCATCACTTATTTTTAAAAGTGCTTCATCATCCGTTTCCTTTAATGACTCTTTGAGAAGATGAACGAAAAGACTTAAGTCTTCACCAGGTTCTTTATACATTAACGACAGCAATCGGTATATCTCCGCCCGCTTTGAAATCAAAGAATCAGTCTGCACCGTGACCATTTAACCCACTCCCTTGCTTCTATCCCCGAACATAGAACACTCTAGGTTTCGTGCCCTTTTCTGGTTTCAATACCTGGCTGCTGTACTGGGCCAGTACCTTGTTGATGTCACTGTTTGGATCATCCAAATCCCCAAATGTCCGCGCATCAGCCGGGCAGGACTCAACACAGTATGGTTTCAAATTATCTTTGATTCTATGGTCACAGAAAGTACATTTCTCAACGATTCCCTTGCTCCTGATACCTTCATAAGTAAAGGCACGATCCGTATTGTAGTAAGGCAGCTTTTGACCTGTTTTTTCCTGAAGTTCTTTACTGGTTGCTGTGCCGCCCTTGATGGCAGCTGCTGTTTCTTCCCAGCGGCGATGCGGTTTGTTTTTGTTGAAATTGATAACTCCGTATGGACAAGCTTGCATACAGCTTTTACAGCCAATGCATTTATCCGGATCATGGAGTGTCAGTCCGTTCTCATCCTTGTACATCGCCTGTGTCGGACAAACCCTTACACAAGCTGCATCTTCACAGTGATTGCAGAGAGTCGGGACATATTTATAGTTTACGTTTGGAAAGCTCCCCTTCGTTTCATGGAAGTAATGAGCCCAAAACATTCCAGTATCTACGTTATTCTCATTTTTGCAGGCGATCGAACATCCAGAACAGCCTACGCATTTATGCAAATCTATTACCATTCCGTATTTAGTCATTTTTCACACCTCCAGCAGATTATATCTTCTCGATTTTGATTCGGGCTAGGCCGCCATGACGGGCAGTTGAACCGCTTAAATGTTCATAATCGCTAGGAAGGATTTCGTTGTTATTTCCTCCGCGTGCGATTTTCTTCTGGTAATCCATCGTTGCGATTCTTCCATACGCCCAGTGGCCCTGGCCGTAGCACTTGACTGCAACTCCTGGACGTGTTCCTTCCCACTCTTTTACCGTTACTTCAATGGAGCCCTGGACTGACGTCACCTTTACCCTGTCACCTGACTTGACTCCATATTTCTTACAATCTATCGGATTGATTTTAATCACGTCATCCCATTTCTCATCCCCTGGATCCGCATCCTTGAATTCCTGGTACCAGGTTGTATTGGCGGAGCGGCCTTCACGATTGAGTCGTGAACGATGTTCAGTGAAGATAAGCGGGAATTCCTTTTCATCACCATAACGAATCGGTTCTTCATAGTGTGGAACGAATGCAAGATCGCCTCTTGCCTCATACTTCATCGCTTCCATTACTTTGTCGATGCTGGTGTTATGGCCTTTCGCGTGCTCATCTAACAGGCCTTTCAACGTTTCACTGTAAAATTCGAATTTTGTTGATGCCGTTTCGAAGCCCTCTTCCCAGTGCTTCTTATATGGTGTCCGTTTCGCGTTCCAGACGCCCACGTCGACAAATTCCTGCCAGCTGCTGATTTGGTCGCCCTTCTTCTCTTCAGATGGGTGCCAGAGTTTTTTCGATAAAAACTTCGTAGCAACTAAATTGAACTCTTTCTCATTTGTTGCCTTCTTACCTGTTTCCGGATCGACAAATTCATTTCGGTAGTAATCGTATAAATTGGAGAAGCCCTTTTTTGCAAGGCTTTCTGCGATCAGCCAGCCAATTTCTGTCTCATCCACCTTGCAATCCCATAGCGGTTCGATTACTGGCTGTTGAATTGAACCGTAAGCATTCATGTTTTGCTTACTCTTTATAACTCCCCATCTTTCGAAAAGCTGGTGGCAGGCAGGTAAAACAATGTCCGCATACTGGGTCATTTCCGCCGGATTTACCGTAATGTGTACATAGAACGGGATTTTTTCCATCGCCTTTTCCCATCGCTGTGCTCCGGTACAAGAGAAGACGAAGTTATTCCAATATCCAATTGCCATTTTAATGTCGTAAGGATCCTCGTTCAGGATTCCATCCGCCACATTATTTGTAACTACTCCCTTGTGCAGTTCGCCTTTTGCGAATGCAGGGAACTGAATCCGGCCACGCTGGTCGATTTTTTCGTGTTTCTTCCCCTTCTTGGCTATATCATCTAAATAAGAATCTAGTTCAGGAATTGACTCCAAAGGAACTTTTTCACCGCGGTTCGTACCGCCGATATTCTCGATAGATCCTACAAGGGCATTTAACGCATGTGCGCCCATGGAGGTATAGCCTCCGCGAATCTGCATCGCAGAACCTGGTGCAAGCCATGAAATTGCTCTTGGCGCTGCTTCAGCGAAGTCCCTGGCAACACGGTAAATCTGCTCTGCCGGTACACCAGAAATTTCAGCAGCCCACTCAGGCGTGCGTTCCTTCAGTTCAAGATTCCACCATTTAACGATTCCATATGTCTTGTTTTCAACAAATGATGCTTCATCAACGGCTGATCCTTTTGCGAATAGGTTTTCGCCGTCCTTGAAGTCACCGACAAATTCACGGTTCCAGATTCCTTCACTTAAAATCACGTGGGCTATGGCTGAAACCAATGCTCCATCCTGACCTGGAATGACTGGCAGCCACTCGTCGGCCTTGGAAGCTGTTGCGGAAAGACGAGGATCGATGACAGCGACTTTTGCCTGATCCAGTACTTTTCCGAACATGCTGATGGCGTGTGGCACCTGTCTGTTTGATGATACTGGATCAGTACTCCACATGATGACATATCTTGTGTGCTCTAAATCATAATCACGATAGTCCCAGTACGCTTCTGTAACAAAAGGTCCCAACTTCTCTGCTTCAGCACAAATCGCACTATGTGATATATTGTTTGGTGATCCGAAAATCGTCGGCAGTGCTTTATAAAAAATATCGGCAGCGCCGGTATAACGTCCTCTGAGTAACGCAAATTTATGTGTTTCATGGCTCTTGCGCAATTCCATCATTTTATTGGTAACCGCATCAATTGCCTCTTCCCAGCTGATCGGCACAAACTTCGGATCTTCGTTGCGCCCTTTTTTGGGATTGGTACGCTTCATCGGAACCTTGACTCTATCTGGGTCATACAACTGCTGGATGGCCAGATGCGGTCTAGGACAGATTTTGCCATGGTTACCTTTGGAGTTAGGGTTTCCTCTTACCTTGATTGCCCTGCCATTTTCGACATACACCTGAACAGGACACCATGTTGTACATCCCTGGCAGGTGGATGCCAGCCATATTCCACTTTCAGCTATTTGCTCTTTTTTGTCTGTTTCAGAAAATGCCGTGAGCATAGGTTTATTCGCTGATAAACCTGCAACGGTTGCTCCGGTTACTGCAGATGCTTTTATAAAACCTCTACGTGAAATTCCCATTTTAAAAGACCTCCTTTTTCAAATCGATTACAAACCAGCCAGTGGAATCTGGCCTGAATATAGGATGATATGCTTGAATGCATAGCTGCCGATCAAGACAATGGCAGTAAAGACCATTGCTGTGTAAAAGTTCATTTTTATCTTTTTCAATGTTGAATAGCCAGCAATCGCAAGTGGGATTATGAGCCCTATAGCTACGACAAAGATCCACCAGTACACCCCGAAGTGGCTGATCAAATTCTCGTAAGCAATGATTGCTTCTGTACCAGCTGAGTTAAGGCTGACTCTCCATGTCAGGATAAGTAAGGCTTGGATTCCAACTAGCGAAACCAATAGCTTTGAATATGTGAAAACCTGAGCATCTGAGGATACAGCTGTTTCTGAATATGCTTCTTTGCCCCTGTCGAT
This sequence comes from Bacillus sp. ISL-39, assembly GCF_018613295.1. Lineage (NCBI taxonomy): Bacteria > Bacillati > Bacillota > Bacilli > Caryophanales > Bacillaceae > Bacillus > Bacillus sp. ISL-39. The sequence goes on from NZ_JAGGQM010000005.1 coordinate 322,013, forward strand.
GATTGACCTCATGAAGACCGCCTCAATGACCATCAAGACACTGCTGCCGGATAAGATTGATGAAACGAGGAACATGACTGGAATCAAGCCGTTTGCCCAGCCCGCAACCCCTAGTGACATTAGCAGAAGTCCGTGGTAGATCCCCACAGCTAGTGCGAATACCGAACCGGCTATCACCAATCCTTTAAAAAGTTCCATCTGATAGGCACTTTGTTTATACTTCCATAACACCAAAAAAATCACGAAAGACAGCAGGATGAATATTGTTTGAAGGAAACCTCCCCAAGAAGTAACGGATGTAGGGTTGACATTGACGAATGTCGATAGCATCCGGAATGGCTTACCCAATTCAGTGAGAAGCGCGAACACACCCAATCCGACGAGCACTGGTGCAAGAATAAATCCTAATCTTGTGACCTTGAATGATTTTTCCTTAAATACAAGACTGAAATAGGCTGCTAGCAGGAAAACTCCGATTCCAACACCGCCGAGAAACAAATCCAGCGCGACACGATAATCCCAATATGCGTGAAAATCCATTTCCTAGACCTCCTTATTGATTAGATATACATTTGATTACACTTCTATCATCAAGGATTCAGGCAAAAAAAAATATCAGTAAATCCCCTAATCTTTTGTAGGGAATTTACTGACATAGCATTTGCCTTATTCAAGTTTTACTATATAACGCATTTTTCAGGTTCATCACACCAGATTCTTTCCTTTAATTCGATGTAGGATACATCCAGAGCAGAAGCTAAGGCCGCGATGAATCCATCACTCGGGAACACCCTGCTACATTCAGTTTCCTGGATGAACCTGCGTGTCGTCTTGGTCCTCATTGCCAATTCATCCTGTGACATTCCTTTTCCCTCTCTAATAAGCTCAATCATGAAGCCGTAATCCTTACAAGGATCCTTTAACATGCCAAATCCCCTCGACTTTCATATAAGTTAATAAATATATGTTAATAGATTTATATTAAGGATTGATTACACCCTTGTAAATTGATTGAAAAATAAAATCAAAAATTTTTGATTTATCAGTTGCAAAATGTTTTTACAGGAAATATAATACAATATATCAAGAGATTTTGATTAAGGAGAGTTGAAAGTGGAAACATTCATTCCTTTAACAGACCTGACAACTGACACCAAAGCAGCCAAGGAACCGCCGCTTCAAAGCACCTTTGAAAAATATGAAAAGAAATTCAAAGCCCTTGCCGACCAAAAACGCCTGCACATCCTCAATCTTCTATGCCAGCAAGACTCCAGCTGCGTTTGCGATCTCAGTGAACTGATTGACATGCCCCAATCAAAATTGTCGTATCATTTGAAGATTTTGCTTGATGCCAATCTGATCCAAAAAGAAACAAAGGGAACCTGGAGCTATTACACAGTAAACACCAAAGAAATCAACCATCTATTATCTCCAGAGCTTTGCTGCCTTTTCAGACCTAGCAACTGTTGTTAAGCTCTTTTCGTACACAATTAGATTTGGCTGCCTAGAGTAAATTGCCTAATCTAACAACCATTCGAAAAGAGCAGATCCAGCAAGGTCTCTTTTTTCAGAGAATTAATCAATTTTTTTTGATAAATAAATCAACATATTTTGATTAAGGAGAGGATATACATGTTTTATCATGATTATCAAGCAATGGCGCAACTAAAGCAGCAGGAAGTTGAAAGGAAAGCCAGACACGCATGGAAGTTCTTTGAACAGCCGGAAACAAAGCGATCCCCTTGGATTTTCCGTAAACAAAAACAGCAGCCTAAATGCTGCCCAGTTCCAGTTAATTGCTAAAGGAAGAAGGTAGAGGATAATGATTGAATTTCTAAAAAGCTTTTTATGGATAGCCCTTGAATTGACGGTGCTTTTTATCGGGATTTCCTTCTTGATCAGCCTGCTCCAGGGATACATTCCATACGAAAAAATCGAAAAGAAACTGACAGGACGCAATAAAGTGCTTGCCAGCTTTGCCGCCATCCTGTTCGCGTTTATCACACCCTTTTGCTCCTGCTCCACGATTCCAGTAGTCGTCAATATGCTGAAAAAGAAAATCCCGTTTTCAATCGTTATGGTTTTCCTCTTCGCTTCTCCGGTGCTGGACCCAACAATTTTAACGATCATGGGTGTCGTCATGGGCTGGAAAGTAACAATCATTTACACAATCATCACAAGTGTTTTCTCGATTGTCATCGGCTTTACACTCGATAAGCTGGGGTTCCAGCGATACGTCAAAAATGTCATCATGTCTGGCTATGAAGAAAAGAACCAAAAGTTCAATTGGAGATTTGCTTTAGAAGAAACCTGGTCGCTTATGAAAAGTGTCTATCCTTACCTGATCATAGGTGCAGCAATCGGTGCAGTGATCCACGGACTTGTTCCAACTGAAATCATTACGAAATGGTTTGGGCATGATGCATGGTGGCTGATCCCAGTAGCGGCAATCGCCGGGATTCCATTATACATCCGACTCTCAAGCATGATTCCGATTTCACAAATGCTGATTTTAAAAGGAATGGCCCTTGGTCCTGTGATGGCGATGATGATCAGCTCAGCCGGCGCCAGCCTGCCGGAAGTAATCCTGTTAAAGTCGATTTTTAAAAAGCAGCTTGTGATTGCCTTTATCGCATCAGTTGTGACGATGTCTACTATCTCTGGTTTTGTGTTCTATTTTGTATAATAAATCAATTTTTTTTGATGAAAGGAGGTGAAATCAATGGCTAATTTTATCAAAATCCTAATGGGCAGCAACTCAAAATCTGATTGCTGCAGCGTGGAAATCAAAGAAGTCCAGGAAACAGAAGAGAAAAACGAAGCTTGCTGCAGCGGTGATGCTTCTTGCTGCTAATATTTTTACAATAATAGGAAGACGGAACGATTCTGGTTCTTTTTCGGGCAATTACCGCGCTTTATCGAGAGATTATCACCCTTTTTCGGGCAATTATGGTGGTTCTTCGGGAGAATAAGGCTCTTGATTAAGAGAATAATTTTTCCAGCAAACCTTTAATGCATCTTAACATCCAAAAACAACAAAAAAGGTGGAGCCAGGCATCCAAACAGCCTGATTCCACCTTCTTTTTTATTCTTCTACCTCTAAAACGGGCATGATTTCCACTTTAATATTACGGATACGATGATTTTCTACTTCCTTAACGATAATCCGCAGGTTTTCGTAAACAAATGTATCACCGTTTACCGGAATGGTTTCCAATGTTTCAAAAATCCAGCCGCCTAGGTTATGGTACGATGTCTCCGGCATTGGCACATTGAATAATTCGGCAAAATCATCTAGATCATAGGCTGCATCAAACTCATACGTGCTCTCATCAATCTTTGTTATAATGTTGACCTTTTCATCGTGCTCATCCCAAATCTCGCCGACGAGCTCTTCAAGGATGTCTTCAAGCGTAATCAAGCCGCTCGTTCCGCCGAATTCATCGACGACAATGGCCATATGGCTTTTCGTCCTTTGCAGCTCAGGCAGGAGGGTTGCGATTTTCATTGACTTCACGACGAACATCGGCTGACGCAGCATCTCGCGGACATTCACTTCTTTATTCTGAATCAATTCAGCGAAAAATTCACGTTCGGACAAAAATCCGATGACATTATCTATATTATCTTCATAAACCGGGATTCGCGAAAAACGTTCCTCAAGGAAAATCTGCTTGATTTCCTCGAGAGGCTGGTTTACTTCGATTGTAATCATATCCATTCGATGCGTTAAAATTTCGCCGACAAGAACATCGTTAAATTCCAGGGAACGGTGTACAAGCTCCCTCTCATCGTTGTTGATGACGCCCTCTTCTTCACTGATGTCCACCATCACCTTGATTTCTTCTTCGGTGACAGATGGCTGGACTTCCCCATCCTTCGAAAACATCCTCGATACGGATGCCTTCAATTTACTGAACACGAAGTTGACCGGAGTCAGGATTTTAATCAGCAGCAGCAGAATGGCGGATATTTTCAACGAATACTCCTCTGCATTTTCCTTGGCCATCGATTTTGGCAGTATCTCGCCGAAAATCAGGATCAGCACCGTCATGCCAAAGGTGCTCACGAGGAGACCCGTGCTCGCGCCGAACAGGTCGACGGCTACCTTGGATGATATACTCGCTGCGGCGATATTGACGATATTGTTTCCTACTAGAATCGTAGACAAAGCATCATCGAAATTCTCGGAAATATGCAAAGCATTCTTGCTTCCAGCGCGGCCTTCGGACACATAATTGCGCAGCCTGATTCTATTGACGCTGGAAAAAGCGGTCTCTGCCGAAGAAAAGAAGGCAGATAACAAAATTAAAACACCTAATAAAATGACTAAACCTATGGGAACTTCCAAAAAAATTCACTCTCCGAAAAAATATTTGTCAGAATATATTTTACTGTTCTGGCGGTTATAAATCAAATACTCTATCTCAGCCTTGTTTATGTACGGTTTACCCAGCGCAAAGGTTTCATAATCAGAGATTTTTCATTTCCTTGCCTGTCAATTTATTCTTATTAAATAAATTGATAGTTGGAATCAGGCGGTAGCCAAGATAAGCGAACGCCGATCCAAGAAATGCACCTGCGACGATGTCCGCCGGATAATGCACCCCTGCCCATATCCGTGAAAAACCAACCATCCCGGCGAGCAAGATCCATAAATATGTATGCTTCCTTTTAAAAAGCCAGAAGGTAACCGCCATTGTGAAAAAGATAATACTATGGTCGCTTGGAAATGAGTTGTTCACTTCCATCTTAATCAATTGATTAACATCGGGAAGCGTTGCAAAAGGCTGGTGATTCGAGTGAAGCATGCCCGCAATCTTCCCGGCTATCTCTGCCAATAAAAGTGCTGTCAAACCACTCACCACCATCAATCGATTCCGTTGGTTTCGGCTGAACAGGTATACAAGGACAGCCGCCGCTAAAAGGTAAATCGCATTGTTGGCAATAAGGACGATGACCGGATTCAAGGCCTCGAATTCCTTTCCTGCGTCATTGATCATTCTGAAAAGCTCAATATTCATTCCGATAAAACACTCTCCCCCTGACAAATTAATTTGATTATACAATATTTTCCGCCGTCCAAAATAAAAAAATCGAAGGCCAAGATAGCCTCCGATTTTTAGACAGGTACATACTTCTTATTTGTATTAAAAGTTTCGGCGAATTCATTGATGGATCCCAGGTCGAGATGCGAAATTTCTTCTGTCGATCCGCTTACGCTTTTCGCAATCATTTTCTCGAAGAAATTCATTTTTGAAAAAATGAATTCACCTCCGAACAATCCTTTTGCGATTGCCGCTTCCCTCAAATAGGACGGGAATGCATTCTCAAACTGAGAGTATGCTTCCTGCCCATCCCTCATGCAGCAAAGAAACAAGCCGAGGTTTTTTCTTCGCAGCACGTCCTCATGCTCTTTCATGAATTTCTTGATTTTTCCCTGGATGCTGCCGGCATGGATCGATCCGCCGATTATCACCGAATCAAACAGCTCCAAATCTGAATGGAGCTTTGTCTTATCCAGATTGATGGCAATGATATCCCCTTCAATCCGCTTCCGTAAAAGATGTGCCGCTTTTGCTGTCGTACCATGTGTTGAGCAGTAAACAATCAAACTCTTCATTAGATCGCCCCCATCAGCCCTCTGGTATTCCAGACCACCGTTCATAGTCCATTCGGGTTCATTATAGCTTTTAGCTGAAGAAAAAGTGTGAGAGTTGTATGGCAATTTTCTAACAATTTGAGTTTGTCGTGATGAGGTGATTCCCAGATGAAGTTTCTGCGGCAACCAGCTCACATTATGATTGAATGTGAACGGAAACTACTTTAACCCCTCTTTATCGGCACATTAACCCCTTTTATGTGACGATAATCTCCGCTGCATCCTCTTTATCCGCACATTAATCTATTTTATGTAACGATAATCTTCGTTGAATCCTCTTTATCCACACATTAATCTATTTTATGTAACGATAATCTTCGCTGCATCCTCTTTATCCGCACATTAACCCCTTTTATGTGACGATAATCTCCGCTGCATCCTCTTTATCCGCACATTAACCCCTTTTATG